>JBJMVL010000042.1:0-32828 GCA_045810735.1 Alphaproteobacteria bacterium
CACGAGGACAGAAAAACGAAGCGGGCCCCCGCGCCCGCTTCGTCCTGAACCACCTTTATGGCGTATATCGGACGATCGCGGTCCGATAATCGAGCGCAACCTTGCCGCCGAAACGGGTCCGGAACTGGATTTTGACCGAGTGATTGCCCGCGCTCACATTCGGGCAAATGAAATTCATGGCATGATCGGACACGTCACTCGAGGGGCTGTCAGAAGCGAAATTGTTGTCGCCGGGCAGGCAGACGGTCGAGCCGTCCAGCACGGCCTGTATCACCAGCAGGTTGCCTGGCGTGGTCGCGCCTTCACCCGAGAATGACACTTCCGCACAGCCGGCAGAGCCCTGCGTGAAAGAGACGCTGGTGCCACTCACGTCACGGTAGTTCTTCGACGTGGTGGTCTGCAGGTCGGTCGAAATGCTGTAGGCCATGGCACCGGCCCTGCAGGTACCGCTGACTGGCACAGCGGGCGTACGCGCGTTGTCATGGCGCGCCGTCAGCGCCTGGGATGGTAAAGTAACGAGGAGAAAGGCAGAGCCTGCGAGCAGGCTCGCCATTGTGAATACGCGTGGCGTGAACATACGAACGCTCCGTTGCCATCGCGCGCCGGGCCTAAGATGCTTGAACCGGTTCGCGACGTTGTCTGTCGTGAACCCCTCCATGGTGAAGACTATTCGCAGAGCGGGCGCGGAGGCAATGTTTCACAGATTGACTTATGATGCGGCCCGTCGTGCTACATATCCGCTGCACGACCTAGTCCTGCTTCCAAGCGGCGATGTCGTAGCCGTCGGGATCCTTGAACTCGAAGCGGCGACCGCCTGGAAATGAGAATATGGGCTTGGTGATCGATGCGCCGGCCGCCTTCGCGCGTTCAAAGGCAGCTTCCAGATCGTCAACATGGAACACCATCAGCGGCCCGCCGGGGCGCGGCGGCCGGTCGGTGGTGAAACCACCACCGAGTCCATTGTCCACGAAGCTGGTATAGCTCGGGCCATAGTCGGTGAATTCCCAGCCGAGCACGGCAGTATAAAAGGCCTTGGTGCGACCGATATCGCTGACGCTGAACTCCACATAATCCATCGGCGGCGTCGTGCTCATCAAGTCCTCCTGGGCTGCCCGATTGATAACAAGAAACTCAACGTAATGATGAGAGAAAACCGCGCGGGTAGGACCCGCGCGGTTTCGCATCAACATAGTAGCGTCGAGCCGAGCGTTACTCCTCGCCCTCACCTTCGCTGCTTTCATCATCGCTTGTCTTGCGTTTCTTCAACGCGGCGCCGAGGATGTCGCCCAGGCTGGCGCCGGAATCGGATGAGCCGTATTGCGCCACCGCTTCCTTTTCTTCCGCCATTTCGCGCGCCTTAATCGACAGGCCGATCCTGCGCGAGCCTTTGTCGAAGCTCGTCACCACGGCATCCACCTTGTCGCCCTTGCCGAAGCGCTCGGGGCGCTGCTCGGCGCGGTCGCGCGAAAGATCGGCGCGACGGATGAAGCTCTTCAACCCATCGGCCAACTCCACTTCGATGCCGCCGTCGTTCACCTCGGACACGGTGACGGTGACGATCGAGCCCTTCTTCATCGGGCCGATCTTGTCCATCGGATCGGATTGAAGCTGCTTCATGCCCAGGCTAACGCGCTCCTTCTCCACATCGATGTCGAGCACCTTGGCCTTCACCGTCTGGCCCTTTTCGTAATCCTTCACCGCCTCATCACCTGATTTCTCCCAGGAGATGTCGGAGAGATGCACCATCCCATCCAAATCTTCCCCGACGCCGACAAACAGGCCGAACTCGGTGATCGACTTGATCTCGCCTTCGATTGTGCTGCCCGGGGGGTGTTCGCGCGCGAACTGTTCCCATGGATTTTCCTGCGTCTGCTTCAGGCCGAGGGAAATCCGACGTTTGTTGGAATCCACCTCCAGCACCTGCACGTCCACATCCGTGCCCGGCGTGACGATCTTCGACGGCGCCACGTTTTTCTTCACCCAGCTCATCTCGCTGACATGCACCAGGCCTTCGACGCCCGGCTCCAGTTCCACGAAGGCGCCGTAATCGGTGACGTTGGTGACCTTGCCGCTGAACTTCGCGCCCACAGGATATTTGGCGGCGACACCTTCCCAGGGATCTGTCATCAACTGCTTCATACCGAGACTGATGCGCTGCGTATCGGGGTTGATCTTGATGATCTGCACCGTGACGGTCTGCCCCACGTTCAGTACCTCAGTGGGATGACTGACGCGCCGCCACGCGATATCGGTTACGTGCAGCAGGCCGTCCACGCCGCCGAGATCGACGAAGGCGCCGTAGTCGGTGATGTTCTTCACCACGCCTTCGATGACCTGCCCTTCCTTCAAGGAAGCGACGAGCGAAGTACGCTCTTCTGCGCGACGCTCTTCCAGCACCGCGCGGCGCGACACCACAATGTTGCCGCGGCGGCGATCCATTTTCAGGATCATGAACCGCTCTTGCTGGTTCATCAGCGGGCCGACATCGCGCATCGGGCGCACATCGACCTGGCTGCCAGGCAGGAATGCCACCGCGCCGTCCAAATCGACGGTGAAGCCGCCCTTCACGCGGCCGAAGATGACGCCCACGACCTGGGTTTGCTCATTGAAACCGCGCTCGAGCCGGATCCAGCTTTCCTCGCGCCGGGCCTTGTCGCGCGACAACACCGCGTCACCCAGCGCGTTCTCGACACGCTCGAGGTAAACCTCCACCTCATCGCCGAGCTTCACATTCGGCGGCTGGCCCGGCATGCCGAATTCCTTCAGCGGCACGCGGCCCTCTGTTTTCAGGCCGACATCGACAACAGCGTAGTCGTTTTCGATGGCCACGATCTTGCCCTTGATGACATTGCCTTCCTGCGGCGACTGCTTGTCGAAGCTCGCCTCGAGCATGGCCGCGAAATCGTCGCGGGAGGGGGTGGCGATAGAGGTAGCGACGGCCATTCGATGTCCTTCTCGGGTTGTTCAAAGTTCGTTGCGCACAGATCGTCATCAGCCGCGGAGGCGGATGATCCCGTTGGGTCGCCCGTTCGGGCGATGATGAATGAAAGTGTCTCACGGGGCCGGCTCAGGAAGAGCGCCGCCGGGTCTCCTTAGAACCCCTGGGGCAACGCCTTGAGCGCCTCCTCGACTTTGGGCTTTACCAAAGCGAGGGCGGCCGCGAAGGCCGCGTCTATATCCAAATGCGTGGTATCAAGCAAGAGCGCGTCCGGTGCGGACTTGAGCGGCGCGATCGCCCGTTCGCGATCCCGCCGGTCCCGTTCGAGGATTTCGGCCAGCAAACCTGCTTCGTCTGCGTGCTCTCCCCGGCCCTTCAGTTCGATCCAACGGCGATGGGCGCGTATCTCCGGTGCCGCATCCACGAACAGCTTGGCGACGGCGTCTGGACAGACGACGGTACCGATATCGCGGCCATCAATGACAGCGCCCCTGGCGCCACCCGGAGGATGCGCCGCAAACTCCCGCTGAAACTGCAGCAGCGCTTTTCTCACCTCTAGAAACACCGACACTTGGGATGCGGCGCGCCCGATCTCGACGGAGCGCACCCTGGCGTCTTCCCGTTTGCTGACATCGATGCGGTGGGCTCCCGCAACCGCATCTTGTTCTCTTGAAGGATCGCCGCCGGCATCGGCCACCGTCAGCGCAACCAGCCGGTAGAGCGACCCCGAGTCGAGATGCCCAAACCGAAAATGCTCCGCCAGCTTCTGCGCCAGCGTTCCCTTGCCAGATGCCGCCGTGCCATCGACTGCCGTGACGATGGTCATTCAAACTCCGCGCCAAGGCTTCGCATCAGTTCGCCGAATTCCGGAAAGCTTGTCGAGATCATAGAAACATCATCGACTGTAACGGGCTCGCGTGAGGCGAGGCCGGCGATTAAGAACGACATCGCGATGCGGTGGTCCATGTGCGTGGCAAGGGTCGCGCCGCCGGGGATTTCTCCGGAACAACCGTGGACGATCAGGCCGTCGTCGAGTTCCTCCACTTGCACATCGCAGGCGCGCAGACCCTTCGTGATCGCAGAGAGACGGTCGCTCTCCTTGACGCGCAATTCTTCAAGGCCTCGCATCACTGTTCGTCCGGAGGCGTTCGCGGCGGCGATGGCGAGGATCGGATATTCGTCGATCATCGACGGCGCGCGCTCCGGCGGCACCTCCGCGCCGTGCAATTCGGAAGATCGCGCAATCAGGTCACCAAGCTCTTCACCGCCACTTTCCCGGCGATTGTTGATGCAAATATCGGCGCCCATTTCCAGCAATGTCTCGATAAGTCCGACACGACGTGGATTCAGCAGCACACCAGGAATGGAGACTTCCGAACCAGGGACAATGAGGGCCGCTACCAAGGGGAATGCGGCGGAAGAGGGATCTCGCGGGACCGAGATTTCGGCCGGCCGGAGTTCGACCTCACCCATGACGCTGATGCGCTCACCGCCGCCGGCAAGCGGTTCGACGGAAATCTCTGCGCCAAAGGCACGCAGCATGCGTTCGGTGTGATCGCGGGTGAGCACGCGTTGCGTGATGCGCGTGAGCCCCGGTGCACCAAGCGCCGCCAGCAGCAACGCCGATTTAACCTGCGCAGAAGCGACCGTCACCTCATAATCGATGCAGATGGGCCGATCCGTTCCGTTCAGTCTGAGAGGCATCAAATCACCGTCGCGCGCCTCGTAGATTGCGCCGAATTTCGTCAGCGGCTCCAGCACCCGCTTCATGGGCCGCCGCCGCAGACTCTCATCGCCGGTGAACACGGCGGAAATGGGCGCGGTAGCCATTGCACCCATAACCAGCCGAGCGCCCGTGCCGGAATTGCCGAAGTCGAGCTCGGCAACAGGCTCAGCCCAGCCGCCCACGCCCCTACCCCAAACCTCCCACACGCCAGCGGCTGCGTGCCTCACCTCTGCCCCGAATTGCGGCATCGCCTGAGCAGTGTTCAGAACATCTCCGGCTTCGAGCAGCCCGGAAATCCGTGTCTCGCCCACGGTCAAAGCGCCCGCGATCAGCGCCCGGTGCGAGACGGATTTGTCGCCCGGCACTCTTGCCTCGCCCCGCAATGGGCCGGTGTGACGCGCCGCGAAGGGCCGGGGCTGCCTGTCGCTCATGCCTTGCAGAATCCGCTGCCGTCACCAAATGAGGAAGCTGCCCGCAGGAACCGGGCGGCAACCGCAATCTTTTTTGACAGAGGGGTCCGGACGTGGCAAACGGCCCGGCCTCCAGACACGGAAAAAGCATGACTGCAGCGGCCAAAGCCGATCTCGGAACGAAGCGCGTTTGTCCTACCTGCGCCGCCCGTTTTTACGATTTACAGAAGCGGCCTATCGAGTGCCCGAAGTGCCATGCCAGCTTCGAACCCGAGTCACTGTTCCGCACCCGTCGCCCTCGTCAACCCGAAGCGGAACCGGCTGTGGCCGCCGGAACCGCCGTAGAGGACACCGAGGAGCGCGAGGAGGAGGCCGAGGAAGCCGAAGCCGAGGAAGGCGTGGAACTGGTGGCCGCGGAAGAGCCTATCGCGGGTATCACGGACGAGGATGAGGAAGAAGCCGAAGTGACCGAGGAGGACGAAGCTGCCGGCGCGGGCATGACGGTTGTCGAGGACGTCGAGAGTACTGACATCGAGGAGTTGGATGAAGAGGTCGACGAGGGCGAAGACGAGGGACTGCTTGAGGAGGTCGAGGAAGAAGGCAACGATGTGGCGGGCATCATCGATCCTGATATCGCCAAGGACGAAAGGTAGATCTCTCTAAGGACCTTGTCGGCTCCCAAGCTGACAAATTGCGGTCGCTGGACATGGGGCTGTAGCTCAGTTGGGAGAGCGCGTGAATGGCATTCACGAGGTCAGCGGTTCGATCCCGCTCAGCTCCACCAGTCACTGATCGCAACGAAATCTAATTTGCAGTGGGCGTTGGAGCTGCCGCTTTGATCGTCGGGCTGTTATCCATAGCGTTCACCTCGATGGGTCCGGCGCGCAGCTTGAGGTGTGCGAACACATTCCGCGCCCCGTCGATCTGGATTGCTTCTGTCGGACGCAAGAACCCGGCCGGAGCACGTTCGGTGGGCCAGACCGCCAACGTCACAGCGCCGAGAATATTTCCGCCGATCACCAGAATGCGGTCCGCCGCGATCTTCACAACAATATCGCAATGGGCGGGCGCATAGCCGCCCATGTCGCGCCTACGATCATCAACTGTGCGGTAATGAAAGCGCGCGGTCGTGAGCACGTCGCAAAGGAGATCGCCAGGCTCTATGGGCTGTTCGCCCGGATCGAAGGCGCTGTAGGCACCGTAGATTTCAAGGCCGTCGCGCGTACGAATCGCCTGATCGATGTAGTCGCGGTGCGCAATCGTCCGCTGGAACTGCCGCATGTCGCCCAACCCGGCTTCGCACATTACCCAAGAAACGAAAGCTGCAGACCACGGCTGTAGCCAACGAGTGGATTGCCCGCCGGCCGCGTACCAAACGGCATTCTGCTGGGCAAGAATCCTGGCGCCGTCCGGCGTAGCTGACCAATAGCCGGCAATCGTCGCGTCCATTGCCGGATCAACCGGAGCGACAGACTCGGCAGCTTGCTCGGTCACATCAACGCCTTGCGGCAACGCCTGGAATCCGGTGCCGCTCACGTCCACGGTGTGCGCACCAAATACCGCCCATTCCTGCACCGCGACGTCCACGATTCGGCGCCGCGCATCGGCCGTGGGCCCAATCCGGCATCGAGTTTCCTTGATCTTCATATAATCTCGCGGCCCTTCAACGCGATCGGACGGGGGGATCACGTCGAAGGTGGCTCGCGGCAAACGCGGCAATGAGAATACCGGACCGGTTTGCAGCGACAGGAACGCGAGCAGGTAAGCAGCGGATAGATTTTTCATTGTGATTGTTTTTTAGCGGGCCATTGGGCTACGGCAAATGAGGCGTACGGCCTTCTTGACGAGAACCGATTGACCTTCCTTGACGCGCGGCAGATTCCCGACGGGACGGAACTTGCGCCCGATCTGGCAATTGTGGGGGGCGGTCCCGCCGGCATAACCTTGGCCCTGGCCCTCGCCAATGCGCCTATGAAAATGCTGCTGCTTGAAAGCGGCGGGATGGAATTCGACGAAGCAACACAGGCCCTCTACGTGGGGCAGGAAGCCGGTGTTTCCTACATTCCTCTCGATGCGACGCGGCTACGGTATCTTGGTGGCGGTACGAATCACTGGGGCGGATGGTCGCGTCCGCTCGACGAGATCGATTTCGAAAAGCGCGATTGGCTGTCCTACTCCGGTTGGCCTTTCTCACGCCAGGAACTGGAGCCGCATCTGCTTCGCGCACAGGGCCTGACCGAAGCAGGCCCGTTCCTTTATGACAAGCTCGCTGAACGCGAATTGCCCGGCCCGCTGCTGCCCTTGGACAAAGGCGGCATTTACACGAGCTTTTTCCAGTTCAGCCAGTGGCGGGGCAATGCGGCGCACCTGCCGACCGCATTCGGACACCGCTATGCGGAAGATCTGAAGCGCATTCCAAACTTGCAGCTGATGTTGCATGCCAATGTAACGACGCTGCGCCCGGCGCAGGATGTGCGCTGGATAAATCATTTGGACGTGGCCACGCTGAGCGGCCGCCGGTTTAGGGTAAAACCGCGGCACATCGTGCTCGCGTGCGGCGGCATTGAAAATGCACGGCTGCTGCTTGCCTCCAACGATGTAATTGCCGCTGGCATTGGCAATCAGAACGATGTTGTCGGCCGCTTTTTTGCCGATCACGCCATTCCGCGCGATACAGCCACGCTCGTCACATTTGGTGGCGAGATCGCCGGCTTCTACAAGGCGACGAAAGATGCCCAAGGTGCGCACTTCCGCGCAACCTTGTCGCCGACGGAAAACTTTCGCCGGCAGAGGCAGCTGCTCGGAGCGCTGATCACCGTCGAGAATCGTGTGACTCTGGACGCGGTAGGACAGGCGGCGGTGACCACCGCAGCGCAGGCGCTTGGCGTGGATGGAAACGATGCGCACGCCTACTCCCTTGGCGTGGGTCTCGAGCTTGCTCCAGATCCCGAACGGCGCCTGACGCTGACCAACACGCGAGATGCCTTGGGCACGCCGCAGCTGAACCTTAACATGACTATCTCCGATGATGATTTCGCCCGTTATCAGCGAGTTTTGTTCGAACTCGGGCGCCAGCTGCTCCAGGCGAAATCGGGAATGCTGCGTATTGATCGTCACACCCGCGCCGAATGGCTTCAGGCGATGGATTGGGGAAATCATCACCTTGGAACCACGCGCATGCATGACGATCCAAAACAGGGCGTAGTGGACGCCAACGCACAGGTCCACGGCCTTGCCAACTTATTCGTCGCAGGAAGTTCGATTTTTCCGACCTACAGCGCGTCCAATCCCACACTGAATCTTGTGGCTCTGACGCTTCGGCTTGCCGATCATCTCAAGGGTATTTTCCGGTGAGGCCCACGAGAAGGACTACTCTGGCCATCGGGGCGGGCGGACTTGTGGCAGCCGTCGGCGGGTATGAAGGATGGCGATTGCTCAGGAAGCGCTATCCGCCCACACCCTACGACGATTTGCTCTCTCAGTTATCTGATCGAGAGGCGGCACGGGAACTGGGCCGCGCCTTTCTCTCGCAGCATGGCAAATTCACGCTGCCTCATGCAGCGAGTGCGTTGCGCGCGCGCATCGGAACTAAGCCGCTGCCAGCCGTGCTAGCGAGCGAAATCGCCGCAGGCGAACTGATAGAAGCCGGCCACTGGCTTGTCCCGGAGACGCTCGCCGGCTTGTGCGCGCTTGCAGCGAAGATCTGATTACGATCCGGGAGGTGGGGGCGGCGGTATGTAATCCGGATCACCAGGGCTAACGCAATGACCTTTCGCGGTCGCGCCAGTTACGACAGGTGTGGCTGCGGCGGAACCGCTGGTCTGCACGAATTGCTTGCCTTGCTGGGCGCACTGATCGGCAGCCATGTCTTGCGCATGCTCTTCTGCGCGCTGGGGACTGTAACATCCGGCAACGGCAAGGCACGCTGCCGCTGTCAACAGTAGGCAGACAGGCTTCATGGCCATTCCTCTCACTTTAAACCGTCAGCCCTTGAACGCCTGAACTCGCGAAACGTTCTTTCCCCGCTTTCCGCTACGGCTGCGGCAAGGCGCCATGCGGATTAACCTTGATCCTCGGTGCCCAATCCCCACATTTGATGATGGAGGCGGCGCCAACCAGGGCCGCAGACCGTTATATGCCCGGCGGCTGCAGGACAGAGCCGCCAAGAGCCGCTCGAGGAGGGCTCGATATGAACAGAACCACCTATTTCAACAGCCCTTTCCTTCTGGGCTTCGATCACTTGGAACGGCTACTGGAGCGCACGGCCAAGTCGGCCAGCGAAGGATATCCGCCATACAACATCGAGGAAACCGAGCCCGACCGGCTGCGGATTACTCTGGCGGTCGCGGGCTTCACGCGTGACGAGCTGGATCTGACCGTAGAAGACAATCAGCTCGTGATCCGGGGAAAACAAACCGAAACGGCCGATCGGACGTTCCTGCATCGAGGCATCGCGGCGCGGCAGTTTCACCGCGCTTTCGTCCTCGCGGATGGAATCGAAGTAATAGGAGCAGACCTCGAGAATGGACTTTTGTCGATCCACCTTGCACGACCGAAACCGGAAAGCATTACGCGCAAGATCGACATCAGAGATGGGAGTGGAATGGGCGAGGGACGTGCGAAAGGAGATCGGCAATGACCGACTTGAAAGATTTCTTCGACGCTGACGAGCACGGCTCCGAAGCGGCGCGAATTGCCTACATCAAACCTACCGGTACCGAGGAAGCCCGTAGGCTCGGAATTGTACCGCCGGGTATCCAATTACCAGCGGGTGCCACGCTCTACGTTCTCCACGCCATGGACGGCACTGTGCTGGGCTACATGGACAGCTGGGATGGCGCCTACGGCGCAGCTATGCAAAACGAGTTAACCCCCGTGTCGGTGCACTAGCAGTCGGCAAGCCGACTCAATCAGGGCCGCCGATGGCGGCCTTTTTTTGTCACGCCGCCTGCGCCCCGTGCCCGTTCAGAGATTCGGTCAGCAGCGAAAAGAGGACTTCCGGCTTTTTTGCAGCCCTCAATTTTTCGCACACGGCCTGATTGCGTAGAAGTCGCGATACGCGTGCAAGCGCTTTCAGGTGATCGGCACCCGCTTCGACGGGCGCAAGCAGCAGAAACACCAGATCCACCGGCTGCTCATCGATAGCATCGTAGGAAACAGGCGACTCCAATCGCGCGAAAACGCCAACCATGCGGGAAACGCCGGCGACTCTCCCGTGCGGGATCGCAATCCCCTGCCCCATGCCCGTCGAGCCAAGGTGTTCTCGTTCTATCAACGTCTCGAAAATCCGGCCCGCCGGAAGACCTGTAAGCTGCGACGCACGCGCGGCCAGATCGTGGATCAGCTGCTTTTTGCCATGCGTCCGGAGCGATGACAGCACTGCCTCCGGCGCAAGGAAATCAATAATTTCCATCCAAACCCTGCTGAGTTTACGCGCTGGGGTCGAACCATCCCTGTTGCGTTGTTCTTGAACCGTAATCCCTCATGACTCGGGAATCGCCTTCTTATTTTTGGGAAAGGTTCCTGTGGAGCGGCGTCCGTTGGGCAAGGCACACCCCGGAAAAGGCGGCGGACCATATGTCCCGACCTTCTTGCCGTCAACCGCGAAATCAGCGGCCTAGTAGGGGTTCAGAGAGCTTGCTTTTGCGCCTTTCCACGGAGGACTGGATGCGCATTGCCTCTCTGTACTTCGCTACCGTCCGGCGAGCGATATCGATGCCGTCCGCGGTCAGCAACGCCACAATGCGGTCGTCGGAAAGGACATCGCGTGCCTCCTCTTTCTCGATCATCTCGCGGATACGGTCGCGAACGGCTTCGGCGGAATGCGCTTCATACCCATTCACGGCTGCGATAGATGCCGTGAAGAAGTATTTCAGCTCAAACACTCCGCGCGGCGTTGCCATGTACTTGTTCGAGGTGACGCGGCTGACGGTAGATTCGTGCATGCCGATCGCATCCGCAATGGCCCGCAGGTTTAACGGCCGCAAATGGCGGACACCGAAGGTCAGGAAACCGTCCTGCTGGCGAACAATTTCGCTTGCGACTTTCAGGATCGTGCGTGCTCGCTGATCGAGACTCTTCACTAACCAGTTCGCGTTGTTGAAGCAGTCCGCCAGATAGACAGAGGCATCCTTGTCTTTGTTCGCTGCGGAAACTTTCGTGTAGTAACGCGAATTCACAAGCAGTCGTGGCAAAGTCTCCGAATTGAGTTCGACCTGCCAGGCTCCATCCGGTCCTTCGCAGACCAAGACATCGGGCACAACCGGCTGGACCGGCTCGCTATTGAAGGCAAGGCCGGGCTTTGGCGTCAGGGCACGGATTTCCGCGATCATTTCCCCGATTTCTTCCGTATCGGCACCGCAAACCCTGCAAAGGGTGGTAATATCGCGCTTCGCCACCAGATCGAGATGCTGCAGGAATTTCTGCATGACGGGATCAAGGCGGCCCCGTTCCCGCAACTGCAGAGACAGGCATTCGACAAGGTCGCGCGCACCTACACCGGTCGGCTCGAAGCCCTGAATGGTCGCCAGCACCCCTTCCACCGTTTGTGCGTGAATGCCGAGTTGCGATGAAAGATCGCAGATATCGGCCCGCAGATAGCCTCCATCGTCGATTGCGTCGATTAGGGCAGCCGCGATGAACCGCTGCTCGTCGTTTACGGCCGCGATGGAGAGCTGCGCTTCGAGATGGTCCCTCAGGTTCGCCGGCCGTGAAAGGGTGCGATTGAATGCTTCGTCATCACCATCGAGGGAAGTTCCGGAACGCAATGTCGTCCAATCGGACAATTGAGAATCCCGCGGACCGGCTGCCAGAGGGCTAACCTCGTCATACATATCGCCCTTCTCGGCATCGAGGTCATCGGCCTTGCCGAAATCCTCGCGCGCCAAGGCGGAATCGGTCGCTTCTTCGAAACATTCGGTCGGTGCTTCCGCCGCGCTATCCTCGGAGCTATGCGGCTCGCCCTCCTCGCGCTCGAGCAGCGGATTCTTCTCGAGCTCTGCCTCCACGTACTCAGCCAGTTCAAGGTTTGAGAGTGTCAGTAGCTTGATCGCCTGCTGCAGTTGCGGCGTCATGACCAGGGACTGCCCCTGGCGAAGCTCGAGCCGCTGCGTCAACGCCATACCCGCCTACCCTGCTCAGTCGTTAGAGCGAGAACCGCTCGCCAAGGTAGACCCGGCGCACGTCCCGGTCGCCGACGATTTCGGCAGGTGTCCCCTCCTTCAGCACCTGGCCCTCGTGAATGATGTAGGCACGATCGATGATGTCGAGCGCATCGCGGACGTTGTGGTCGGTGATGAGCACGCCGATGCCGCGATCCTTCAGATGCATGACGAGATCGCGAATATCGTTGACGGCGATCGGATCAATGCCAGCGAGTGGCTCGTCGAGCAGAATGTAAGAGGGGTGAGTGGCAAGCGCTCTGGCAATTTCCACGCGCCGGCGTTCGCCACCGGAAAGGGCGATAGCCGGGGTGTCGCGTACATGGGTTATGCCGAATTCGACCATCAACTCTTCGACCATCGCTTCGAGGTGACCGGGATCGGATTCGACGAGCTCTGCCGTTGCCCGAATATTTTCTTCCGCTGTCATTCCTCTGAAGATCGATGCCTCCTGCGGCAAGTAGCCAATGCCTAACCGCGCGCGGCGGTACATCGGCATGTGCGTCACATCGTGTCCGTCCAGTTCAATGGTTCCGTAGTCCGCAGGGATAAGCCCGGTGATCATGTAGAAGCATGTTGTCTTGCCCGCGCCATTGGGGCCGAGCAGACCCACGACTTCACCGCGCTTCAGGCTCAGAGAGACAGAACGGACGACTGGGCGCTTGCGAAAACTCTTGCCAATCTTGTTCACGGCGAGGCCTTGCTGGCCCTCGACCACCCGCGGCCGTGCTTTTTCGGCCTGCGCAGACGGACCGCTCGAGGAGGTCATCGTGATCATGGCAAGAACTGTGCCTATCTCCCTTTAAGGAAGCGTGAAAGTTTACTTCTGCGGCGGCGCCAACGGACTTTGGGCGCCTGAGGTTTCTATGGTTTGGTGCACTCGTCCGCCCTTGGGCGATTCCGTTTTTTTGGCACCACCGTTTGCCGGGCTTTGCGGTGGGACGAACAGGCCTTGCACACGGCCGCCTGGCATTCCCTGCGCATACATGTGGGCGAGATTGGTATTCATATCCATCACAAGTTTCGTGCCGCGCATAACGTCCTTGTCTTTCGTGAGCACGACATGGCCTGTCATGGTGATCGTCCGCGGGCCCAACTCATAGATGCCGTTATCGCCAGTGGCGGTGCCGTTTGGTGCCGTTACGACAACCTTGCCGTTCGCTTCCATGCGCGTCGGCTTGCCCTGGTTGATGTGCACCTTCACGTTGTCCGCACGCAGCTTCACGTCGCCTTGTATGACAATCACATTCCCAACGTATGTGCCAACCTTGCTGGCAAGATCGCCGACAAAACTATCGGCGGACACATTGATAGGCGCATTGCTGTTGTGACTACCGAACAAGTTTACGCTTGAGTCATCCTGTTTCGCATTCTTCGCACCAGCTTTCTTTGTCGGAATGCTCTTCGCCGCCTGGATCTCGGCGGTCGCGTTCTCCGGAAATGCCGGTGCAATTGCCCATGCGCCGAACGCCAAAACCAGCAATAGAAGAGAAGAGCAAGCCTTCATGATTTTTTTGATGGCGCGGTTGATCTGACCGCCTTTCGCCCTAGATAGAGTACCATTCTCACATTGCCCTCGAGGTACACATGCTTCGAGGCTTTCTCAATATGAAAACGATCTGCGCGCATGGTGCCGAAGGGTCCTTGGCCAGTGACCTCATGATCGCCTCGCACAGTCGTGTGAGCGCAACGCGGCAGAGGTTTGCCCGGTTTGGCCGCTTTCGTTGTCGTTGGCCGGCCGGTTTTAGGATCACAGCTTGGCGCGAGATCCACAAACGCCCAATCCGTGTGCAACTCGTATCCACCGTCTGAAAATAGGGCCAGCTCGCCGGTTAGCCACAATTTCTGTGCCGCCGAATCGAGAAAGCCGTGCGGTGCCCGCATGTTGTACCAAGCGCCGCCTTTGGCCGACATGTCGGCTTCAACATTGTAGAGTTTGGCACGGTGAATATCGCGCGGATCCTGCACGGCCCTATCCGCAGTGACGACGAACGGGCTGCCGTCGCTGTCCGTGCCCATCAGGCGTGGACGCGCCATCGTGAGGTCATTGGAAACCTCGCTCAGCCGCTCGAACGTTACCGCGTACTGCTTCGCTTCTCGGGGCTGGAGCGCGTACACAAGCACTGCGAAAATCAAGGCGGCCGCGGCGACCAGCAGCACGCGCTTCATGATCCCGACAAAACGCGTGTAGCGCCGTGCATCGTGCACGGTCGTGCGCGCCTGCACCGCCCAATCAATGCGCGACCGCCGCCGTTCTGCGGGCCGTTTGCCTGGCGCCGGAACCTTTATCTCGGCAGGACTTGTCATTATTGCAGTCCTGCCCTCAGGCAGTCGTGGATGTGCAGAATGCCAACGGGCTTGTGTGTCTTATCGGCAGGATCGAGCACGAAAAGCCGCGTAATCTGGTTATCATTCATGTAAGCTAGGGCTTCCGCCGCTAACTGCTGGGGGTGGATGATCTTCGGGCGGGGTGTCATCACTTGTCCTGCCGTCTTGTCAAGAAGATCGCGGCTCATATGTCTCGAAAGATCGCCGTCGGTTATGATGCCGGTCAGGCGACCCTTTTCATCGGTAATTCCCACACAACCAAAACGGCGCTGTGCCATGATTATCAGCACCTGCTGCATCAGATCAGTTTCGGCAGCCAACGGGACGTCGTCTCCGGAATGCATGAGATCGGAGACGCGGATCAGAGCCCGACCCAGCGAACCTCCGGGATGCAGTTCGCGGTATTGATCCGCTGAAAAGCCGCGTCGCTCCATCAGCGCCACCGCGAGCGCATCTCCAAGCACCAACATCACAGTCGTGGAGGTCGTGGGCGCCAAGCCCATCGGACAGGCTTCCCGCGAGTTCGGGAGAAGGAGCTTCACATCGGCTGCCTCAACGAGGGAAGACTCCGGATTCGCTGCCATCCCGATCAGCGGAATGTGAAATCGCT
The DNA here is from genome assembly GCA_045810735.1 of Alphaproteobacteria bacterium. GTDB lineage: Bacteria > Pseudomonadota > Alphaproteobacteria > Micropepsales > Micropepsaceae > Rhizomicrobium. Next base: position 15,173 of record JBJMVL010000042.1, read on the forward strand.
TGGCGTAGGTGATGAGGTCTGAAAGTTCAGCCGTCTCGCCACGGTAGGAAATCACAAGAAGCACATCGCCTGGCACGAGTGCTCCGAGATCGCCGTGGCTTGCTTCGGCCGGATGAACAAAATGGGCTGGCGTTCCTGTGGATGCCAAGGTTGCGGCGATCTTGCGTCCGATCAGTCCGCTTTTTCCCATGCCGCTGACGATCACCCGACCGTGCACGGCGAGGATGATGTCGACAGCGCGGCTGAATTCGCCGCCCAGGCCTTCGTCTAGGGCACGAATCGCCTCGACCGCGTATTCGACAACACGGTGGGCGGCAGCCGTATCGCCGCTCCAATTCTGTGCCGATTCCAGCGGGGCGTTAGCGTCAGAGGAGCGCATCCAAATACCTGTTACAGAAGCCAGCAATCCCAGATATCGCAAAGGCAGGGGCCCGCAGACAGGCGTGGCTCGTCTGAATATAGCGCGTCCGAACACTATGGGCACCCGATTGGGCGGCTTCAAGGCAGCTTTGGCCGAAGGTTTGCAGTACTTAGTGGGCGAAAATGTCAGTATCAGCCCAGCCGGCGAGATCAAGCTCCGCCCGGTGCGGCAGAAACTCGAAGCACGCCTGCGCAAGCTCCACGCGGCCCTCGCGCAACAGCATCTTGTCTAGCGCCTCTTTCAGACGATGAAGGTACGCCACGTCATTTGCCGCATAGGCAAGCTGCTTCTCGGTTAGCTCCGGCGCACCCCAATCCGACGTTTGCTGCTCTTTGGAAAGATCGACACTCAGCAGCTCGCGCACCAAATCCTTCAGCCCGTGGCGATCCGTGTAGGTGCGAACCAGCTTTGATGCGGTGCGTGTGCAGTAGATCGGCCGGGCCATCACGCCCATATATTTCTTCATTACCGCAAGGTCGAAGCGCGCGAAGTGGAACAGCTTCAGCACTCTGGAATCAGCCAGCAGGTGCTTCAGGTTCGGAGCGTCGTATGCTCCGGCATCGAACTGCACGAGATGGCAGCCATCGTCGCCGGAAGCGAGTTGCACAAGGCAGAGGCGATCGCGATTGGGATTGAGGCCGAGCGTTTCGGTGTCTATCGCCACGACCGATCCGAGATCGACGCCGTCAGGCAGATCGTTCTTGTGCAACCTGATCTTCAATGTCCCGCGCCTCGCTTCCCCGCCGCCATGCTTAAACCTCAGCTCTGGGGAGCGGCAAGACTGGGCGCGGGTGCCTCGGGCAAGGGACCTAGATCGCGCGGATGCGCGTAATCCAGTCCATAGCCGAACGGGAAGAGTGGATCGTAGTTGCGATCCCCAACATTGAGTGGCGTCTGGTCCGGGCTGCGAGGCCACGAAAACGACAAACGGCCACGGAAATCATAGTGAACCGTTCCATCGAGATTGCGGAACAGAAGGTCGGACACACCCCCCCCTTCGCCGCCTGGCAGCCACGTAGCAATAAAAGCATCGGCTGCGTTGATTTCGGGCGTGACGTACATCGGGCGCCCGGAGAGGAAAACGGCAATAACAGGGACCCCCTGCGCTCTTAGGGCGCGGAGAATCTGGATGGACCGGGCATCCTTCGCCTCATAGGCCAAATCCGGCCGGTCGCCGTTTCCCTCCGCATATGCGTCCTCCCCGAACACCACGATGGCCACATCCGGCTTGGTGGTAAAGCTGCCATCCGGGCTCAACATCGCCGCGCCCCCGGCACTCGTCACCTGCTCGGCGATGCCTTCATAGATCGTCTGCGCGCTGGGGAAATCTGCGCGACTGTTACCGTCGCCCTGCCAGGAAATCGTCCAGCCGCCCGATTGCTTGCTCATGTTATCTGCGCCATCCCCTGCCACGAGCACATGGAGGCGCGGGTTTAGCGGCAGGATGTTGCGCTCGTTCTTGAGGAGCACCAGCGACTCTCGTACCGCCTGCCGAGCGACGGCACGATGGTTGGCCGAGCCGATCAGATCCCACCTACCTGCGTAGGGCCGCTGCGAAGGCTGCCCTTCGTCGAACAAGCCCGCGCGCAGCTTCACGCGCAAGATGCGCGCGGCTGCTTCATCCAGCCGGGCCATGGGAATCTCGCCCGACCGCACTTCTTCGACCATGTTGGCGTAAAGCCCTTTCCATGTGTCCGGCGCCATGAACATGTCGATGCCCGCGAGAAATGCGGCCGGGCAGCGCGATCCGGTGCAGCCTGGAACCTGTGTGTGTGCATTCCAGTCGCTGACCGTGAAGCCATTGAAACCCAAACGGCCGCGCAACACATCTTCCAGAAGCGCGCGATTGGCAGACATCTTTTCGCCGTGCCAGCTGGAGAAGGAGATCATGATGGTCTGGATGCCAGCCGGAATGGCTGCCTGATAACCAGCGGAATGGATGTCGCGGAGTTCTTCTTCAGAAGAGATGTTATCGCCCTGGTCCGTTCCCCGAGCGGTGCCGCCGTCACCCACGAAATGCTTGGCCGTGGCAAGCATGTGTGCGCCGCGCAGGAAATCAGCGGTGCCGGGCAAGCCCTGGATGCCGTCGATCAAAGCGCGCGCGCAGTCCTGCACGAGTTCCGGATTTTCCGAATAGCTCTCATAAGTGCGCCCCCACCGATCGTCGCGCGCGACCGCCACAACGGGCGCAAAAATCCAGTCCTGCCCCGTTACGCGGGTTTCGATCGCCGTGATTTCGCCGATCCTGCGGATCAGCTCCGGATCACGCGTCGCGCCCAATCCGATGTTGTGCGGAAAAATGGTCGCGCCGATGATATTGGAATTCCCGTGCATCGAATCGGTGCCCCACAAGAGCGGAATCGCAACATGGCCGGTTGGGACAGCGTCCACGGAGGCGCGATAGAGCTCATCGGCCGCCGCAAGCCATTCCGGCGCAGCCGCGCGGTCATTCCCGTGCGGTCCCGAACTCCCCCCGTTCAGAATCGAACCCGGGCGGTATGTCCGAACCTCCTCCACCGTCACCGAACCAAGGTCAGCCTGAATAGTCTGACCAACCTTCTGTTCGACGGTCATCCGCGACAGGAGATCGGTGACTCGCGCTTCGATCGCAGGATCGTCCGCCACGCCGCTTTGTAGCTTCGGCCAGATTTCAGGATGAACGACGGGCACCCCGGTGACGTCAGCTGGCGGCGGGGAAGCGGGTGGCGGCACGGAGGAGGTCGACTGGGACATGCTCGAGCAGGCTCCCAATAGCAAAAACGCTAAGGAGAGTGGTGCAATAATTGGAGGCAGGCGCATCAAGTTCTCGTACAGGAGTTTTCGACAGGGTGGAACTTGCCGTTCACGGCGCAGGTTGCATAACTCGTGATGCGATAGGAGTTTCCCATGGGCGTCCCACGTCGCCTTTTCTTGTACGGAGCCGCCGCGATAGCCTCAGGTGCAAGGGCGACCCACGCTGAATCTGCTGGCGGCGCAACTGCTCCGTGGACTATTCCGGCTCCGCCGATTGGCTCTCCAGCCGACGAACTGCGCATCCACACCGATTGGGCACTACTTGGTCAATATCGTGTTGACAATCTTCACGTGCGTCAGTTGCCGCAGAGAGAGCGTCGGGTTGTCTTTCTTGGCGACTCCATAACCCGGGCCTGGCGGGTGTTTCATCCCGAATTCTTCGTGGAGAACGGCTACATCGATCGCGGGATCAGCGGCCAGGCAACGCCGCAAATGCTGGTGCGCTTCCGGCAGGATGTTCTCTCATTGCGGCCAGAAGTTGTACATATCATGGGGGGTACCAATGACGTGGCCGAAAATACCGGTCCTTTCGATCCGGAAGCCACGAGGAACAACCTGATGTCGATGGTCGACCTCGCCCGGCTGCATCGCGTGCGCATTATTCTCGCTGCGGTTCCGCCGGCCGCCGCGTTTCCCTGGCGGTCTGTGGCCGAGCCAGTGCCAAAACTCCGCGCGCTGAACAGCTGGATCCGTGATTACGCAATGCTCAATAACTTCGCGTTTGCGGACTACACGCCGCTACTCGATGACGGTACCGGCGCCATGAAAGCGGACTTCACCTATGATGGCGTACATCCCAACCGCGTTGGCTATCTTGTGATGGAGCAGATCACCGCTCAGGCCGTCGCCAAAGCACTCACCTGATGGCCGACGCGCGCAAGATCGTTTTATGCGCCGACGATTACGGCCTTTCGCCGGCCGTAAGCCGCGGTATCCGCGAATTGCTGGATTGCGGCCGGCTTTCTGCCACCAGTTGTATGGTGGTGTTTCCCGAATTTGCGCAGGATGGACCAGTGCTTCGGTCCTACCTCAACCGGGCGGATATCGGACTGCATTTCACGCTGACGACGGATAGGCCACTTTCCTCCGTTCTGGTTTCTGGCTGGCTGCGCCGGCTCAATCCTAAGCATATCCGCGCAGAGCTATCACGGCAGGTGAACACATTCATGTCTGTTGTTGGGGCGGCGCCCGCTTACATCGATGGACATCAGCATGTGCATCTTCTGCCCGCTGTGCGCGAGGCCGTTATCGAAGTTGCGCAGCGGATCGGAGCTTACGTCCGGCTCACACGCGAACCGATCGGCTTCGCGATGTTGCAGCGGCCAGCATGGGTTGACTCAGCATATCTCTCGTGGGCCGCGCATCCTATGGAGCAGCTTGCGAATATCCACGGTGTGCGAACCAATTGCGGCTTTCGGGGTGTGCGCAGTTTCAAAGAGACGACATCCTTTCGCGACCTCTTTCGGAGCATGATTTCAGGCGCGGTGAACGGCTCTGTTATCATGTGCCATCCCGGGCACGTGGACGATACGTTGCATGCGCGCGATCCTATTCACCACCAACGCGAAGAAGAATTCACTTACTTCGCAAGCGACGGGTTCCTGCATGACATGCGGCAGGCTGGGCTTCAGCTTGCCACGTTGTACGAAGCCGTTGCGGCCGCCGGCTCGGATCACTTGCCGTTCAGCACCGCTGTCGCCTGATCAAGACGCGCGCTGTACGCATTGAGCGCGTCGGCGGTGAGCTTGGCGTATTTGTTCGCGTCGTCCCATCGCTCATCCTCGATAGCCTCCCGCACTCCAGGCAGAGTTTTCGCGCCGTAACCAGTATAGCGGCCAGGGGCGTAGATCAGGTTCTTAAACCACGGGCGACCAGGGAGCCCACCGTCCGGCGCGAGAGTCTGGTCAACGCTCTGCATAACACCTTGTAAGTGCGCCCGGCCCTCCGGCGTAAGCTTCGCCGTATTGTTCGCGAAGGCGTCGTCGTAGGCATGGGCGCTTTTCTTCAGGCGGTCGAGCGCGTTTTCGAGCGGCGCAAATTCGAACTTCGGTACAGCCTTGAGCGGCGCCGGCGGACCGCTTGTCTTTGTCGGGTCGGCCGCAAGCCGGAACCCGTGATCTGCGAGCAGCTTCGCCTGGATGTCCGCCTTCTCGTGCGTGTCGCCCGCCAGCTTCTTGATTTCCCCGTAGTAGCGGGCCATCGCATCCGAGAAGTTTCCCGCGCGCTGCAGCGGCAGGTCAGAGTCCGCGATCCGCAGAACCAGGCGCGCGACCGTCTCGGCGAGCAGTGCATCGTACACAAACCCGGGGTCGACGAACCGGCTGTGATGTTCGAAGGTGTCATAGCGGGAATGATAAACGCCGCCGCTGTCGCCCTCATCGCTGAATTGCACGTTCAGCGCCGGCACGCCAAGGTGTTCGAGGAAGGCTGAATAGTCCGAACCGGAACCCAACGCATCGAGGGGAAAATCGCGCTTCGGATCGGCGGCGATCTTTGCTTCCGCTTTCAGACGTTCCACCACCTCCGGATCGTGAGAGGTAGGCTCGAGCGCATCGACTCGGAGCTTTGCGCGGTGGCGCTGGCCGATGGACGCGTGCGTCTCGGGATCCGTCACGTCATTGGCGACCTGATTTACGAAATGCTCGAAATCGTGGTTGCCCGCCACGTCGAGGAAGCCGCGTGCGTTCGAGTCCGTGTTGATGTAAAGGAGCGCCTTCCGCTTCAGGTCGGCACCATGCGTTTCGGCCCACTCGGTCGAGCCGAGCAGGCCCGGCTCTTCGCCGTCCCAGCTGGTATAGATGATTGTTCGCTTCGGCCGCCAGCCGTGCCGCCCGAGATCGCCAAGCGCCTTTGCTTCCTCCAGAAGTGCAATCTGTCCGGAAAGCGGATCAGTGCCGCCGTACACCCAGCCGTCATGGTGATTGCCACGCACGACCCACTGATCCGGGTAGGTCGAGCCCCTCAGTATCGCAACGACGTCGTAGACCGGCTTCAGCTTCCAGTCAGATTTCACCACCAAGTGCACGTCCGCGCTGCTCGGCCCCACCCGATAGGTGATCGGCAGCCGGCCACGCCAACTTTCCGGAACGACGCGACCCTGCAGCGACGACAGCAGCGCCTGCGCATCGGAATAAGAGAGCGGCAGCGCCGGGATTTTGAGAATGACCTGCGCCTGCGTCCGATCGAGGCGCTTGGCATTGGCCGTAGCACCCACCCCCGGGGTCAGCGGATCTCCGGGATATATCGGCATGTCCTCAACGGAGCCGCGCTGAAAGCCGCGCGACGGCCGCGCGGGACCGTTCGGATAGGCCGCGTCGACGGAATAGCCATCGTCCGAGGGATCGGAATAGATGAGGCAGCCGACAGCCCCGTGCTGCTGTGCCAGCAGCGGCTTGAGACCACGCCAGCCTGAACCGTAGCGTGCGATGACGATCTTGCCTTTGACGTCGATCCCAAGACGCTCAAGGGCCTTGTAATCGTCCTTCATGCCGTAATTGACGTAAACCAGCGGCGCCTTCACATCGCCGTCGCCTTGGAAGGCGAGATACGCGGGCAATGAAGGTTGCTTCGAGCGCGCGGTCGTGTCGCCACGAATGTTCGGCTCCTGCAGCGTCGCCTTAAACGGCTTAGGCCCAAGCATCTCCACTGTTTCGCTCACTGGCGTCGGATAGAGCACCTGGAATGCCTCAATGTGCGCGTTCCAGCCGAACTTCTTGAACAGACCCAGGATGAAATCTGCATTCTGCTTGTCGTGGGGTGAGCCGACATTGTTGGGCTCCGCTGCCAGTGTTTTCAACCAGTCGCGCATCTCGTCCGGCTTGATGCTCGCGTCTAGATTGCGCTCGAGCGACGCCTGATCTTGCGGTGGCGGCGCTGCCGGCGGCGCGGCTGCCAAGGAGGTGATCGCGACCAGTAGCGATGTAGCGACAAATGCGATGTGGCGCATGCCAACCTCTGAAGTATTTGGATAAACTGGGCGCGGAACCAGACACGCCTGACGCTTTCCGCGCAACAGAAAAAAAGCGCGCCGTCTTTCGGCGACGCGCAGTTCAAAGGCGGGTGTCTAATGAGGGTATTAGGCGGCTTGCCTTTCGGGCATGCGGCCAAGGCGACGGTGAAGAGCGGCGGCAACCCGCGGCGCGGCGAATTCCGCGCCAACCATAAAGCGCATAAGCGGACCGAAATTGTGCATCGCCGACAGGCCGACGGCGTATAATCCGTTGACCGCGGTTTCGAACGTATCCGATAGGGCGGTTACGTTCTTTCGGGGACTGATGCGCTCAACGAGCTCGGGCGCCAGGAACGGCACCTTGCGCATGTCCGGCTGGTAGCCCGTGGCCGCGATTACATGATCGCAGGTGACCATCTCCTCACGGCCTGAGCGGTCCTGCAATGTCAGGCACACATGGCCACCTCTTGCTTCAGCATTCTGGATGGACCTTCCCAACATGAGCGGAATGTTGCGTTCGATCTTCTCGCGCATGACCCAGCCGCCGGCTGGATGCATATGGCTCGCAATCGCCCGCTTACGTAAAGATTCCGGTAGCCGGTAGAACAGAAGCGGCGCGTGGGCGCAGAGGTACGAGCGCCAGCCGCGCCCGATCCCGGAAGCCGGCCGGTGCAACCGCCCAATCAGGCTTTCTTCGTACGCATCCGGCACCTTGTTGAATTCAATCCCGGTCGAGCGCGCGACTATCCGAACAGCGGCGCCGCTCTCGTGCAGGAGCCAGGCAAGATCGACTGCCGATGCACCGCGGCCCACGATCGTCACTTCTTTTCCGTGAAAGCCAAGGCCTTCACGGTGCGCAAAACTGTGGGTGCTAACCTCATCCGGCAACCGGGCGAGAACCGGAGGCGTATAGGCGAAAGAGGTGATCCCAATAGCGAGAACGACATTCGCGGCCACAACCTGTTCACCGCTTTCCAACGTCAGCGAGAACCGGTCACCATCCGAACGGAGCGAGACGACGTCGGTCTCCTCCAGCGTCGGGACGAAGCGCTGGCGGAAATCCGTTGCGTAGGAAAGGAACGTGTTGAGGGGGACCGGCAGCCCCTCATCGGCATAGGGTATGCCCTTCTGCCGGCAATAGGCCTGCAGGGTGGAATTCGCAGCGGGCGAGGAGAGGTTCGAGACAAAGCCGTCGGATTTAAGCACCATGTTCTTGGGCATGTGCTCCGCCCATGTGTTGAGCGGCTTTCCGAAGATTCGAGAATCGATCCCGCGCGCCGCGAGGTGAGCGGCGAGCGATAGGCCATGCGGGCCTGCTCCGACGATGGCGACATCGCAATATTTCATCCTGGTCTCCGCGTTCCGTTTCGAGACGTACGTCTCAAAGATGGGCAAAAACCCTATGTTTTGGCCTCCCCGCACTGATAGTTTCCAGTGCCGTGCCAGGAACGGATCGTGCAGACGACATGACGGGCGGAAGACGGCGCGGCGAATGGCCTGCAAGATTCTGTTATCAACAACAGTGAGCTGGACCTCGACCGCGCGGCACGCATCCGGGTTCGCTCTTGCCGGCTGTGAGGTCGAAGCCTTGGCGCCGGCGCGTGCTCCCGTCACAGTCAGCCGTTACATCTCGCGCTCCTATGTCCACCGCTCCCTGTCGGTGGCAGCCTCGCTACGAGGCGCGATCCGGAAGGCCAGACCAGATCTCGTGGTTAGCTGCGACGACCGCGCTGTGTCTAATCTGTTACGTCTGTACGAGTCGGAACCGGCGGGATCCGAAATCGCCCGTGTGATCGCTCGCTCGCTTGGCAAGCCGCAGCAATATCGCTCGCTGATGGCGCGCGAAACCTTCCTCCGGAACGCAGATGAACTCGGCATTCGCGTGCCGGAAACATTGCCGGTCACAAGCAGAAGCGCATTGCAAGCTGCCATTGGCGCGATCGGCCTGCCGGCCGTACTGAAGGCGGATGGCACGTGGGGTGGCGAAGGCGTGAGCATCGTCCGCACAATGGAAGAGGCGCTGGCGGCTTTTTCGAGGCTCGCCAATCCACCCGGACGGCTGCGGAGTGTGGCACGGGCCATGAGGCGTCGCGACGGGCACTGGCTGATGTCGGCGCTCGCGCCGTCGAAGCGCGCAATTTCCATTCAGAAATTCATTGCTGGCCGCCCCGCCGCCAGCGCGTTCGCCGCATGGAAAGGCGAGGTGGTAAGCGCGGTTTGTTACGACGTTCTGAGCGCTGATAGCAGCATTGGCCCTCCGAGTGTCATCCGGCAAATCGATTGTGCGGAAATAACCAGGGCAACCCGGCTCATTGCGCAGCATCACGGCTTGTCCGGACTACACGGCATGGATTTCATTCGCGACGAGGCTGGTCACGTCCACCTCATCGAGATCAATCCGCGCGCGACGCAAGGCGGGACCCTGCCGTTCGGCGCCGGTCGCGATGTCCCCGCCGGGCTCGCCTCTTGCGTGATGCCTACCGCCCGCCCCCGCCCTGCCATCGCCAACGACGCCGTTGTCTTCTTCCCGGGAGAATGGGTGCGCAATCCAGACAACACCATTTTCCAAACTGCCTACCATGACGTTCCCGACGACGACCCAATGGTCCTACAAGCTTGCCTGAAGAGCGCACGGGCTGTTCCCCCCGGCACCGTGGGACGATCAGGACGGAACCAGCCGGGTCACCCGTGAGGGAAGCGATTGTCGCAGGAACCTAGACTTTACTCCTCACCAGCAGTACCCCGCGAGAAGGGTTCATGCTTCACCGGGCTTGCACCGCTGCGCTTGCGCGCTTAGACGTATCGCGATTTTTCACCAGTAGAGAGGGTGTCTATGGCTAGTGAAGGTGGCGCAAAATCCGGCAAGGAGAAGCGCAAAGAAAAGCGGGAAAAGCGGACTGCAGGCGGCGCGGGCAAAGAAAAGAACCCCATCGTTAAGGAAGCCCGCACCCGTTACACGGAGGAACTCCGGAAGCAGGGTGTTGCCCAAGATCAGATGAAGGTGAAGGTGAAGACGCATCTGAAGGATGTCGTCAAGCCAGCGATGAGCGAGGCAAAGGCGAACGCCAAGCAGAAGAATCTCAAGGGTCCCGAGCGCAAGAAATTCATCCAGGAATCAGTGCGCAGCAAACTCGGGCTTCAGGCCTGAACTTTCTTCCCGAAAGGCATTAGACGGCATTGCTCATCGCGCGCGATTCTGGCGTGCGGAGCAATGCCGGCCAGTTCTGCGATCACGGTCTGTAGCGGAAAGTTGTTTGTGTAGTGGTGCACAGTCGGGCCTAGCGGGCGCGTGCTGGATGATCGCCGCCTCGGCATGATGTGTTTGGCGCTCGGGGGCGTGCGCCCAACACATGCGCAGCCGTGCGAGACACACCTCTAATAGTCTACCCGTATCAGGTACAAACCTTCGGGTGGCGCAACGGGCCCACAACGCGCACGATTCTTCGCCTGTAATGCAGCATCCAGTTCGTATGGAGTCCATTTGCCCTCCCCCACCAGTATCAGAGAGCCCACCATCGATCGTACCTGATTGTGCAGGAAGGAGCGTGCCTGCGCACTGATATGGATTTCATCTCCGGCAGAAGACAGATCTAAACGGTCGAGCGTTTTTACGGGTGATTTCGCCTGACACTCTCCGGACCGGAACGTCGTGAAGTCGTGCTTCCCCACAAAAACCTTCGCGGCGACCTGCATGGCGCCAATGTCTAGGTCACGCATTAGATGCCAAACCTTTCCACGTTCCAAGGCCGGCGGAGCGCGGCGGCAAAGAATACGATAACGATAATGGCGCGCGGTCGCGGAAAAGCGCGCGTGAAACTCAGCCGCAACCACCTCGGCGTTGATGACCGAGATCGGCGCGGGCTTTACATGATAATTCAGCGCGTCGCGCACGCGGTCGGCAGCAAATGCCTTATCTAGATCAAAATGCGCCACTTGGCCGACCGCGTGAACTCCAGAGTCCGTGCGGCCGGCGCCTATTATCCTGACGCGCTCCGAGGATAACGCGAAGATGGCATCTTCGAGCGTCGCCTGCACGGAAGGGCCGTTCTCCTGCCGCTGCCACCCAGCAAAGGGACCGCCATCGTATTCCACTGTGAGCCTGTAGCGGGGCACGAGCGCTCCTGAATAAACAGGTGTTGACTAACACTGTGCCAAGTAGAACCCAACGATCAGATCTTTAAGGCTTACTTCCTTGCGCAAGGAGTCGTGTTGTCGCGGTTTCGATGCGCCCTTCAAGGACGCGCATGAACTCGGCGCGTCTGAGCCCGGGCGAAATCGGCTCGAGAAACTCGACTACGATATGTCCCGGTTTTTTGATAAAGCCTTGGATGCCGGTCCAAAATAGACCGGAGTTTAAAGCGACCGGCACGCAAGCCACGCCGAGAGTGGAATACAGACCTGCGACACCAGCCTTGTAATCGGGCGCAGCACCAGGCTTTTTTCGTGTGCCTTCCGGAAAGATAAGAATAGGCCGGCCGGCCGCGAGCACGTCTTTTGCTTTTGCAATCATCTTGCGCATCGCAGAGGCGCCGGCGGTGCGCTCGATTGGGATGATCCCCGCTTTCCTGAGGTACCAGCCATAGAACGGGATCCGCAGCAGCTCGCGCTTCAACACGACCGCTGGATCCCAAACGAGAAGATAGAGTCCCATCGTGTCCCACATGCTCATATGCTTCGCCGCGATCAGCACCGCGCCTTGGGGTACCTGCCCTCGAATCTCGTAATCAACCCCGGCGATTATCTTAAGGCCGAAGAATGTCGCCCGTGACCAAAACCGCGAGGCATGTACAACGACGATTCTCGGTAACAACAGTGCCGGCAGCGTGCCCAAATAGATGATGACAGTTACCAGCGCGAACCAGAGCGCGAATGCTGCGGAACGAAAGAGCATCATCACACTGCGCCATCGCTTCGCGGATGACGGCCCTCTGTGTCGCGCTTTATGAAACGGTCCAAGATGAAGCTGGCGAGATACTTGGCGTACTCTGCGTGAAGCAGCCTTATGGCATGCGGATTGCGCCACCAGCGGCCAAAATCGATTCCCTCCGGCTCCACGGGATACGGAATCAACTTCATTCGGGGCATGTCCGCAGAAAATTCCGCAAGACTCCGCGGCATGTGGTAGTTCGCCGTCACGAGTATCAGGCTGCGAAAGCGATGCGCGCGCATCCACCCGGCAGCCTCCGCGGCATTCTCCCTGGTATCTTCAGCGGCAAAATCCAGGTCAGCGCAGCAATCGAATTTTGCGCCGCCGTGTGCAATCTGCCGAATTTCCGGCTTTGTAATGGAGGGATGCACGCCTGTGATGAGGAGCCGTTTGGCGAACCCGTTTTCGAGGAGATACACTGCGGTATCCAGCCGCGAATCCCCTCCTGTTAGAGTAACGACCGCGTCGGCGTGGGCGACGGAGGTTGGCCGGTGGGGCAAGGTCGTGGCGAAAAGAATGAACCCCAGACAATAGGCCAAAATAGCGACCAGCACGATGCGGGCCATAAAGGCGAGGGATTTCCGCACCGTCTCCAAACTGTGCCCCTCCTTCACCCAATTCCCGCATGCGATTCTAGGTCATTAGGGCGCCGCAGGTAAATCAGTAGCTGCGCGACAGCACCCCGAAAACCGATAGCCGGGCTGTAATTAACGCGATCCAGCTTGCCGCAACCGGGACGAGCATCAGCCAGCCGATTTCCGATAGCTGCAGTGTAACAGGCGGCAGGAACGGCACCACTTCGACCCCCACAAACTCCAGCCCGTTGCCGGCAAGATAAACAACAATAGCTAAGGCGGCGCCAGCGGTCGCGGCGATCAGGGAGGCGAGAAAATAATGCCATTCGAAGGCACGCGCGATAAAGCCGGAACGCGCGCCCATCCGATGCAACAGCTCAACGATCTCGCGATGGGCCTGAAGACCCGCGCGCGTTGCAAAAGAGACAGTTGCTGCAGTGGCAAGCGCGATTAATCCCAGCACAATATAGGCAGACCATATGATACCGCGCGCGAGAGAGCGCAGCCGCGTGAGCCAGCGCGTGTGGTCGTCGAGGGTCGAGTCCGGTGCAGCAATCTCCAGCCGCCGCTTGAGTCCGACAAGATCCACGCGCGCGCCAGGAGTCAACGTCACGTCGATGAGCCGCGGTAAGGGCAGTTCTCCGACGAACAAATCGCTGCCCAGCCATGGCTTCACCAGCGCCACCGTATCTTGTTCGCTCAGCGCAGCGGCATGGGCCACGCCTGGCGCGCGGCGCAGCACGGCCAATGCGGCCTGCAGCTGATTATCTAACGCAGCGTGCATCTTGTCCGGCGGCAGAATCTGCACGGTGATCCGCCCGGCAAGACCGGTGCGCCAACCCACAGCCGCGCGTTCTGCGATAAGCGCTGCGCCAAGCGAGAGCGACGCCAGAAACGCCATCACGGCAATCACCACGTCGAGCGAGATCGCGCCCGTGTCCCTCGGCATAATTCGCGCGTTCGATTTCATGGTACTGGGCTCCGCAGTTCGATCAGGCGGCCGTCCACCAGCCGCATTTCCCGCGCGCGGGCGCTTTCAATCAGAGTGCGATCATGTGTGGCAATGAGGACGGTGGTGCCGAGCTTGTTTAACTCTTCGAATAACCGGATCAGCCTTTGCCCCATGTCCGGGTCGACGTTGCCGGTTGGCTCGTCTGCCAGGAGCAGATCGGGTCTCGCCACCACGGCACGGGCAATGGCAATGCGCTGCTGCTCGCCACCAGACAATCTTGCGGGCCTTGCATCCAGCCGGTCGCCCAGACCAACCCAGGACAGCAACTCTTCGACGTCCCGATGAAATTCTCCGGCATTTCGGCCGGCTATTCGTAAGGGAAGCGCGACATTGTCAAAGGCGGAGAGATGATCCAGCAGGCGGAAATCCTGAAACACCACGCCGATGCGGCGACGCAGCGCGGGAAATTGCATCCGCCGCGTTGCCGTCAAATCGAATCCGAACATGTTTATCAGTCCCCGGGAGGGGGCCTCCGCCAAATACATCAATTTCAAAAGAGTGGATTTTCCGGCTCCGGAAGGGCCCGTAAGAAAAGAAAAAGAGCCAGGGGCCAGCGTGAACGTGACATCGCGCAGGACTTCCGGCCCCGGACCATATCGCATTCCTACGTTTTCAAAGCGTACCATCGGCGGTAACCATATCCGGAGAAGCGTCCGCGCGACATGCTTGTAACTGCCGAACAGTCGCCAACACGTAATCCGCGGAATCGGATGTCATGCATGATCCTGACCTGTCCACAATGCGCAACCCGCTACCAGCTCAAGGGCAGCGAATTCCCGATTAGCGGCCGCTCCGTCCGCTGCGCGAAATGCGGGCATACGTGGTTTCAGACTCCACCCGCCCCGGACACAGAGGCGGACCTCGTTGCAACCTCGGCACCCGTTCATGGAGAACCTGGCGCTTCTTCGCCGGGCGCCGGCCCACAACGATCGGCAACCGCAGTTGGCGTGAAAGATCGCGTTCGAGGAGAGCGCGTGGCAATTGTCGCCGGCTGGCTCGCATTTGCCGGCATCATTGCGCTGATAGTCTGGGGACTCTTGCGTTACCAGCAGGCGATCACGCGCGTGTGGCCGCAGGCCGGGCCCATCTATCGTGCATTCGGCGTTAGCGTGAACACGAATGGTCTCACCTTTTCGGACGTGAATTATCGACGCGACACGGTAGCCGGACAGCTTGTGTTGACGGTGCGCGGGACTGTCATGAATGCGGACAGCCAGCCGGCTGCACTTCCCCGAATAGAAATAGTCCTCACCGACAGTCACCGTCATCGCGTCGACAGCTGGGTTTTCTCAGCAGGAGCGCGTCAATTGGAGCCGGGGCAGCGGATCGCGTTCACGACGCGTCGAGTCAACCCGCCGGAGCAGGCACGGCATTTGGAAATGGTATTTCTCCGGCCAAAACGGTGACCGCTACGGCGATCTTTTGACGGCATGAAACAGCGCGACAGTCAATTTTAGACCATTGGGAACTGGTTGAAACCGTGGTCGTTGCCGAATCCAAGATCGCCGCTGAACACAGCCCCTCCGCACAGCGGCAATCCGTGGGCGGCTCCGTTGATCCGATTGTCTCTCCGCATAGCCGGCCGCCCTCTTTCACGATCGGGATGTTCTGCCGCGACGCAGCTAAGCGTCAAAACTGCTTCAGCAAGCGGTCAATGTAGTCAAGTTCTTCCTGAGGACGGCCACGTTCTTCGGCGCGGCGGCGCAGTTCCTTGAGAATGTTGCGTGCGCGCTCCAGCTGCGATTTGTCAGGAAGCTTGGTTTGATCGCCGAAGCTCGGGCCTCGCCCTCCATTTTCACGGCCCAAAGGATCGTCGCTGCCATTTTCGCCGGTCTTTCCACCATTTTGCTCCTGCATCAGCTTTTGCGCGAGCTGCGCCGTCCCCTTGCGCATCGACTCCAATGCGTTGCGCTCGGCTTCCGAGGCATTGTCCAACGCGCGCTTGTCCAGCTTGCCCTGGGCGTCGCCCATCTGCTTGCCCGCTTCACCGAGATCTTTTGAACCGCCTCCGGCCTTTGGTCCAAGGCCCTGCATGAGCCTTTGCAATTGCTGGCGAAGACCGCCCTGCTGCTGGGCCAAACCTTTCGAACCGCCGGCCCGCGGATCGGGATTCCCCTGCTGTTCGCGAAAAGTCCTGTCGAGAAGCTGGCGCTGTTTTCCCATCAGTTCACCGAGGCCCTTGAGTGCGTCGGTGAGCGCCTTATCGCCCTGCGTATGGCCGCCGCCCGGACCAGCAGTCATGTGCAGATTTTCCAGCAGGCTCTGCAGCATAGCTAGCAGCTGCTGAGCTTGGCCGCGTGCGCCGGTCTGTGACAGCTGCTGAATGGCTTTCAGCAATGCCTGCAGGTCTTGCGGCTTCAGCATCTTTGCGCCTTTAGGCGGGGCTGCGTTTGCCGGCGGAGGATTCTGAGCCAGCATCTGGAGATAGCGGTTCAATGCCTGTTCGTATCGCTGCAGGAGAGAGTCGATGACACCTTGGGGTGCTCCCTGCGCCAAGGCCTGTGAAATCATCTGCTGAAGCCGCCGCAGCTGCTCTGCAGCCGAGGAGACACCGCCCCGTTCGAGCGCAAGTGC
Source organism: Alphaproteobacteria bacterium (assembly GCA_045810735.1). Lineage (GTDB taxonomy): Bacteria > Pseudomonadota > Alphaproteobacteria > Micropepsales > Micropepsaceae > Rhizomicrobium. The sequence continues at coordinate 31,424 of JBJMVL010000042.1, forward strand.
TGTCTGCCACAACAGATCCTGCACATGCGCGATGTCCTGCGGATTGCGGCCGCTCTTCAGCGCCCAGTAGGCGGCGCGGATCGCAAGGTAGGCGCCGGTCTGTCGCTGATAGAACACATCAGGCGCGACAGTAAGCGCATCGAGCGCGATTGCGGCGCTGCTCCGCCCTACAATGCTACCCAAGGACAAGACTTGGCGCTGCTCCACCAATGCGCGGGCGAGCGGATTGGTGAACACGCGTGCCGGCAATGTGAACTGCTGCGGCTTGCTACGCCCAATATTCCCGACCCCGTCCCTGGCTTCCAAAGTCACCATCACCGTTAGCCCGGCGAACGGATCGGCCGTGAGATCGCGATAAATGGTGTCGTTGATCGTCTTCCCCAACGAGGATAGCGGCAGATCAACGACCAGACTGCGCGCCATCTTCTGTTTCGTGAGCGGCCGAATGACGGCGCGCAGCGACGTCACCCCGTAATCGTCGGCCGCGGTGAAAGCGAATTTGACCGCCTCCCGCGCGGTGCGGCTCAACGGCTGCGCAAACGCAACGGACGGAGCTTCGTCGGGAATCGCCCGGATATGCCATCTTGCCAACGTCTGGTTGCCGGCCACGATGCTGACCTGCTCGTTGCGCACGATCTTTGCGTTTGCAGAATAATCACTGCCATTTCCGGAGAAGACGGGTTTTTTGGACGCTGGCGCGAAAGTCAGTTGCGGCGCAATCCGTGTGCCGTGCACGCGAAGGGCCAACTGCGAGCCGGCGGGTACCACGATAGCTCCCGTTTGACCTCCTCGTGGAAGGTAAATGGGCGCTTCACCGGTGTAGTCTGGCGGATCGATCCAGGCATCCAGGGTTGCGGGTGCCCCGGCCTCGCCCGGCAGAAAAGCCCTTGCGAGCCTGTGTCCCGCTTGCGGCCCTGCAACGACAATCCCAACCAACAAAAGCAGAGGGACAACATAGCGAAGATGGAGAGGGTCCGATTGCGCCAGCGGGGCACGCGGGGCCACCAGTTTGAAATTGTCGTGTCTCGCAAGAAGCGCGCAAACGTGCTCCCGCCAAAGACTTTCCGCCACCGTATCGCCGTTGCCGACGGCCAGCCGATCCGCTCGCTCGGTAATCGGCCGGTGAAGAAGCTGGCTCTCCTGCTCGAGTCGGCGAGCACCATCCCGCCATGTCGGAAAACGGAAATCCCGGAACCGCATCCAGAGGAAATAGATTGCCGTTGCAATTGCGCCGACGAGTGCCAGCGCATGCACGACCGCAGGCACACGCGTGAGAACATCGAGAAGGGCCAAGGCAAGAAAGAATCCGACGATGCAGCTCGCGGGCCACAGACGGGGCCAAGCGCGTTCCCAAGCAATGGCGGCGCGCGCGAGTGCAATCCGGCGCTCGATGCGCCTACGCCAG
>JBJMVL010000043.1:0-32435 GCA_045810735.1 Alphaproteobacteria bacterium
CGCAGGCGTGGAAGGACATCATCAAGATCGGCCGCACCCACACCCAGGATGCCACACCGCTGACGCTTGGCCAGGAATTCTCGGGCTATGCGCAACAGGTAGAAAACGGTATTGCCCGCATTGAATCCACGCTGCCGATGCTGATGCAGCTGGCGCAGGGCGGCACCGCCGTCGGCACCGGGCTCAATGCGCCCAAGGATTTCGACACTATGGTCGCAGACCATATTGCCGCCATCACGCAACTTCCCTTCACCTCAGCACCCAACAAGTTCGAGGCGTTGGCGGCGCACGACGCCATGATTTTCAGCCACGGCGCCATCAACACGGTGGCCGCCTCGCTGTTCAAGATCGCCAACGACATCCGCTTGTTGGGTTCCGGCCCGCGCGCCGGACTGGGCGAACTGGCGCTGCCGGAAAACGAGCCGGGCTCCTCCATCATGCCGGGTAAGGTGAATCCCACGCAGGCCGAAGCTATGACGCAGGTCTGCACCCGGGTGTTTGGCAACCACGCCACCATCACCTTTGCCGGAAGCCAGGGGCATTTCGAGCTCAACGTCTACAATCCGGTGATGGCGTACTCATTCCTGCAAAGCGTGCGGCTGATGGCGGATGCTGCGCGGTCGTTCACCGAAAACTGTGTTGTGGGCATTGAACCACGGCGCGACAACATCAAGGCGGGGCTGGAGCGTTCGCTGATGCTGGTGACGGCGCTCGCCCCGACGATCGGCTACGACAACGCCGCGAACATTGCGAAGGCGGCGCACAAGAACGGCACAACACTGAAAGAAGAGGCGGTGAAAAGCGGTCTGGTGTCAGCCGAGGAATTCGACCGCGTTGTGCGGCCGGAAGACATGATCCATCCGAACGATTAGCCGGCGGTCCTTAGGTCACGACCCGCGTATCGGAATCCTGATCGCAGTGCTTGATTTCCGACACCAGCGCTTCCGGCGTCATCGCGTTGTTGGCGAGCCGCGCCTGGATATTCTCCGCATTGGCGGTCACCCGCGCGACATATGACTGCTCGCTTTCGCCGGGATGCATCGCCATGTAGCGCTTGCCGGCGTCCGAAGCGCGCGCCGCATAATAGGCGGCCGCGTTGACGTCGAGATTGTGAATGACGAAGGCAGCCAGAGTGTAGCGCGCTGCGCAGGTCAAGTCGTCATACGCCGCAGGGCTCATGGCCACAGCCGGATCCATGCTGCGCATGGTGGGTTGGGCGCTGGCCCCAGTCAGTCCGAACGTTATGATTGCCGCTGCGAGGACGGGGATGGTACGCATCGCACATCTGCTCAAATGTTGGGCGGCTCATGCCGTCATCCATCCCAATGCGCCTGCTTGAAAAACGTTCCGTAAGCATCGCCGGACATCGCACCAGCATCGCGCTGGAGCCGGAATTCTGGGCGATTCTGAAACGGGAAGCGGACAGCGCGAAAATGAGTTTCGCCGGCTTCATTGCAAAGATCGATGGCGAGCGGGGCAAGCGGCCGCTCGCCAGTGCGCTGCGATTGCATGCGCTTGCCGCGGTTCAGGTGAAACCGTAGTTTGATTGCGAAAAGATATGTGGGGTGACGATGATCACGCTTTACCATTCGCCGCAGACGCGCTCCGGCAGCATCGTCTGGCTGCTGGAAGAACTCGAAGTGCCGTACGAGACGAAGCAGGTCACCTTCCGCAAGGCGGACGGCACCGGTGAGAAGGACCCTGCCAATCCCCATCCGCACGGCAAAGTGCCGGCTTTAAGGGATGACGGCGAAACGCTGTTCGAAGGCGGCGCCATCGCGGTGTTTCTCACCGATAAATACCGCAAGGTGAAGATGGGCCCGGCGCCGGCCGATCCCAGGCGCGGCGACTATCTCTCCTGGATGTTCTACCGCCCGGGCGTGATGGAGCCGGCCTTCATGGAGCGCCGCTACAACATCGCGCATGTACACGGCGCGATGGGCTGGGCGAAGACCGAAGAGGTCGAAGAGGTGCTGAACAATCACCTCGCCAGCAACAAATATTTACTCGGCGACGAGTTCTCCGCCGCCGACATCATGCTGGGCGGCGGCATTTACTTCATGATGATGTTCAAGATGACGCCGGAAACCGATGTGTTCAAGGAATACACCGCGCGGATTACCTCCCGCCCCGCCTTCAAGCGCATGATGGAACGCGACGCGCAGAAATGAGCGAGGTCGTCAATCTGCGGCGGGCACGAAAGGCCAAGGCACGCGCCGAAGCCGCGACGCAAGCGGATGCCAATCGCACGAAACACGGCGTGCCGAAACGCGAGCGCGATGCGGTGAAGGCGCGTGATGAAAAGCAGAAGCACGTCACCGAGGCTCACCGACTCGAAGATCCCGACGCGTGACACGGGGTCCGCTCTCCGGACTGCTGGTGATTGATCTGACGCGCGTGCTGGCGGGACCATATGCGGCGCTGATGATGGCGGAGTTGGGCGCGCGGGTAATCAAAATCGAGCCGCCGGAGGGCGACGACGCGCGCCGCTATGGGCCGTTCATCACCGGCGAGAACGGCGTGGCGAAGTCCGGCTACTTCATGAGCATCAACCGCGGCAAGGAATCCATGACCCTTGATCTCAAGAAGGGCGACGACCGCGGCATCTTCGAAGCGCTGCTCGCGCGTGCCGACGTCCTGATCGAGAACTATCGCGGCGGCACGATGGAGAAGCTGGGCTATGGCTGGGAACAGCTGAAAGACAAGCATCCGCGCCTCATCTACGCGGCGGTCTCCGGCTTCGGCCACACCGGGCCGTATGCCGCGCGGCCCGCCTACGACATGGTGGTGCAGGCGATGGGCGGCATCATGAGCCTCACCGGCCACCCGAACGGACCGCCCACGCGGGTTGGCACGTCGGTCGGCGATCTCACCGCGGCGCTGTTCGGCACCCTCGGCATTGCGTCAGCCTTATACGATCGCGAGAAAACCGGCCGTGGGCAGAAGGTGGATGTCGGCATGCTGGATTGCCAGGTGGCAATTCTGGAGAACGCCATCGCGCGCCATGTCGCGACCAGCGAGGTGCCGGGGCCGCTCGGAACGCGCCATCCCTCGATCGCACCGTTCGCCGCGTTCAAGACGAAAGACGATTACATGGTGGTCGCGGCGGGCAACGATGCGTTGTTTGCGCGCATTGCCAAAGTCCTCGGCCATGAGGAATGGCCGCGCGATCCGCGCTTCGCGACCAATCCGTCGCGCGTCGAACATCTGGATGCGCTGCACGCCGAAATGGAATCCGCACTCGCCGCCCGCAGTGCGAAAGAATGGCTGGCGCTACTGGAAGCCGAAGGCGTGCCCTGCGCGCCGATCAACGACATCGCCGCGGTGATGGCCGATCCGCAGGTGCTGGCGCGCAACATGATCGTAAGCGCCGCCGATCCCGATCTCGGCCCCGTCCGCATGCAGGGCAACCCGATCAAGCTCTCGGCTTACGACGATCCCTCAAGCCGTCCTGCGGCGCCTGATCTGGATGCCGGCAGGGTGGCCATTCTGAATGAGCTGCTCGCGCCGAAGTGACACGCATGCGCTTCGCTCTTCGCTACCCTCGCATCATGAAGTTGCTCGCCGCCTTTATCGCCTCGGCAGCGATTGCCGCGTCCTCCACTTTTGCTGCGGCGCCCACCCAACCGGGACTTCACACCGGGGTCATTCTCACTGAATCCTCGCCGCTGGCGAGCACGGCAGAAATCGTCCGCCGCACCTTCTCGCCGCTCACGGTGGCCCGGATTGCTGCGGGACACTCGCTTGCCGGTCAGCCCATCGATATCGCGCACGAGACATTCACCCTCTACGTGCCGGAGCACAGGCCGCCGCAAGGCTACGCGTTGTTGGTGTTCGTACCGCCAACCGAGATCGCCAAAGTGCCGCCGGGCTGGGCTTCGGTGCTGGACGACAAAGGTGTGATTTTCGTGAGCGCGGAGCATTCCGGAAACGACACCAAGGTGGAGTCGCGCCGCCTGCCGCTGGCCGTGATCGCCGCGCAGCAACTGATGCACGACTACGGCGTCGACCCATCGCGCGTTCTGGTGGGCGGCTTCTCCGGCGGCTCGCGCGTCGCTTTGCGGATCGCGCTTGCTTATCCGGATGTATTTCGCGGCGCACTGCTGAATTCAGACAGCGATCCGATCGGGACCACCGCCATTCCACTGCCGCCGCCTGATCTCATGCGCCGTTTCCAGGATTCATCGCGACTGTACTATGTTACGGGCGCGCTTGATCCCGGGGCCCGCAACATGCAGGCAGCAAGCGAAACCTCCCTGCAAAGTTGGTGCGTTTCCGATTTCCACGACACCACGGTGTGGCACATGGGGCACGCGACGGCCGACCAGCGGACGCTTTCATTGGCGTTGGATATTCTGCTCGATCCGGCACCGGCGAAGCGCGAGGGTCTTGCCGAGTGTCGCGCGCGCGTGGAGCGCGAGATGGCATCCGAAATACAACGCGTCGAAGCTTTCATTGTGAGTGGCGACCAGACGTCCGCCCGCCAGGCGCTCACCGGTCTCGACACCAAGTTCGGCGGCCTCGCCGCCGCGCAAATCCTCGCGCTGCACCGAAAGCTCCTGTGAAAGCTGCCGCGAGGTCTCGCCGGCCGCGCCTCGCAAGAGACCGGCATCTGCTATAGGTTCCAGTGAGCATGTCGGGGGACATTCCATTGCAACCAGCAAGCAAGGGCGCGGGCGAGCGGCTCGACTATATCGATTCGCTGCGGGGGTTTGCTTTGTTCGGCGTGTTCGGCGCCAACCTGTTTATATTTTCCGGCCTCGAATACATGAGCGATGCGCAAAAGGCCGCGCTGCCGACAGCGGCCATCGACCGCACCGTCCGGTTCCTCGAACTGATTTTCATCGAGACAAAGTTCATGGGGCTGTTCGCGCTGCTCTTCGGCGTCAGCTTCTGGCTGTTCCTCAGCAGCGTTCGCGCTCGCGGCGTCCAGGGCACCGCGCTTTTCTATCGCCGCATCTTCTGGCTGTTTGTATTCGGTTCGATTCATGGCTGGCTGCTCTGGGCCTGGGACATCCTTCAGTTCTACGCGTTGTGGGCGATTCTGCTGCCGCTGTTCCTGCGGGTCTCACTCCGCACGCTGGTCGCATGGGCGATTGGCTGCGCGATCATCGTGCCCGCCCTCATTTCGGGCATTCAGTCGGTAACGTTTTGGGGACATCTCTTAGATACCGCGACAACCCATGCCGTCGCACTCCAGGGCTTTTCGTCGCCGGATTACGGACAGATGCTCCGCGCCAACTGGCTCTACAACTGGTATCTGACGCTTTCGTTCGGACAGATTGGTTATCAGGTGGCCGTCTTCGGCCGGCTGCTCTTCGGACTTTTTCTCGCCCGCGCCGGCCTGATGATGGATTTGCCGCGCTACCGGCGCGTGTTCATCTGGACGCTGATTTGCGGCGGCATCTGTGGCCTGGTGGCGAACTATTTCCAGGCGCTCGGCATGCTCGACCCGCCACGCGGTTCAGGATTCGCTTGGGCGTTCACGGCAGGGCTGATCGAGGAGTCCGGCTACCTATCGTTGAGCCTCGCGTACGCCTCCGCGCTCGCGCTGCTGTTTCAGGCGCCATGGGGCCGCTGGGTTCGCGTACTGCGTTCGCTCGGCCGCATGGCGCTGACGTTCTATCTTGGACAAACAATACTGGGGTTGTGGCTGTTCTACGGCTTCATGCCCGGCCCGCATTTGATGGGAAAAATCGGCGCCGTCTGGCTGGTGCCCATCTGGTTCGGCGGTTACGCGCTGCAGGTGGCGCTGGCAGATTGGTGGCTGAGGCATTTCCGCTTCGGCCCAGCGGAATGGCTCTGGCGCTGCCTGACCTACTGGAAACTCCAGAGCTTCCGAACGCCTGCTTACGCTGGCTGACAATGCGGGTGCGACGCCCTAGATTGTCGGGATGCCTCCTGAAACGAGTCGCGTATGAGCGGGTTTGCGGACCGCTATTCCGATCCGCTGGATCGGGCATTCGGCGATGAGCCGGAGCCCGAACATACGAATGCGCCCGCGCCGCAACGCGAGCCGCCATACCTGAAAGGCCTCAACCCCGAGCAGCGTGAGGCGGTGCTCACCATCGACGGCCCCGTGCTGGTGCTGGCGGGCGCCGGCACCGGCAAGACGCGCGTGCTCACCACCCGCCTCGCCCACATCCTCGCCACCCGCCGCGCCTGGCCGGGGCAGATCCTCGCCGTCACCTTTACCAACAAGGCGGCGCGCGAGATGAAGGAGCGCATCGGCGCCCTCATCGGCGGCGTGGTGGAGGGGATGCAGTGGCTCGGCACCTTCCATTCCATCGGCGCGCGCATGCTGCGGCGACATGCGGAGCTGGCCGGCCTCAAATCCAACTTCACCATCCTCGATGCCGACGACCAGCTGCGCCTGATGAAGCAACTCATCGAGGCGGAGAACATCGACGAAAAGCGCTGGCCGGCGCGCACGCTCGCCAGCTTCATCGACGACTGGAAGAACCGCGGCCTCCGCCCGGAGGATGTGCCGGATGGCGAAGCGCATGCTTACGCCAACGGCAAAGGCCGTTCGCTCTATCGTCAATATCAGGAGCGGCTGCGCGCGCTGAACGCGGCGGATTTTGGCGACCTGCTGCTGGAGGTGCTCACCATCCTGCGCACCCAAACGGAAATTCTCGAAGAATATCGCGAGCGCTTCAAATACATGCTGGTGGACGAATACCAGGATACCAACACCGTGCAGTATCTGTGGCTGAAGCTGCTGGCGGGGCGCGGCGGCAATGTCTGCGTGGTGGGCGACGACGACCAATCCATCTATGGCTGGCGCGGTGCGGAGGTGGATAACATCCTGCGCTTCGAGCACGATTTTCCCGGCGCGAAAGTCATCCGGCTGGAGCGCAACTACCGCTCCACCCCATCCATTCTGGGCGCGGCCAGCGGCTTGATCGCTGCCAACAAGGGGCGCCTCGGCAAGACCTTGTGGACCGAGGGCGACGCCGGCGAGAAGATCAAGGTGCAGGGCGTGTGGGACGCGGAAGAGGAAGCCCGCGCCGTTGCCACCGAAGCCGAGAATTTGCGCTCCAAGGATCAGCGCCTCGCGGAAATGGCCGTGCTGGTGCGCGCCTCTTTCCAGATGCGCGAGTTCGAAGACCGCTTTCTCTCGCTCGGGCTGCCGTACAAGGTGATCGGCGGCCCGCGCTTCTACGAGCGCGCGGAAATCCGCGATGCCATGGCGTATCTGCGGCTCATCGCGCAGGGCGACGACGATCTCGCCTTCGAGCGCATCGTCAATCGGCCCAAGCGCGGCATCGGCGATGCGAGCGTGCAATCCCTGCATGCCTTTGCGCGGGCGCGTCACCTGCCGCTGCTCACCGCGGCGCGGGAGATTGCGGAAACCGACGAGCTGCCGCCCAAGGCGCGCAAGGCGCTCACCGAACTCGCCGCCAATTTCGCGCGCTGGAATGCGCTGTCGAAGAACATCCCGCACACGGAGCTCGCGGAAATGGTGCTGGACGAATCCGGCTACACCGACGCGCTCAAGGCAGACAAATCGGCAGAAGCGCCGGGCCGCCTCGACAACCTGAAAGAACTCGTCCGCTCGATGGAACAATATGAATCGCTGGCCGCGTTCCTCGAGCATGTGTCGCTGGTGATGGAGTTGGAGCAGAACGAAACCGAAGACCGCATCAACCTCATGACTCTGCACGCGGCCAAGGGGCTGGAGTTCGACACCGTGTTCCTGCCCGGCTGGGAGGAAGGGCTGTTTCCCTCGCAGCGCACGATGGACGAGAACGGGCTGAAAGGTCTGGAGGAAGAGCGGCGCCTCGCCTATGTGGGGCTGACGCGGGCGAAGAAACGCGCGTTCGTGTATTTTGCCGCCAACCGCCGCGTGCACGGCAACTGGCAGAGCTCCCTGCCCTCGCGCTTCATCACCGAGCTGCCGCCGGAGCACACCGATACCGTGGTGGATGAAGGATTCTACGGCGGCTATGTGGGTTTTCGCGACAACGCGCAGGCCGCCACCTTCGGCAGCGGCTACGATTCACCGGGCTGGAAACGGGCGCAGGCCAATCGCGCAGCAGCGGGTGGCGCGCGCACGCGGCCGCCGATGATCGAAGGTCAGGCTTACACCGTGCAGACGAGCGATCCCTCCGCGACGCAATACGCGCGCGGTGACCGCGTGTTTCATCAGAAATTCGGCTACGGCCGGGTGACGGGCGTGGAAGGCAACAAGCTCACTGTCACTTTCGACCACTCCGGCGAAAAAAAGGTGATCGATACCTTTGTAACGAGAGGATAAGTAGCGCTGTCCGGCGCACTATTCCTTACATTTTTCCAGCCAAGGCACTGCACGTCCTGTCTCTGCAAAGCGGCCATCCTCAATTAGTTGCTTTCCTGCGCTTGAGACAGAGGACCACGTTCGCAGTTTGCCAGCAGCTTTCTGAACCGCAACACCCAGGCTTCCTCGCTCAGCAGGTCGCAACATCTGCGTAAACGATAGCATTCCGCTTCTTGTTGTTGCGAGATATCGCATGTCACTCGTCGACCGAAGGTTATTACCCAGCTCCGTGTTGATCGTGATCTTCTTGTCGGTAATCGCGAATCTCTCGTAAGGATTTTCGCTGCTTGGTGGGCTAGAACAGTTTGGCGCCCACGTGCCCAACAATCCGTAGAAGCGGACTAGATCGAACTCAGAAGCATGTGCTGGCCATAATCTGACCTCCAAAGTGAGAGCGGCCAAAAAAACAGACTTGCGCATCGTTTCTCTCACTAAACCGAGACGCCAGATTCGTACCACGGTTGTCATGGTCCGCGATGCGGGCCACTCAGTTTGGGTTCTGAGCCATGAACTCCCTCGCCCCACGCAAGTGGTGGACAGGGGCCAGGCTCTGATTTCCCTCCCTTGCAAAGGGAGGGTTGAATTGCCGGAGCAATTCGGGGAGGGATGATGCCACTGCGCTTGACGTGATCCCCACCCGGCTCGCTTCGCTCGCCGACCTCCCCTTTTCAAGGGAGGCAAAAGGAGCGACGGCTTGACAGCCGTACGGTTATACCGTACACAGCGGCATGGAAATCCGGAGTTTTCGGCACAAAGGCCTTGAGCGGCTTTACCGGACCGGCGATCCACGCGGTATCTCCGCGAAATCGGCGGAAAAGATACGCGCCATGCTGACGGTCATCGAAGAAGCCGATGCAATCGCTGAGATGGGCCGGTTTCCCGGCTGGAAACTGCATCCGCTCAAAGGCTCACGCAAAGGAGCATGGGCAATGTGGATCACCAGGAACATGCGGTTGACCTTCGTCGTCCAGGGCAAGGACGTGTCGGAACTCGATATTGAGGACTATTACTGAGGAAGCTGCCATGAAGATGAAGAACCCTTCGCATCCGGGCAACGTGATCCACTGGAGCGTTCTGGAGCCGCTTGATCTGTCGGTTGCGCAGGCGGCGGAAATACTTGGCGTGCGCCGCGCGACTCTCTCCGATCTCGTCAACGGCAAATCCGCCCTGTCGCCCGAGATGGCCTATCGCATTCACAAGGCCTTCGGTCCCGATCCCGATCATCTCATGCGTATCCAGACCGCTTATGAGATGGCGCAGTTCCGCAGTCGCGGCGCGAAGGACATCAAGATCAAGCGCTACACGCGCAAAGCGGCCTAGGCGAGCCATGAGAGTCGGGCGGCAGGTCGAGCGCTGGCAAAGCCGCGACGGCAAGCACGTGCTGCGCATCTTCGGGCGCGACGAGCACTTCTATTTCGTGGAGTTCAGCGAGGTCGCGGACAAGGGAGAGACCTTCTGGGCCACCACCCGCACCTCCGAGGAATTCGGCTTACTCGAAACCGCCCGTAAGGCCGCCCTTCTCCAGCTGCCTTGGCTGAAGGAGGCTATCGCGTCGGGCAGGAAGGCTCTGGAATAGGGCAGAACCGCCGGAAATTCCTTGGATTCTTCGGGAGTGAGTACTTTTTTTCAGGATTTCAGGAAAACAGGGGTTGACAGCGTCACGCTGGTTCTGCATATTCTACCCATCTCCCAAATTGCGTCCGGACGGCAGGTGGCGGCTTTTTGAGCCCCGGGCTGCTGATTCGCCACGCCCTTTTCAAAGGAAATCCGATGTTTCACTCCATCCGGGCCGGGCCCTAAAGCCCGCCCTCGTGTCCGCGCGTCCTCACGTCTGCCATTGCTTCGTCGGAGCAAACTCCGAAACCGGCTTTGGCGGCGAAGAGACAAGCCCCTTTCGATCGCGAAGAAACGCAAGCGCCAAAGCCTCAGCCCGGCCGCTTCGCGAATGTGCGATTCCCGTCCGAGCGCGGAACAGTCAAACGGATGAAAATCTAGAACTCCATTTTTGTCCTCGCCCGGACTCTATCCAGAGCTTCCGCATGCCGCCGCCTTTCGCCCTGCCGGCAGGATGCCTAGTATTCCCGCACTTCGTGTTGCCGGCGTTTAGCGGTCGTCATCTGACAAGACAAGGGGCGAAGAATGTCTGACCGAAGCACATTTCTGAAACTGGCATTGATTGTTTTCGGCGTGGTGTTTTGCTTGATCTATCCGCTGTCGATGTTCTGGCCTTCGGGCTGGGCCTGGCATGCGGGCGCGCCGTACGAATCGCAGTACTTCATGATGATTGTCGGCGTCTATGCGACCTTAGGGGTTTTCCTCATCCTCGCGTCGCGCGATCCGGCGGCAAACCGCAGCCTGATCCTGTTCACCATCGTCTCGAGCGTGGTGCACGCGGCGATCATGGCAGTGCAATCGCTACAGATGCCGGAGCACAAGGGCCATCTGTATGGCGATGTTTCCGCGCTTCTGCTGGTAGCTGTGGTTCTCGGCGTTCTCTATCCTTCAACGGGCCGTTCCCGCTTCGCTGCAGCCACCGGTTGACACCTCAATCCAGAGGCGGGGAAACACGTCGTCATGACGATTTCCCCGCCTCTCTGGAAAGCCTCCGTCACGCTTGCCAAAGCCGACGCGGTCGATATCGCCGCGGCGTTCGAGTTGACCGGGCCGCAGGCGGTGCTGATCGCCGAGGAGCCGTTCGCCAACGAAGCGACGGTCGAAGCGCTGTACGCGGCGATGCCGGACGGCGTGTTGCTTTCGAAACTCGCGGGCCGCGAGGTGCATGTGGCGCTGCTGCCGGACACCAACTGGATCAAACTCTCGCAAGAGGGTCTGCCGCCGGTGCGCGCGGGCCGGTTCTTCATCTACGGCGCGCACGATCAGGGCGAAGTGCCGCTGGGGGCCATTCCCATCCGCATCGAGGCTGGGCTCGCCTTCGGCACCGGCCATCACGAGACGACGGCGCTGTGCCTTGGCGTGCTCAGCGACCTCGCGCGCCGTCGCCGTTTCATCAATGTGCTCGATCTCGGCTGTGGTACCGGCCTGCTGGCGATCGGCGCCGCGAAGCTGTGGCGGCGGCCTGTCGTCGCTTCCGATATCGATCCGGTCGCCACCGAAGTGACGCGCGCCAACGCGCGCGCCAACGATGAACCGAAGCTGGTGCAGGCGGTGATCGCCGACGGGCTCGCCAGCCCTGCCCTCGCCGCCCGCGCACCTTATGACCTGATCCTTGCGAACATTTTGGCCGAGCCGCTGACACGGCTTGCGCCGGAGATTGCGAAGTCGTTGGCGCGGGGCGGTATGCTGGTGCTCTCGGGACTGCTGCGCTGGCAGGAAAACCTCGTGCTCAGCTTTTATCGTCCCCACGGACTTGTGTTGCGCCACATTCGCCGCGACGGCTCGTGGTCGGCGCTCGTGCTTGAGAGGCCGAGGGTCACGGGATAGGTTCGCCGCTCCTCGAAATTCAGGCCGCGATCATGGACAAGCCCTATCAGCTCTTCGAAGACCTTTCCGATGCCGCCACTGTGGCGCCGCGGCTCGCCGCCTTGCGCGAGGAACTGGCGCGACGCGGACTCGACGGCCTGGTGATCCCGCATTCCGATGAATACCAGAGCGAATACCTGCCCGCCTGCAACGAACGGCTGGCGTGGCTCACCTCCTTCACCGGCTCGGCCGGCGCGGCCGTCGTGCTGAAGGACAAGGCCGCGATCTTCGTCGACGGCCGCTACACCTTGCAGGTGCGCCAACAGACAGACACGAAACTGTTCGAGCCGCACGATCTAATCGCGGAAGGGCCGAACGCCTGGCTGGAAACCAACGCACCGAAAGGTGGCCGTATCGGTTACGACCCTTGGGTGTTTTCCGCCGCCAGCGCCGAAGCACTGCGCCAGTCGGTCGAGAAAGCCGGTGCTACGCTGGTACCGGCCGATGGCAATCCCATCGACGCGGTGTGGCGCGACAGGCCGGCGGCTCCTGGCGACAAGGCCAGGCCGCACGGCAGTGACGTGGCCGGCGAAAGCGCCGAATCGAAACGCACGCACATCGCCGAAGAGGTGAAGCGGCTGGGCGCCGACGCCGCGGTGATCTCGCAGACCGATTCCATCTGCTGGCTGCTCAATGTGCGCGGCGCCGACACCCCGCACACACCGTTTGTCTTGTCCTATGCCATTCTCAACGCCGATGGCGCGGTCGACTGGTTCGTGGATGAACGCAAGACATCTCCGGAGGTGAGCAAGCATCTCGGCAACGCCGTGCGCGTGCGCGATCCGAAAGAATTCGCGCCTGCGCTTGACGCGCTCGCCGGCAAAACCGTGATCGCCGATCCCAACTGGACCGCTGCCGCGGCATTCGAGCGGCTGGAGAAGGCCGGTGCGAAAATCAAGCGCGTGCCGGATCCCTGCCAGCTTCCGAAGGCGTGCAAGAACGCGGTGGAAATCGAAGGCGCGCGCCAGGCGCACATCCGTGACGGCGCGGCGCTCACCTCCTTTCTCTCCTGGATGGCGCGCGAAGCGCCGAACGGACACCTTACGGAAATCGAGGCGGCCGAGGCGCTGGAAGGATTCCGCCGCCGAAACGGCGCGCTCACCGATCTCTCCTTCGATTCCATCTCGGGCGCCGCGCCGCACGCGGCGCTGCCGCACTACCGCGTCACCAGATCGAGCAACCGCAAGATCAACCGCGACGAAATTTATCTGATCGATTCGGGCGCGCAGTATCCGGACGGCACCACCGACGTGACCCGCACCATGATCGTGGGCGAGCCCACGGGCGAGATGAAGGACCGCTTTACGCGCGTGCTGAAGGGCCACATTTCGCTCGCCACAGTGAAGTTTCCCGAAGGCACGACCGGCGCTGCTTTGGATGCCTTTGCCCGGCGGCCGCTATGGGATGCCGGCCTCGATTACGATCACGGCACCGGACACGGGGTGGGTTCGTATCTGTCGGTGCACGAAGGGCCGCAGAACATTTCCAAGAAGCCGATCCTTCAGCCGCTGAAGCCTGGCATGATCTGCTCCAACGAGCCCGGCTACTACAAGGAAGGCGAGTACGGCATCCGAATCGAGAACCTGGTTGTAGTGACGGAGCCAAAGGCGGTGATCGACGGCGACCGGCCGATGATGGAATTCGAAACTATCACGCTGGCGCCGATCGATTTGAATCTGGTGGAAGTGAAGCTGCTCACTGACGAAGAACGCGTGTGGCTGAACCAGTATCACCAGCGCGTCCGCGACAAACTCTCGCCGCTCGCGGATGACGAGACACGCACCTGGCTCGAACACGCCACGCGGAACATCTGACGTGCGGAAACACCACACCGCCGCGCCGGGACAGATTCATCGGCTGAAGTTCGACAGCAAAGTGCTGACAAGCAACATGCTGGGCGATCCCACCGAGCGCATTATCGACGTCTATGTGCCGGCGGGGCATGACGGCCGCGGGCTGCCGCTGCTCGTCGACCTTGTCGGCTTCACCGCCGGCGGCCCGGCACACACCAACTGGAAGAACTTCGGCGAGAATTTGCCGGAACGGCTCGACCGGCTCATTGAGAACGGCGCCATGCCGCCCTGCGTTGTCGCCTTGCCCGACTGCTTCACCCGGCTTGGCGGCAACCAGTACATCAACAGTCTCGCGGTCGGTCGCTGGGACGATTTCCTGCTCACCGAGTGCGTGCCGTTCGTGGAGGAGAAGTTCCGCTGCGGCGGGCAAGGACGCCGCGGCTGTTTCGGCAAAAGCTCGGGCGGCTACGGCTCCATCGCGCACGCGCTGCTGCATCCGGATTTCTGGGCGGCCGCGGCTTCGCATTCCGGCGACATGTTCTTCGAGTGGTGCTATCTGCCGGATTTCCCGCGCCTGCTCCGGGCGCTCGCGAAACATGAGAACTCGATTCAGAAATGGATCGAGGCGTTCTATGCGGCGCCCAAAACCAAGGAGAGCGACGTTCACGACCTGATGCAGATGGCCATGTGCGCCACCTACGATCCCGATCCCGAAGCCTATCTCGGCATCCGATTGCCGGTGACGGTGGACACCTGCGAGCTGATCCCGGAGCGGTGGGCGAATTTCCGCAAATGGGATCCCTGCGTGATGGTGGAGGAGCGCGGGCGAGGCCTCAAGAAGATGAAGGCCGTGTACATCGATTGCGGAAACATCGATCAGTACAACCTCATATACGGCGCGCGGCGGTTTCACCGTGCGCTGGAGCGTCTCGATGTGCCGCACACCTACGAAGAATTCGCCGACAACCACAGCGCTGTGGATTACCGGATGGATGTGAGCCTGCCGATTCTCGCGAAGGCGCTCTCCGCATGAAGACTCAGGTGCAGAAAGGAATGCGAATGCGGCGCGCTGTTCTCTGTGGGCTGATGCTGGGGCTTCTCGGCGCATGCTCGGTGTGGCCGGTCAATCAGGACCCGGCCGGGATGGAATACCGGCGGCAGGCCAACCTGGTGATCAGCGCGCTGCAGGATTATCGCCGCAAGACCGGTACGTTCCCGGCCACGCTCGGCATGCTCGCCCCAACCTACCTTCCGGACGTGCCACGGCTGCCAGACGTCCGTTACAGTCCGGCGGACGGTTCTTTGCGCTACGCCTACATTCCCTCATGGCCGCAATTGCGTCCGGTGCGGTGCGCTTCCATCGGGAACACCACGGAATGGCACTGCGCCGAGCACCTCGACAGGCCGATGTGAGACGTTAGGGGGTCGCGACCAGCGCCAGCCACCCGTCTTCGTCAATCACCTTAACGCCGTGCTTCTGCGCTTCCGCGAGTTTTGACCCGGCGCCGGGGCCGGCCACAACAAGATCGGTTTTGGACGATACGGACCCGGACACTTTTGCGCCAAGTGATTCCGCGCGCGCCTTCGCCTCTTGCCGGGTCATCTTTTCCAGCGAACCGGTGAACACGACAGTTTTTCCGGCGACCGGCGAATTCGACACCCGCCCAGCCGCCGTGGGCATGACCATCACCTGATCGAGAAGGTGGGCGACCGCCTCGCGATTGTGCGGCTCATCGAAGAAATCCTTGATGGCTTCCGCAACGGTCAACCCGATTCCCTCGATAGAATCGAGGTCTTCCACCGCGGTCTTGCTCTCCATCGCGGCGATGAAATCATCTACCGTGCGATAGGTCCGCGCCAGCAGCTTCGCGGTAGTCTCGCCGACATGGCGGATGCCGAGCGCGTTGATAAACCGGTCCAAGGGAATCTCTCGGCGCCGGTCGATGGCGTCGAACAATTTGCGGGCGCTCTGCTCGCCCCAACCCTCGCGGCCCATCACCGCCTTTTCGCCAGTGCCGTACCATTCTTCCAGCCGGAAAATGTCTGCGGGCTCCCGGATCAGCCCGTCTTCATGAAAGGCAACGATGTGTTTCTCTCCCAATCCCTCGATATCGAATGCGTTGCGCGACACAAAATGTTTGAGCCGCTCAACCGCCTGCGCGGGGCAGATGAGTCCGCCGGTGCACCGCCGTGCCGCTTCCGCCTTGCCGGTTTTCTCGTCCACCTCGCGCACGGCATGGCTCCCACACACCGGACATTTTTGCGGGAATTTGTATGGTCGCGCACCTTTTTGCCGCTTGTTTTCAATCACCCGGACGATCTGCGGGATGACATCGCCCGCCCGTTGCACCACGACGGCATCGCCGATGCGCACGTCCTTGCGCGCGATTTCATCCTCGTTGTGCAGGGTGGCATTCTGGACAACCACTCCTCCGACCGTAACCGGTCTGAGTTTGGCGACTGGCGTTAGCGTACCAATCCGCCCCACCTGTATTTCGATCGCTTCGACAACTGTCTCGGCCTGCACGGCAGCAAATTTGTGCGCGATGGCCCAGCGCGGGCTGCGCGACACCAAGCCGAGCCGCTGTTGGAAATTCAGGCTGTCGACCTTGTACACCACACCATCGATGTCGTAGCCGAGGCTTGCGCGCTTGCTGTCCATCGCGCGGTAGAATGCAAGGACTTCTTCTATCGTTTCGCAGCGCGTTGTCAGAGAGTTCACTTTGAAACCCCAACTGCGAAAGGCATCCAGCATGCCGGACTGCGTGTCCGCCGGCAGCTTGCTCACCTCGCCCCAGCTATAGGCGAAGAAGTTGAGTGCCCGCGAAGCCGTAATCGTCGGATCGAGTTGCCGCACCGAGCCAGCGGCCGAATTGCGAGGATTGGCATACAGCGGCTTGCCCGTCTTCTCCTGCTTCTTGTTGAGCGCCGCAAAGTTGGCATGTGTCATGTACACTTCGCCGCGCACCTCGATGATCTCCGGCGCGCGGCCCTGGAGCCGGAGCGGAATGTCCTTGATGGTCCGCAGGTTGGCCGTGATGTCTTCGCCTTCCGCGCCGTCACCGCGGGTTGCGCCCTGCACAAACACGCCTTTTTCGTAGCGCAAGGAAGCGGAGAGCCCATCGATCTTCGGTTCGGCAGTAAACGCCAGCGCTGCCTGCTCTTTCAAACCGAGAAACCGGCGCACCCGCGCGACGAAATCGGCGACGTCCTCGTCGCTGAAGGCATTGTCCAGCGACAGCATCGGAACGGTATGAATCACCTTGGCAAACTTGTTGCTCGGCTTTGCTCCAACGCGGTGGCTCGGGCTGTCGGGCCGAAGGAGTTCGGGAAAGTGCGATTCGATGGCGATGTTGCGTTTGCGCAGTTCGTCGTATGCGGCGTCGGATACCGACGGCGCATCGTCCAGGTAATAGCGCCGGTCGTGTGCCGCAATTTCGCTCGCCAGCCACTCGAGCTCTTTGGCGGCCTCCGGTTTCGTGAGCTTTTCGACGGGCTTTCGCGCGGCCGATTTCATGCGCGCTTGCGAATCTTTTTCGGTGGCGCCTGTGCTTCAATGAGCAGTCGCCGGGCGGCGCCGCGCGCTTCTTCCGTGACGGCAGCGCCAGACAGCATGCGCGCGATTTCCTCGGCCCGCTCGTCGGGCGAAAGCAGCTGCACTTCGGTCCGATCCCGCTTGCGCGTGATGCGGAAATGCCGCTCGGCGCGCGCAGCGACTTGCGGCGCATGGGTGACGAGCAAAACCTGCGTCGAGCGTGCCAGGCGCTGCAGCCGTTCGCCCACGGCATCCGCGACCGCGCCACCCACGCCACGATCCACTTCGTCGAACACCAGCGCGGCTGGAGGGCTTGCTTCCGATAGCGCAACCTTCAGTGCGAGGGAGAAGCGCGCGAGCTCGCCGCCGGATGCAATTTTCGCCAGTGGGCCGAATGGCGCGCCTTCGATGGTCGCAACTTCGAAGGCCACTCGTTCCAGCCCTGCCGGACCGGCAGCGGCCTCCGGCAACAACTCTAAAGCAACGCGGAATTTTGCGTGTCCCAACTTCAGCGGAGCCAATTCTGCGCCAACGGCGTTTTCGAGTTCACGCGCCACCGTATGCCTCTGTGCCGAGAGCCTGCGCGCGCATTCCAGAAACGCGGATCGTGCTGTCTCCAGTTCGGCTTCGGCTTGGCGCAGCGCTGTACCACTGCCTCCCGCGAGTTCGAGCTTGCCTTGCGCCTCCAGAAGGAGGCGCGGCAACTCGTTAGCGGGCACGCCATATTTCCGGGCAGCGGCGCGGATCGCGAAAAGACGTTCTTCCTTGCGATCGAGGTCACCGGCATCGACGTCCAGGCGCGAGAGAAGGCTTTGGAGATCGCGGCGCGCTTCCTCGGCAAGCGCGAAGGCCTGCTCGATACCCCGCTCTGCCGCTGCCGCCGCGATACGGGCTTCCTCCTTCTGCCGCATGAGCCTTTTGAGGGCGGCGGCTAGCGACGCCTCGGCGCCACGTTCCCCGCCCAAAAGCTCGGCCACTGCCGACACATCCTCGGCAATGCGGCTTGCATCCATCAGCAGCGCCCGCTCGGATGCCAGCTTCTCTTCTTCGCCCGCCCCGACAGCGAGGCTGGCAAGCTCCTCCACGGTGTGGCGGAGTTCCTCGGCTTCCGCAGCCGCTTGCTGTGCGGTGCTCTGCAGGGCGAGGACTTCGCTTCTGGCGTGCTCAAAGAAACGAAACTTCTCGGCCGTTTCAGCCGCCAGCTTTTCATTTCCGCCAAACGCATCGAGCAACAACCGGTGTGTTGAGGTGTCAAACAGGCCGCGGTCGTCCGCCTGACCATGGATTTCGACCAGCAGCAAACCCAGCTCGCGGAGCAGAGTCACCCCCACCGGCTCGTCATTGACGAAAGCACGCGTTCGGCCGTCCGCCGCAAGCGTACGCCGCAGCAGGATTTCATCCTGTTGCGGAATCTCGTTGTCTGTAATCAGGCGATTTGCCGGGTGTTGCACGGGCAAACCGAAGACCGCAACCGCAGAACCCTGTTGGGCGCCGGGACGTACGCTCGACCTGACGCCGGCCCGTGCGCCCGTTGCAAGCCCAAGCGCATCGAGAAGAATGGATTTCCCGGCACCGGTTTCACCGGTCAGCACGTTCAGCCCCGGTGCAAACTCAAGCTCAACATCCTCGATCAGGACAAGATCGCGGATCTTGAGGGCGGCCAGCATTTTCGTCTCTTTTAGATTGGCGACTGGAAAAGCTTGCTTATCCACGAGGCCGGATTGAGCTCCGGCTTCATGTTGTGCGTAACCAACAAGGCATAGGAGTCCTGATACCAGCGGCTGCCGGGATAGTTGGCGCCCAGCACCGCTGCCGCGGTTTTCGCCTCGTCATACACGCCGAGAGCATAATATGCCTCAGTGAGCCGCTCGAGGGCCTCGGCGATCTGCGGCGTCCGCTGATAACGCTCGACCACGACGCGGAATCGGTTGATCGCGCCGATGTAGTCGCCGCGGCGCAGATAATATCGCCCCACCTCCATCTCCTTACCGGCGAGATGGTCTTGGGTGAGATCGATTTTCAGCAGCGCGTCGCGAGCGTACTCCGTGTTGGGAAATCGCTGTACAACATCCTCTAGTGCGGTCAGAGCCTGCTCGGTGTTGGTCTGATCTCGGCCGACATCTGTGATCTGCTCGTAAAGCGACATCGCCTTCAGATAGAATGCGTAGGCAACCTCCTGGCTACCCGGATGCAATTGAATGTATTGATCGGCGGTGTTGATCGCGTCTTGGTATTTGTTGGCCTGATAGTAGCAAAACGCGCTCATCAGCATCGCGCGCCGGGCCCATATCGAATACGGATGCTGCCGCTCGACTTCATCGAACTGCTTTGCCGCGGCCGTCCAGTTGCGCTCGTGAATATGCTTCCAAGCCTCCGCGTAGATCAGCTCCACCGGCCGCTCGACATATTTTGCATCGGCATCGTCGCCTTCGCTGCTCTTGTCAAACCAGGAACAGGCAGAAAGCGCGAGTACGCCAGCCAGTAAGACAGAGAACAGGTAAAAACGGCATGCCGGCCGCGCGGCCGCTCTACGAAACGCCTGAGACAACATCATTCTTCCAATTTAGGGTCGGAGGGTAGCCTTGCCGAAGCCAGTTTATGACATTCTGAGGCCTTGCCGGTCCAGTCGGGACCCTTGCCTGCCGTTAGGGGAGCGTTACGCGCTCGTAATTGGCGGGGTCGGAAAACAGCGCTCGCAGGAGTTGGTTGTTCAGCGCGTGACCGGAACGGCGTCCCTCGAATCGGCCGATGATCGGCGCACCCGCCAGCGCCAGATCGCCGACCGCATCGAGGATCTTGTGGCGCACAAACTCATCTGGGAAGCGCAGGAGTGCGGGATTCAACAGGCGATCACCGTCAAGTGCCAAGGTGTTTTGGAGAGAAGCTCCTTTGGCCAATCCGGACTCGTTCAGTACCTTCAGTTCACCGACAAAGCCAAAGGTGCGGGCGGGTGCAATCTCCTTGGTAAATCCCTCCGGCGAGAATGACCACGACAATTTCTGCTCCCCGATCGCCGCCGATGGAAAAGCGATCTCGAAAACGAAAATGCGCTCATCGGACGGGTAGAGCATGGCGCTCGCCTCACCAGACTCGACTGTGATGGGGCGTTTCACCCATATCGCTTCGCGATGCTTCAAATAATCCCGGGTGCCGCCGTTTTTGACAAGGCGAAGATAGCTCAACGAGTCGCCGTCGAGGATTGGCGGTTCCGGGCCATCGAGCAGTACGGTCAGATCATCGATCTCTGCCCCCGCGATGGCTGCCATCAGATGTTCAATGACTCCGACGCTGGCGCCAGCGTCATCCGCGATTACGGTACCGAGCCGTGTCTCGGTCACGCGATCAAAACGCGCCGGGATCGGACCGCTGCTGAGATCACTGCGATAGAATACAATGCCGCTCTTCGCCACCGCCGGCACAAGCCTCATCCGAACCGATTTCCCGGCGTGAAGAGCGATCCCTTCGATCTCGATTTCTCTCGCAAGCGTCCGTCGCGCCATGCCGCCTTATAACAGAAGGGCCTTTGAGCCGGATGCTGCTACTGAAAGCAAATCGCACCGGCAACCAAAATTGCCGGTGCGATTCTCAGGCGTAGTACGAAAATCAGTTCGTTTGCCGCCGCAGGAATGCAGGAATTTCAAACTCCTCCTGGGCATTGAAATTCGGCAATTCCGGCTGTGCCTGCGGGGCACGCGGTGCTTCTCCTCCCTGCGGCCGCGCCATTACCTGTGTCGTCGCCCGTTGCTGAGACAGCTGGCGCGGCATTGGCGCGGGCTCGGTGCGCGGTTCGGGCTTCCGCTCAGACCAGCCGCCGAAAAAGCGGCGTCGCCTGGGCTCGGCCTTGGGTTCCGGCAAAACTTCGCGCATGGGCTGCTGCCGCACGACAGCCGGCTGCGGTGCCGGCTCCTCGTCCACCGGAGCGTTGTCTTCTGCCCCGAATATCAAGGGCTCGATGGAGGACGCGACCTCCCGTTCCGGTTCCGGCGCGGGTGCCTCTGTCATCATTTCGTGTGCAAGGCTGCCGGACAGTGCTCGAACATTAAATGGTGCCGGCTGCGCGACAGGCGCCGGCCTGGCATGGTTCGCAAGGGAACTTGCCCGGTGACGCGGCCGCAGTGGCTCCACGTTGGGCGGCATCTTGGTCATCGCCTCGGCTTCGATGCCGGTGGCAACAACCGAAACACGCAGCCGACCTTCCATGTTCTCCAGCAAAGTACCGCCGAAGATGATGTTGGCATCTGGATCGACTTCGGCACGGATCCGGTTTGCCGCCTGATCGACCTCGAACAATGTCATGTCGGGCCCACCCGTGATGTTGATGAGCACGCCGTTCGCGCCTTTCATTGAGACTTCATCGAGCAGCGGATTCGAAATCGCCGCCTCCGCAGCCTTGATCGCGCGATCCTCGCCTTCGGCTTCGCCGGTGCCCATCATGGCTTTGCCCATCTCGCTCATCACCGTCTTGATGTCGGCAAAGTCGAGGTTGATCAGGCCGGGCATGACGATGAGATCCGTCACGCCGCGCACACCGGAATGGAGCACGTCGTCGGCCATCGCAAAGGCTTGCGCGAACGTCGTGCGATCGTTGGCGACACGGAACAGGTTTTGGTTTGGAATGATGATGAGTGTATCCACGAACGCCTGCAACTCTTCGATTCCGCGCTCGGCGATGCGCATGCGGCGTTCGCCTTCGAATGCGAACGGTTTTGTGACGACCCCAACCGTCAGCATTCCCTGTTCGCGCACGGCGCGCGCGATCACCGGCGCCGCCCCCGTGCCAGTCCCGCCGCCCATACCGGCGGTGATGAAAACCATATGCGAGCCGGAGAGCTGATCCAGCAGCTCGTCCAATGTTTCTTCCGCGCTGGCACGCCCAACTTCCGGCTTTGCGCCCGCGCCAAGGCCGCTCGTCACCATCGGCCCGATCTGAATACACCGCTCAGCCTTCGATTGCGCCAGAGCCTGCGCGTCTGTGTTTGCGACGACGAATTCCACGCCTTCCAGCTTCGACGCGATCATGTTGTTGACGGCATTGCCGCCCGCCCCGCCCACGCCGAGCACGGTGATCCGCGGCCGCAGCTCCGTTTTCTCGGGCACTCCGATTTTCATGTCACTCTCCGTTACTCATCCCATCTTCGCGACCTGAAAAGTCCACCATCCCGTTTGCCTTTTTTCTTTGCTATAGCGCACGCGAATCACCCAAAGATACCCCCAACCAGCCGCCGCAAGAATCCGGTTTCACGGATTTCATCCTGCGGACCAACGAAGTCGGGATTCAAAAGCTCGGGGGGCATGGTCGCTCCGGCCATCAGCAGACCGAGCGCTGCCGCATAATCTGGTCCCGCGCCTGCTGCTGGAAGGCCGGGGTGGGTTTGGGGTCGGCCAAGCCGCACCTGCTTGTTGAGGAGGCGCTGGGCCAGTTCACGCGTGCCGGCCAACTGGCTGGCCCCGCCCGTAAGAACTGCTCGGCGCCCGGCCGCGATATCGAAACCGCTGGCCCGTAGCCGGTTCTGCACTTCCAGCAAAATCTCTTCCAGCCGCGGCTGGATGATGCGGGTAAGCATCGAGCGTGGCACCCGGTAAGCATAGTCGCCGTCCCCCTCCCCCATCTGGGGCACTGCCACGACATCGGTGCTGGTCTCAATCTCTCCCAAAGCGGCACCGTAGAGCGTCTTGAGACGCTCGGCGGCTGAGAGTGGGGTCGACAGCACTCGCGCCAGATCAGCGGTCACATGGCTGCCGCCCTGAGGAACAACGTCGGCATGAACTAACTGTCCCTCCAGGAAAACGGCAAAGGAGGTTGTGCCGCCGCCCATATCGATAACGGTCGCGCCAAGCTGCATCTCATCGGAGGTGAGGCAGGAAAGGCCGCTGGCATATGGCGCGATCAAGGATGCGCCGATGGTCAGGTGACAACGCTCTATCGCAAGCTTCAGGTTCTGGAGCGGCAAGGGCTTGACCGCAACGGCGTGCAGGGTGACCCCAATGCGCTGACCGAACATGCCACGGGGATCTTTCACACCGCGTGCTTCGTCGACCACATAGGAAACCGGGGCCGATTGGATCATTTCGCAGTCGTCGAGGCGACAATTCCCCCGCGCCTCAACCAGAAGATCTTGGAGATGACGATCGGATACCAGTTCGCCGTTGAGCTGTATCGCAGCCCGCGTGGTGATGCTCTTTGGCGTTCCGCAGGTGACCGAAACAAGCACCGTCTGAATGCGGGTGTCGGCGAGGTTTTCCGCCGCGGCAACCGCTTCGCGGATCGAGTCTTCCGCGTCCTGAACACCGATTACCGTGCCTGATTTGATGCCCTGCGACTCGCGCAACGCCGCGCCTGTTACACGCAATGACCCCGGTTCCGCCCTGCCGATCAAACAAACGACCTTGGACGATCCGACATCCAGTGCAGCGACCAGTCCTGCGCGGTAAACCGTCGGCTGCGCCCCCGCTGTGCGCAACTTCACCGCCTCACCCATTTACGTTGGTTCCCCCCGCGAACTCTTCCGCGGCGCTACATGCCGCAGCACGAAAACGTAGTTATCATGTGAGCGCAAGTCGATTTCTCCGATGTCGCGCTCGAGGACTCCATTGTCAATGATCAACCGGTCAAGTGCCGCGATTTCTCGTTCCCAATTTTCTTCCGGCAATTTGACGACCACGCCGTCGTCAAGAACGAGGTTCCAGCGACGGTTCGCTACGCGCTGCATGGCTCTTAACCGTGCAAAGATGGCGCGGTGAGCGCGAATGGCGCCCACCAACTGGGATGCACCATTCGGAACGTCCCCAAAGAAGAATGGCAGCCGCTTGAATGCTTTGGCATCCACCAAGGTGATCGGGTGGCCGTCGCTCTCCACGGCGTAAAGGCCGCGATCAGATTGCCACAGCGCAAAGGGAACCTTTTCGACAACTCGAACGGAAACAGCGTCGGGATATCGGACTGTCACCTGGGCGTCCTTGATCCAATCCAACCTCCGCAGCTGCACGCGAGCGACTCGTGGAACCGCCGTGAAGATGGAGTCGCCGGGGTGGAACCCGAGTTGAGCAGAGATGGCGCCCGGAGGCGTGTAGCGATTGCCGGAAAGCTGGATTGTTGAAATCTCCAAACCAGCGTCGGCTGATGTCGTAGTAACGAGTCCGCTGCCAGCCAGGGAAGCACGATGCGCGTACCCTGCGATGCCTGGTACCGCCACAGCAATGCCGGCCAGCATAAGCACAAGGAAAAAGAGCGCAGGCTTTGAAGCGACCATGCTCGCGACGGCGCGCAACATCTTTGAGATCAGAGCTTGCCGAGCTTTGGCGTGTCGGCCTGACCTGCTGCCAGCGGATGAGGGGCGCGAAGTCGCGGTGCGGCGCGGAGGCGAGGCCCGCCCACGGGATCGGGAGGAACTCTTGGCGACGCTCACCGATCGCACGATGCGTCCTCCACCATCCACCTGCACAGGGCAGCATAGCTGATTCCAGCATGAGCCGCCTGCTCGGGGACGAGCGATGTCGGTGTCATGCCCGGCTGGGTGTTTGTTTCGAGCGCCACCAACCGGTCTGCGCTTCCCGTGTCGTCGTAGCGGAAATCAGTGCGCGTCACGCCGCGGCAGCCGAGAGCTTCATGCGCGAGCACGGCAAGCCGCATGGATTCTTTCGCTACCGATGACGGCACGTCGGCGGGAATCGCGTGCCGCGAACCGCCAGCGGCATACTTCGCTTCATAATCATAGAATTCCAGATCGGTGGTGATTTCAGTTACGCCGAGGGCCCGATTGCCAAGAACGGCCACCGTCAACTCCCGGCCGGGCACATACTCCTCGACCATCATTACATCGCTCAGGTGCCATTCCGGCCTGGTCAGCTCCGAAGGCGGCCGATTGTCGCCTTTTCTAATAATATACACGCCCACTGAGGAGCCTTCGTTGACCGGCTTGATCACGTAAGGCGGCTCCATCAGGTGCTCACGACCGGCCTCTCGCCGATCCGCAATGATGGAGTTCACAACAGGGATGCCGGCGGCGCGATAAACATCTTTTGTGCGTTGCTTGTGCATGGCGAGCGCGGATGCCAGCACGCCGGAATGGGTGTAGGGAATTCGAAGCAGCTCGAGCAGCCCCTGAATGCAGCCATCCTCGCCCCACCGCCCGTGCAGCGCGTTAAACGCGCAATCAACCTTTGCCGAAAGCAACTGGGTGGCAGGATTTTCGCCGGGATCGATCTCCACAATATCGAAGCCTTCCTCACGCAGAGCTTTGGCGCAGCCCGCGCCTGAGGAGAGGCTCACCTCCCGCTCTGCGGAAGGGCCGCCCAGCAACACCGCAATGCGTTCGAACCGGCTCATGGAATTCCTACTCTCTTGATCTCCCACTCGAGCTCGATCCCAAATTTCGTCTTTACGCGTCCGCGCACGTCTTCACCCAAACCCTCGATATCGGCTGCGGTCGCATCCCCGGTGTTGATCAGAAAGTTACAATGCTTCTCAGAGACTTGGGCCGAACCGTGCATCAACCCGCGGCAACCGGCTTCATCGACCAGCTGCCACGCCTTGTGGCCAGGAGGATTTTTGAATGTCGAACCCCCGGTCTTCGCTCGCACAGGCTGAGTGGATTCGCGCTGTTCGACAAGCGCGTTCATCCGTGTGCGCACCTCATCTGGATCAGCAGGACTCCCTTCCAGCACTGCCTCGACGAAGATGAGATCGGCCGGCGCCCCGCTGCGGCGATAGACGAATTCCATGTCAGCCGCACTGAGCGATATGATATTCCCTTGCGTATCGACGGCCTTGGCTTCGACGAATACATCCTTGATTTCCCGGCCGTAGCAGCCGGCGTTCATCCGCAGTGCGCCCCCGACGGTCCCAGGAATGCCTCGCATGAACTCAAGTCCGCCGATGCCAGCGTCCGCTGCGGCACGCGCAACCGACGCATCGAGCGCCGCAGCGCCGGCGGTGACTCGTATGCCTTGTGCCGTCACTCTTCCGAAGCTGGCTGGCAGCCGAATGACAGTCCCGGGAACTCCACCGTCACGAACCAGAAGGTTCGAGCCCACTCCTATAACCATTACCGAAAGGTCGCGCGGCTTCGCTGCCATGAATGTTGCGAGGTCTTCAGCGTCGGCCGGCCGAAACAACACTTCCGCCGTACCGCCGGCGCGAAACCATACCAGGTCCTTCAGCGGCGCGTTTTCCGTATAGGCGCCACGCACCGGTGGGAGGGCATAACAGGCTCGCGACTGCATCATTGCCGCGCCCCACGGGCTTTCAAAACCGCCTCGAATCCGTTCGCCCAATGGGTGCTGGACCCCGCGCCAAGAAAGACAATAGCGCCCCCAGCCCTTGCGAGCGGGCCCACCGTTTCGGGCAGATCTTCGGGTGCGTCGACGGTGAGCACATGTTTGTGTCCATGTGCCCGAATGGCGTCCGCGTAGGCGACATGGCTAAAGCCCTCGATCGGCTGTTCGCCGGCCGCATACACCGGAGCAATGATTGCGGTATCGGCGTCGTTGAGGCAGGTACAGAACTGCTCGAACGTATCGCGAAGCCGCGTGTACCTGTGCGGCTGTACCACCGCGATAATCGGGCCTGAATAGGCTTGCCTCGCTGCCTTCAGCGCGGCGGCGATCTTGAAAGGATTGTGGCCGTAGTCATCAATGATCGCAGCACCGTTCCATTCGCCTATGCGGCTGAAGCGGCGCTTCACGCCTTCAAAGGCACTGAACGCAGTGCGTATGCGGTGGTCACTGATGCCAAGCTCGCGAGCCACAGTGATCGCTGCCAGCGAATTCAGGACGTTGTGTTCGCCGGGCATGGGCAGCGTTATGTTTTCAATTCTGGTTTCTTTGCCTGAGCGCCGGTCCTGGAGAATCACGTCATAGCGCGAGCCGCCTTCCTGGAATTCCACATCCACAGCGCGCACATCGGCTTGTGGGCTGAAGCCGTAGGTGATCAGCCGCCGGTCTTCGATCCGCCCTACCATCGCCTGTACTTCCGGGTGATCGAGACAAAGAACTGCGAAACCGTAGAATGGCACATTTTCAATGAAGCGCTGGAATGCGTCGCGCATCCGATCGAACGTGCCGTAATAATCCAGATGATCCGGATCAGCGTTGGTAAGCACGGCGATGGTGGCAGGCAATCTCAGGAAGGAGCCGTCGCTCTCATCGGCTTCGACAACTACCCAGTCGCCTGCACCG
Source organism: Alphaproteobacteria bacterium (assembly GCA_045810735.1). Classification (GTDB taxonomy): domain Bacteria; phylum Pseudomonadota; class Alphaproteobacteria; order Micropepsales; family Micropepsaceae; genus Rhizomicrobium. Next base: position 27,284 of record JBJMVL010000043.1, read on the forward strand.
ATGCGTGCGTTGGTACCGTACGCGTTGATAATGCCGCCATTAACAACCGTGGGATCGAGCCCGCCGGCGTCCAGCAGTGCTGCCACCATCGTGGTCGTCGTGGTCTTGCCGTTGGTGCCCGCCACCGCCACGCACCATTTGAGGCGCATAATTTCGGCCAGCATCTCGGCCCGGCGGACGAGCGGCAGTCCGCGTTGACGCGCCGCTTCGAACTCCACATTGCCTGGCTTAACGGCCGAAGAATACACAACGGCATACACGCTGCCGATATTCTCTGCCGCATGACCGATCGTAACCGGAATGCCGAGAGACCGTAGGCGTCTTATGTTTGCGCTGTCGGCCGCATCGGAGCCGCAGACCTTGTAGCCAAGGTTGTGCATGATCTCGGCGATACCGCTCATGCCGATCCCGCCGATGCCGATGAAATGGATTGGTCCGATGTCGAGTGGCACACGGGTGGGCGGCGAAACCTTCATGGCCGATTCCCGCCAATACGATCGACGAGGTCGGCCAGCCGTTGCGCCGCATCAGGCTTGCCAAGCATGGCAGCAGCTTCCGCCTGCCGGGTCAATTCGTTGGGTCGAGCAAGAATTTCGCACAGCAGCGCGCACAAAGTATCTGCTCTGAACTCTGGTTGGGGAATTAGCCACGCCGCGCCGGCCTCGGCCAGTACCGACGCGTTCGCCGTCTGATGGTCGTCGGTGGCGAAGGGATAAGGAACAAGAATGGAGGGCCGTCCGATGACGGCAAGCTCGCTTATTGTCGAAGCTCCGCTGCGGGAAATCACGAGATGCGCGGCTGACATGCGTTGAGGCATATCCACAAAGAAAGCTGCAACCTGGGCACGAACACCCGCTTTATCGTAGGCAGAACGCAGATTATCGATGTCTTCCGGCCGACTCTGTTGAACGACATCCAGACGATTGCGCAAATCCGAGGGCAATCGGGCGAGCGCGGCGGGCAGGATTTCACTGAGCACCTTCGCGCCCTGACTTCCGCCGAAAATCAGAAGCCGCACCGGCCCGCTCTCGTCCGGCGCTGAATAAGGCGCATGGGACAATGCCGCGACTTCCGGCCGGACGGGATTGCCGGTGTAATAGATGCGCGCCGTGTCCTTCGGTGCAAAGCGCGCAAACGGAAACGACGCGGCTATCGCGCGCATGCGCTGAACAATTAATCGGTTGACGCGGCCCAGAACGGCGTTTTGCTCATGAATGGCCGTTGGAAAGCCCGCAAGCCACGCAGCCAGCATGACCGGTAAGCTGGGATAACCACCAAATCCCACCACAGCCACGGGCCTGAAGCGCAGCAACTTGAAAAATCCAATGAAGGTGCCGGCCAAAATCTGGAAGGGCGCAAGCAGCCGGCCTCCGAGGCCCAAATTGGACGGCGAGGCGGACGGCACGGTGGCCACCTCCGCGCCCGGAAAGATTGCGTGGTAATTCCGGCCACGCGCATCTGTCATTAGTACGACGCTGCGGCCACGGCGCATCAATTCCGCTGCAAGCGCCTGGGCTGGGAAGAGATGGCCGCCTGTGCCACCGGCTGAAAGCACGATGGTCGTCACACGCGCGCCTCGCGCAACCCAAAGAGAATTTCCGTTTCTTTTTCGGAGAGCGCCGTCACAGCCGGCCGCTGGCGCGTGACCGCCAAAGCAAAACCCATGGTCACCGCCACTGCAAAAAGCGACGATCCCCCATACGAAATGAACGGCAATGTCATTCCTTTTGCGGGGAGAAGACTCACAGCCACGCCCATGTTTACGAAGGCCTGCAGAGCGACGATCAGGGCGAGACCGGCGCCGGCCAATTGCGAGAACTTGTCCCGCGCGGCTGCCGCGCGAAGCAGAAGTCGTACGCTCAAAAGGCAGAACAGCGCCGCGATTATCCCACATAGCGCCAGTCCGAATTCTTCACCTGCTACTGCAAAGATAAAGTCGGAATGGGCATAGGGAATGTGATACTTGATCGTGCCGGCGCCCGGCCCCACACCCGCTAGCCCTCCGTGCTCAAAGGCCTTCAGCGCAAGGCCGGACTGGTAGCCCGGTTTACCTCCACCAAGGAACTGGTCAATTCGGTGATGGACATGCGGGACCAGAATATATGCGAGCACGCCTAGTGCTGCGCCCATGCCGGTGAACGTTCCGATCCACACCAACGCAATACCATTCAGAAACAGCATCGCACCCCACAGTGCGAGAAGCAGCCCTGTTTGACCAACGTCCGGTTCGAGAATCAAAAGAGTAAGCGGAACGAGAACCAGCAGAAAGGAGATCGCCTCGTTGCGCACAAGTCCGTTGGGTTTGCTGGCCAAAATGGCCGCGCAAAGTATTGCAAAACTAGGCTTCAGAAACTCCGAGGGCTGAAGGGTGATCCAACCAAGATCAATCCACCGCCGCGCACCAAGAACCTCCGTGCCGGCCAGCAAAACGACAGCCGAGCATATTATGGCAATGATATAGCTGACCGCAGCAGCGCGTTTTAGATCGCGCAAAGGGAGCAGCGATCCTGCGATCACAACCACGGCTGCGAGTCCGGCAAACACGATCTGCTTGGCCGCAAAGTGGAAATTGCCAGCCTGCATGCTGTTGTGCGCTGTCGCCGCCGGGCTCGCCGCGAATGCAAGCATCAATCCGATGGCGATCAGCGCCAGCATTGCGAACAACGCGACCCGATCCACCGTCCACCACCAATCGGCAAACCTGCCGCGGTTGTCGCGCGACAACATCAGGATGCCTCCCGCATTCCGGAGCGAGCCAACCCCAAAAAGAGTTCGCGAAACGTATCGCCGCGCTGCTCGTAACTTTTGAACTGGTCGAATGATGCGCAGGCCGGCGACAGCAGCACGACAGGGGCAACGGCGCTCGAACGTTGCGCATCGTGCGCCGCCGTCGCAAACGCCCGATCGAGGTATTCACAATTCTCGTACGGCGTTTCACCCAAAGTCTGCGCGAATTGGTCCGCTGCCTCCCCGATGAGATATGCCTTCCGGATGTTCCCAAACAGCGCCTTCAGGCTTTCGACGCCACCTTCCTTGGAGCGTCCGCCCGCGATCCAGTAGATGTCTTTGAAGCATTTGAGCGCGCGTTCTGCGGCGTCGGCGTTGGTGGCCTTGGAATCGTTGATGAACCGCACCTTGCCCACGCGGCCGATATCCTCAATCCGGTGTGGCAGGCCGGGGAAGCTCGCAATCGCTTCGGCAATGCCTTGCCGGCTTGCAAAGAGACCGCGCACCGCTGCGTAGGCCAGTGCAGCGTTCTGCCAATTATGAGCACCCGGCAACCGTGCGGCGTTGCGCAAATCCATAACTTTGGCGGCATTCACCGTCTGGGCATCGTAGAGAATTCCATCAATCACAAACACGCCGCGCCCCAGCACTTTTCCGACAGAAACCGGGATTGCATCGGGCTTTTCTGTCGCCGCGAATCTCGAATGGATCGCCGCACAATATGGGTCATCGACCCCAATACAGATGATGCCGTCCTTGTTCGTGCGTTCCAGAAGCAAGGACTTGATGGCAACGTAGTTTTCCATCGATCCGTGTCGGTCAAGGTGATCCGGGCTGATGTTCGTGAGAACGCCTACATCTGGCGCAAGGGAAGGCGACAGCTCGATCTGATACGAGGAAACCTCCAGCGCGTAGGTTGCCCGTGCAGGAGGATTCAGGTCTAGAGCAGGTTTTCCAATGTTTCCTCCGATTTCGGGGGCATATCCGCAGCATTGGAGGATGTGGCCAATCAGCGCCGTCGTCGTGGACTTGCCGTTGGTGCCGGTGACGGCAATAACCGGCACCTGTGGCGCATCCAGTCCAGCTTGCTGGATGACACGCGCGAACAGCTCGAGATCACCGATGACCGGAACATCAGCGTTACGCGCGGCCATAACGGCCGGATGTGGCTGCGGATGATTCAGTGGAATACCGGGACTGAGGATCAAAGCTTTCAATTGCTGCCAAGGCCATGCAGCGAACGGCATGATGCGTGCGCCTTCCTCAGCTGCGGCATCTCGTGATGCTTCTCCGTCATCCCAGGCGTAGATTCTCGCACCGCCGGCAACCAGCGAGCGGATTGCGGAGATCCCGCTACGCGCAAGTCCGAAGACTCCGACATCTTCGCGAGCGAAAACGTGTGAGATGATCATAACATCACCTCAACTTCAGCGTGGAGAGCCCGATCAGCGCCAACACCACGGAGATGATCCAGAAACGGATTACGATGGTCGGCTCTCGCCACCCCATCTGCTCAAAATGGTGATGAATCGGCGCCATCCGAAACACGCGCTTGCCCGTCAGCTTGTACGAAGCAACCTGCACGATGACGGAAACGGCTTCCATGACGAATAGCCCGCCGATGATCGCGAGCACAATCTCATGCTTGGTGGCGACTGCTACGGACCCGAGCGCACCGCCAAGCGCGAGCGAACCGGTGTCGCCCATGAACACCATAGCGGGCGGCGCATTGTACCAGAGGAATCCCAGGCCTGAGCCGAGAAGCGCCGCGAGAAACACAGTTAGCTCGCCAGTGCCAGCGACGTAGTGCAGCTGCAGGTAATCGGCAAACTTCACATTGCCGACAAGATAGGAAATCAGCGCGAACGCGAGTGCGGCGATCATAACCGGCACGATCGCCAAGCCATCCAACCCGTCGGTCAAATTCACTGCGTTCGAGGCGCCGACCAAAACCAGGGCGCCGAACAAAAGGAACAGCCACCCCAAATGCACCAACGCCGTTTTCAAAAATGGAATGGCAACTGTGCCGGAGAGCGAACCATCTTCCAGCCGCATGATCCCGTAACAGGCAATAAAGGCCACCGCGAATTGCACGAGCAGTTTCATTTTGCCCCGCACGCCTTCCGCCGATCGCTTCACCACCTTTAAATAATCGTCAGCAAATCCCAGCAGGCCGAAGCTGGCGGTAACAAACAGTACGACCCAAACATAAGGATCCGTCAGATCTGCCCATAGCAGTGTGGCAGTCGTGGCTGAGATCAGAATGAGAAGCCCGCCCATTGTCGGCGTGCCCTGTTTCTCGAGGATATGGCGCTGGGGGCCGTCCGATCGAATTGGCTGCCCCTTGCCCTGATGCTCCCGCAACCAGTCAATTGTTGCCGGACCGATAATGAACGCGATCAGCAGCGCCGTCATGATCGCACCG
>JBJMVL010000044.1:0-41275 GCA_045810735.1 Alphaproteobacteria bacterium
CCTGGCGCCGCTCGTGCCTCGCCCCCGGCCGAAGCTCATGCGCCAGACCGATCTGGTCGAGCGGGTGAAGGACTACGATCCGGATGCCGACGAGGCGCTTCTCAACCGGGCCTATGTCTACGCCATGCGGGCGCACGGCAAGCAGTTCCGGGCTTCCGGCGACCCGTACTTCAGCCATCCGCTGGAAGTCGCCGCTATCCTGACGGAACTGAAGCTCGATGTGCCCACGATCGTCACCGCGCTGCTGCACGACACGGTGGAAGACACTTACGTCACGCTCGACGATGTAAGGGAAAATTTCGGCGAGGAAATCGGCGGGCTGGTGGACGGCGTCACCAAGCTCTCGCAACTCGAGCTGTTTTCCGAGCGCACCAAGCAGGCGGAGAATTTCCGCAAGCTGATGCTTGCCATGTCGAACGACATCCGGGTGCTGCTGGTGAAGCTCGCCGACCGGCTGCACAATATGCGCACGCTTCGCTTCATCGAGAAGCCGGAAAAGCGCGAGCGCATTGCGCAGGAGACGCTGGACATTTACGCGCCGCTGGCCGGGCGCATCGGCATGCAGAACATGCGCGAGGAGCTGGAAGACCTCGCCTTCGGCGAGTTGGATCCTGAGGCACGCAACTCCATCGTCACGCGGCTTGCCCGTCTCGATGCCCAGTCTGGGGATCGAATTGGCCGCATCTCGGCGGCGCTGAAACAGAAGCTGGACGCCGCCGGCATCGCCGCCAACGTCAGCGGCCGCGCCAAGCGCCCGTTTTCCATCTGGCGCAAGCTGAAAGACAAGCAGCTGAACTTCGAGCAGCTGTCGGACATCTTCGGCTTTCGCGCCATCGTGGAGAAGACAGAGGATTGCTACCGGGCCCTAGGCGTGCTGCACACGCATTGGCGCATGGTGCCGGAGCGCTTCAAGGATTTCGTCTCCAATCCCAAGACAAACGGCTACCGTTCGATTCACACAACAGTCATCGGGCCGGAGCATCAGCGCGTCGAGGTGCAGATCCGTACTCAGAAAATGCACGATGTGGCGGAGCGGGGCGTGGCGGCGCACTGGCGTTATCGCGAGAGCGTCGAAGAGCGTAATGCCACCGCCGAAAGCGCTTATCAGTGGCTGCGCGAGATGGTGGATCTGCTGGAGCACGGCAATTCGCCCGAGGAGTTCCTCGAGCACTCGCGCCTGCACATGTATCAGGATCAGGTTTTCTGCTTCACCCCGCGCGGCGATCTGATCAGCCTGCCGAAAGGCGCAACACCGATCGATTTCGCTTATACGGTGCACACCGATGTTGGCAACACGGCTGTGGGGGCAAAGGTCAACGGCGTGCACGTGCCGCTGCACACGCAGCTGCGCAACGGCGACCAGGTCGAGATCATCCGGACAAACGACCAGACGCCGTCGCCCTTGTGGGAGCAGTTCGTCGTCACCGGCCGTGCGCGCTTCGAGATCCGCCGCTTCCTGCGCTACGCGCAACGCGACGAGAACATCAAGTTCGGGCGCAAGATTCTGGAGAAGGCCTTTGTCGATGAGCATCGCGAGCTGACTGACAAGGCGATTGAGGAGGTCGCCAAGAAGCTGCGCCTGCACAAGCCGGAGGATCTGCTGGCGGAGGTTGGCCGCGGACAACTGCGCGCCAACGAGGTGCTGGAGGCCGTGTTCCCGGAACTGAAGCATGATCCGAACCGGAAGGTCGCGCCGCGCGCAACGGGCAAGAAGAGCAAGGCCATATCCATCAAGGGCCTCACAGAAGGAATTTCCTACACCTTGGGCCAGTGCTGCCATCCACTCCCCGGCGACCGCATCGTGGGTGTCATGGTGCCGGGCGAGGGCGTGGTCATCCACACGATCGACTGCGCCGAGCTGGAGAAAGCCGAAAGCGGCATGGAGGACTGGCTCGATGTAAGCTGGGGGCCGCATGCCGCGGATACCGGAGCTCACATCGCGCGCGTGCTGGTGCGCGTGAAGAATGCGCCCGGTTCACTGGCCGCGGTGGCGTCGGTCATCGGCAACAACGGCGGCAACATCTTCAACCTGAAGGTGGCGAGCCGCAATCCGCTGTTTTTTGAGTTTCTCGTGGATCTCGAGGTGCGGGATGTGGCGCACCTGGAGAACATCCTGGGTGCCTTGCGGGTAAACGCATCCGTCGAATCGGTCGAGCGCGTGCGCGGCCCGCAGGAGCAGGATGGATAGCTGCATTCTTGTGGGCTCTCGTCAGTCGCCGTGCTGACAAGAGCCAAATCATTTGCGATCATGGCGGCGGTGTGTGTGAAGGGGCGTTTGTCATGCAATCAGGTGAAAAGGGGCGGGGTGCTCTTCGCGCGCCGCAGCTTCGGCGGAAAACCGAATTTTACATGTTCGAGGCGCTGGCGCTCGCGTTCGGCGCAAGTCTCGCGCAGGTGTTCATCGTCCATGAGATCCGGTGGCAAACGCTGCTCATTTGTCTCGCCGGCTATGCCGCCTCCTTCGCCATGATGGTGAGCGTGCGCTGCAGTCACTGCCGGGAACCGGTGGGCCGCATCGATGGCAAATGGGGTCCGCTGGCGAACGGCTGGTGCAGCAAATGCGGCCGCGATCACGGATAACGTGATGCAGCGTCTTCGCCTCGGCGTGAACATCGACCATGTGGCGACTATCCGGAACGCGCGCGGCGGCGCATTCCCTGATCCCGTGCGGGCGGCAAAGGTCGCAGCGGAAGCAGGCGCGGACGGCATCACGGCGCATTTGCGCGAAGACCGCCGGCATATTTCGGACGACGACATCGAGCGGCTCTCTCGCGAAATCGACCTGCCGCTGAACCTGGAAATGGCCGCGACGGAAGAGATGTTGGCCATTGCGGTCAAGCACCGGCCGCATGCCGCCTGCATCGTTCCCGAGAAGCGCGAGGAGCGCACGACCGAAGGCGGCATCGATGCAGCCGCGATACATGACCGCCTCGCGCCGATTGTGCAGCGCCTGACAAACATTGGCACGCGCGTATCGCTCTTCATCGAAGCAGACCAAAAACAGCTCGATGCGGCAAAGTCGCTCGGCGCGCCAGTGGTCGAGCTGCACACCGGCGCGTATTGCGATACGACCGGCGCTGAACGCGAGAAGCATTTTCGCGCCGTCCGCGACGCTGCTGCGTACGGTGCATCGGTCGGCCTCGAAATCCATGCTGGGCACGGCCTCACTTATGACAATGTCGGACCGATTGCGTCGATTCCGGAACTCGCCGAACTCAACATCGGCCACTTTCTGGTCGGCGAGGCGATCTTTATCGGGCTCGAAGCCTCCATCCGCCGCATGCGCGCGCTGATGGACGAGGCGCGGGGCGGCGGATGATCATCGGCCTCGGCTCCGACCTCATCGACATTCGTCGTATCGAGCAGACGATCGAGCGCTACGGAGAGCGTTTCCTCGACCGCATCTTCACGCTAGTCGAGCGCGAGAAGTCGGACAACAGGGCGCAGCGTGCGTCCAGCTACGCCAAGCGGTTCGCCGCCAAGGAGGCCTGCTCCAAGGCGTTGGGAACCGGGCTGCGGCGAGGGGTGTTCTGGCGCGACATGGGCGTCGTCAACGTGCCCGGCGGCAAGCCCACAATGCGGCTCACCGGCGGCGCCTTACAGCGACTTAACCAAATCACGCCCGCCGGACACCGCGCCATGATCGATGTGTCGCTCACCGACGATTTTCCGCTGGCGCAGGCCATCGTCATTATTTCAGCAGTTCCAGACTCCGCCAACATCCTGCCCGAACAATAATAATTCGGCTTGTAGCTTGACCTTTCCATACCCATTAGTGCTTGTGACGCCCGCCATGAACGACACTCCAGAGATGAACGAACCGGCAAGTCCCGTCGCCCCTGCTGCGTCCACAGACCAGCGGAAGGTTCCAGTGGCGGAGAAAGAAAGCGAATCATGGCTCGAGACGGTCAAGACCGTCGTCTATGCGTTGCTGATTGCGCTTGCCATTCGTACCCTGTTTCTCCAGCCGTTCAACATTCCTTCCAGCTCGATGGAGAACACGCTGCTGGTCGGCGATTATCTCTTCGTTGAGAAGTTCGCCTATGGCTACAGCCGCTACTCGCTGCCCTATGGTGAAATCTTTCCCTCCTTCGGACGCATCGTCGCGCGGCCGCCCACGCGCGGCGACGTCATCGTGTTCAAGATGCCCAACCGGGAGTCCGCCGATTACGGCCAGGATTTCATCAAACGGCTGATCGGGCTTCCCGGTGACCGCATCCAGATGCTGGATGGGCAGATCTATCTCAATGGAAAACCGGTGCCGAAACGGCATGTTGCCGACTTTGTCGAGACGGACGAATTCGGCATGCCCAACCATGTGCCGCGCTACGAGGAAACGCTGCCGAACGGGAAGACCTATTTTGTGCTCGACCGCATCCAGAACGGCGCGGCGGACAATACGCCGGTCTTCACGGTGCCGCCCGGCCACTACTTCATGATGGGCGACAACCGGGATAATTCCAACGACAGCCGGGGCGACGTGGGCTATGTTCCCAATGAGAACCTGGTTGGCAAAGCGGAACTGATTTTCTTTTCGACGAATGGCAGCGCGCACTGGTGGGAAGTCTGGAAGTGGCCGTGGACGGTCCGCTACGAGCGGATCGGCACGATTATCGACTGAGCCGGACTTCGCGGCACTGGAACATAACGTCGGACATGTTTTTCGCGACCGGGCATTGCTTCAACGCGCGCTGACGCATTCCAGCGCCAACTCGGCCGCGTCCAACGAGCGGCTCGAATTTCTCGGCGACCGGGTGTTGGGATTGGTCATCGCGGACGGCCTGTTTGAGCGATACCCGCAAGATAGCGAAGGGGCGTTGGCCCTCAAGCTGAATGCCCTGGTTCGGAAAGAAGCCTGCGCCGTCGCGGCGGAGCGCGCAGGTTTGGCCGAGCATCTCATCCTCGCAAAGCAGGAGGTGAAAAGCGGCGGCCGGCAAAAGGCGGTTATCTTGGCTGGCGCCTGCGAAGCGGTGATTGCCGCTTTGTATCTCGATGGCGGGATGAAAGCGGCGCGCACTTTCATTGAGCGATATTGGACGGACAGCTTTGCATCGCTGAACACGGATATGCGGGACGCCAAGACCGCGCTGCAGGAATGGGCGCAAAGCCGCCCGGCGAAAGCTACGCCGCACTACAATGTCGTACAGCGCGAAGGGCCCGATCATGCCCCGCGATTTGCCGTTGAGGTCCATGCGGGAGATGGAGAGCCTGCTCTCGGCGAAGGCGGATCGAAACGGGAAGCGGAGCAGGCGGCGGCGCAAGCCATGCTGACGAGGCTGGGCTTGTGGCCGGTCTGAGCGGCGCCGGCACCCGCTGCGGGTTTGCCGCCGTGATCGGTGCGCCCAATGCCGGCAAGTCGACCCTGGTGAATTCGCTGGTGGGTTCCAAGGTGTCCATCGTCAGCCCGAAGGTGCAGACCACGCGCATGCGTGTGCGTGGCGTGGCCATTCGTGGCGAGGCACAGATCGTCTTCGTAGATACGCCCGGCATCTTCAAGCCGCGGCGCAGGCTGGATCGTGCGATGGTCAATGCAGCCTGGGCAGGCGCGGGGGAGGGCGATGCCATTCTGTTGCTGGTCGATGCACCGGCAGTCGCTGCGCAAGCGGACGGCCTGGCCGCCCGCGATACGCAGATGATTATTGAAGGACTCAAGCAGAGTAATCGCCGTGCCGCACTGGTGCTGAACAAGGTCGATGACATGCCGCGCGCCGCTCTGTTGCCGCTTGCGGAGCGATTGAATGACTCCATGGTCTTCGAGCAGGTGTTCATGATCTCCGCGTTGACCGGCGACCATGTGCAGGATGTCGCCAACTGGACGGCCGCGAAGATGCCGGAAGGGCCGTGGCTGTATCCGGCCGATCAGGCCGCCGACATTCCCATGCGGTTGCTGGCGTCGGAAATCACCCGCGAGAAACTTTATCTGCGCCTGCACGACGAGCTGCCTTACGCCACCACCGTGGAAACGGAGAAATGGGAGGAGCGGAAGGACGGTTCGGTGAAGATCGATCAGGTGATTTATGTGGAGCGCGACGGACAGAAGGCCATCGTGCTTGGCAAGGGCGGCCGCGCGGTAAAGGCGATCGGTGAAGCCGCGCGAAAGGAACTGGAAGAGATGTTTGGCCGTCGTGTGCACCTGTTCCTGTTTGTGAAGGTGCGCGAGAACTGGGCTGACCGCCGCGAGCACTACGCCGGCATCGGCCTCGAGTATCCGGACGAATAATGGAATGGGCTGACGAGGGGATTGTGGTGTCGGTGCGGCCCTATGGCGAAACCTCCGCCATTGTCGAAGCGCTGACGCATTTGCACGGCCGGCACCTGGGACTGGTGCATGGCGGCGCCTCTCGGAAAAGCCGCGCGATGCTGCAGCCGGGCAATTCTCTCCATGTCACCTGGCGGGCGCGGCTGAACGAACATCTGGGTTCGCTGCATGCCGAGTTGTTGCGCGCACGTGCCGGCGTGCTGCTGGAGCGGCGCGATGCACTGATTGGTCTCAATGCCTTCACCGCGATGGCCGCTGCGGTGCTGCCGGAGCGCGAGCCGCATGTCGGCGTCTATGGCGCGGCGGAAGTGCTGCTCGACGCCATCGCCGAACAGGATTTCACCCACTGGGCGCCGCTCTTTGTGCGCTGGGAATCCGGACTGCTCGATGAACTCGGCTTCGGCCTCGATTTCTCGCGCTGCGCCGCGACCGGCCTAGCGGATGATCTCATCTATGTGTCGCCGCGCTCGGGCCGCGCGGTGTCGCGCGAAGCAGGCAGCCCCTACGCGGATCGCCTGTTGAGGCTGCCACCATTCTTATTGGGATCGCAGAACGCCGAGCCATCTCCTGCCGACATTCTGGACGGACTGAAGCTCACCGCCTATTTCCTGCTTGACCGCGTGCTTCAGCCGCATGGCAAGGAATTGCCGCAGCCGCGTATCCGTTTGCAGGAACTTGCCGCCAACGAATCGCAGTAAGAAGAAACAATGCCTGAGATCCTTGACGACATTCGCCCCGAGCCGCTGGCGAGCGCGCTGTCCGAGCGCTATCTCGCCTATGCGCTTTCCACCATCACGCAGCGCGCGCTGCCCGATGCGCGCGACGGGCTGAAGCCTGTTCACCGCCGCATTCTCTACGGCATGCTGCGCTTGCGCCTCGATCCCGGCTCCGCACCGAAGAAATCCGCCAAGGTTGTCGGCGATGTGATGGGCACCTTCCATCCGCATGGCGACCAGGCGATCTACGACGCGCTGGTGCGGCTCGCGCAGGATTTCGCGGTGCGCTATCCGCTGATCGACGGGCAGGGCAATTTCGGCAATGTGGACGGCGATAACGCCGCCGCCATGCGCTACACCGAGGCGCGGCTCACCCCGCTCGCGCAGGCGCTGCTCGAAGGCCTCGATGAAGACGCGGTGGATTTCCGCGCCACCTATGACGGCAGCGAGCGCGAGCCGGTGGTGCTGCCCGCCGCGTTTCCCAACCTGCTGGCGAACGGTTCGAGCGGCATCGCGGTGGGCATGGCGACATCGATCCCACCGCACAATCTGGGCGAGCTGTGCAGCGCCGTCATCGCGCTGATCGAGAATCCCAACACCCGCGACGCCACGTTGCTGAAATTCGTGAAGGGACCGGATTTCCCCACCGGCGGCGTGGTCGTCGACGATCCCGCCAGCATCGCCGAAGCGTATCGAACGGGGCGCGGCTCCTTCCGCCTGCGTGCCCGGTGGAAGAAGGAAGAAGGCGCGCGCGGCGTCTACCAGATCGTCGTCGACCAGATTCCCTATGGCGTGCAGAAATCGAAGCTGATCGAGCGCATGGCCGAGCTGCTCGACCAGAAGAAACTGCCGCTGCTGGACGACGTGCGGGACGAATCCGCCGAAGATATCCGCATCGTGCTCGCGCCGAAGAGCCGCACGGTGGATGCCGCGCTGCTGATGGAGCAGCTGTTCCGGCAGACCGATCTCGAAGCCCGCGTACCGCTGAACATGAATGTGCTCGATAGCGGCCTCATTCCGCGCGTCATGAGTCTGAAGGAGGCGCTCACCGCCTTCGTCAATCATCGCCGCGACGTGCTGGAGCGCCGCTCGAAACATCGGCTGGAGAAAATCGCCGCGCGGCTGGAGGTGCTGGAAGGCTATCTCGCCGTCTACCTCAACCTCGACAAGGTGATCAAAATCATCCGCACCAGGGATGAGCCGAAGCCGGAACTGATGAAGGCCTTCCGGCTTACGGACAACCAGGCGGAAGCCATCCTCAACATGCGGCTCCGTGCGTTGCGCAAGCTCGAGGAGATGGAAATCCGCCGCGAGCACGAGGGGCTCACCAAGGAGCAGAAGGAACTGAAGAAGCTGCTCGGCTCGGAAAAGCTGAAGGACGAGAAGCTGGTTTCCGAAATGCGCTCCATCCACGAGAAATTCGGCGGCAAACGAAAAGACGACAAACTCGGCCAGCGCCGCACCCAGTTTGCCATCATGCCTGACATCGCCGAGGAGGTCGCCGCGATCGAGAATTACGTTGAGCGCGAGCCGATCACCGTGGTGTGCTCGGAGAAAGGCTGGCTGCGCAGCTTCAAGGGCCACCAGGAACCCAGCGACGCCATCAAATATCGCGAAGGTGACCGTGACCGCTTCTGGCTGCACGCGGAGACCACCGACAAGCTGATGATGCTGTCGACCGATGGACGCTTCTTCACCCTGGATTGCGCGAAGCTGCCGGGCGGCCGCGGCAACGGCGAGGCCATTCGCACCTTCATCGATCTGCCGCCGGAAGCCGATCTGGTGGAGATGTTCGTGCACCAGCCGGAGCGCAAGCTGCTGCTCGCCGCAACCTCCGGCCATGGCTTCGTCACCAACGAGGACGAAGCGGTGGCGATGACGCGCAGCGGCAAGCGCGTGCTGAATGTAGGCGAGGGCGCCAAGGCGCAGCCCTGTGCGTTTGTCGACGGCGAATCCGTGGCCGTGATCGGCGACAACCGCAAGCTGCTGATCTTCCCGCTCGCCGAGGTGCCGGAGATGGCGCGCGGCCGCGGCGTGATCCTGCAGCGCTACAAGGATGGCGGCTTGCTGGACATAACCACCTTCACCTGGAAGCAGGGCTTGAAGGACGAGAACAACCGCCTGTTCGAACCCGCGGAGCTAAAGGAATGGCGAGGCGCCCGCGCGCAAGCCGGCCGCCTCGTGCCGCGGGGGTGGGCGAAATCCGGGAAGTTCGCCGGTTAGTTTGTCTCTACCGGCTTCAAGGTCACGGATTCGCCGCAGCCGCAGGCGGCTGTCTGGTTCGGATTGTTGAACACAAACCGGGCCCCCAGTTTCTCGCGCACGAAATCCATTTCCGTGCCGATGAGGAACATGATGGCCTTGGGATCGATGAACACCTTCACGCCCTGATCTTCCACCACTTCCTCGAAGGGCTGCGGCGCTTCGGCGTAATCCATTGTGTAATTCATGCCGGCGCAGCCGCCGTTCACCACGCCCACGCGCACGCCCTGAACCTTGCCGTTGGCGTTCGCCATGATGTCGCGAATGCGCGCGGCCGCGGCTTCAGAGAGCTTGATCGCCTTCGGCAGCTCGCGCTTCGGTCTCGTCTGTGTCGTTGTCGTGCTCATCAGAACATGTTCAGTTCGAGTTTGGCTTCTTCGCTCATGCGTTCCGGCGTCCACGGCGGATCGAAGGTCATGTTGACCGTCACTGCGCCGATGCCCTCGATGCCTTCCAGCGCGTGCTGCACCATCACCGGCATTTCTCCGGCCACGGGACAACCCGGCGCCGTCAAGGTCATGTCCACCGCGGTGTCGTAGTTGTCCGCCACGTCCACCTTGTAGATAAGACCGAGTTCATAAATGTCCACCGGGATTTCCGGATCGTAGACGGTCTTCAGCGCCTTCACGAGTTTCTCCGTGAACGTCTCAAGCTCTTCCGGCGTGAGCTTCGTCTCCGGGTTTGCCGCGGCGACATCGGCCCTGAGTGTGATCGGTTCGGCGTTCATCCGGTTTCGGCGGTTTCGCCGCCCTCCAATGCCGACTTCATGGTGTGCCACGCCAGTGTTGCGCATTTCACCCGCATGGGGAATTCCGAAATTCCGCCCATCACCTCCAGCCGCTCGCGATCTTCTTCCGCAAGGCCATTGGCGCCTTCGCCTTTCACCAGATGCAGGAAGCCGCCCATCAACGCTTCCGCTTCTTTTACCGAGCGGCCAACCAGCATGTCGGTCATCAGCGACGCAGACGCCTGGCTGATGGCGCAGCCTTTTCCTTCGAACGCGATATCCTTGATGCGGTTCTGCGCATCGACCGCGAGATGGATTTTCACCCGGTCTCCGCACAGCGGATTGTAGCCCTCGCCGGTGTGCGTCGCGCTTTCCAGCGGCCCGAAATGGCGCGGGTGGCGCGAGTGATCGAGGATCACTTCCTGGTAGAGCTCTCTGAGCGACTGATCCATCTCCATCAACCCAGAATGCTGCGCGCTTTTTTCAGCGCGGCAACGAATGTGTCGACCTCTTCGCGGGTGTTGTACAGCGCAAACGACGCCCGCGTGGTAGAGGAGACGCCGAAACGCTCCATCAGCGGCTGCGCACAGTGGTGGCCGGCGCGCACCGCCACGCCTTCGCGATCGAGAATGGTGGCGACATCATGCGCATGCATGCCGTCGGTCTCGAACGACAGGATTGCGCCCTTGTCCTTCGCTTCGCCGATCATGCGCACCCAGTTCAGTTCCTTCACCTGCTCGGTGGCGTAGGCGAGGAGATCATTCTCATGCGCCACCACCGCCGCGCGGTCCAGCGCACTCACATAATCGATGGCAGCGGCAAGTCCCACGGCCTCGATGATTGGCGGCGTCCCGGCCTCGAACCGCGCCGGCGGATCGGCATAGGAGATGGCGTCGCGCGCCACCTCGCGGATCATCTCGCCGCCGCCGTTGAACGGCCGCATGGCTTTCAGCAGCGCGCGCTTGCCGTAAAGCGCGCCGATGCCCGTCGGCCCGTACAGCTTGTGGCCGGTGAAGACATAGAAAGCGATATCGAGATCGCGCACATCGACGGGCAGGTGCACGACACTCTGGCAGCCGTCTGCCAGCACCGGCACACCCTTGGCATGCGCCCGCGCCACGATCTCCTTCAGTGGTGTAATCGTGCCCAGCACGTTCGACATGTGCGTGATGGCGACGAACTTCGTCTTCGGGTCGATGGCCGCATCCACCGCTTCGGCATCGAGCGAACCGTCGTCCTTCGCGTCGACCCATTTGAGCACGGCACCCTGCCGCTCGCGCAGGAAATGCCACGGCACGATGTTGGAGTGATGCTCCATCGTGCTGAGCACAATTTCATCGCCCGGCTGAATCCGTGGCGCGAGATAGCTGGAACTCACCAGATTGATGGCTTCGGTGCCGCCGTGCGTGAACACGATCTCGTCGGCATGCGCAGCGTTGAGGAATTGCCGCACGGTCTCGCGCGCCGCTTCGTAGCGTTCGGTCGCCACAGCCGAGAGGTAATGCACGCCGCGATGCACGTTGGCATAGTCGCTCGCGGCGAAATGCTGCATGGCATCCAGAACGGCACGCGGCTTCTGCGCGCTGGCCGCGCTGTCGAGGTAAACCAACGGCTTGCCGTAGACCTTGCGCGACAGGATCGGGAAATCCGCCCGCGCGGCCAGCGGATCGAATGCCGCGACCCGCCTGAGCTTGGGCTGGGCCGTCATGCGCTCAGCCCCTGCAGCGCCATTTCCGTGCGCGACCACACATCGGCGCGGATCGTTTCGTCGCCAATTTCCGCCACCGCATCTTCCAGGAATGCGCGCATGAGCAGCGCGCGCGCATCGCCTTCAGGCACGCCCCGCGAGCGCAGATAGAACAGCGATTCCGGATCGAGATCGCCGACCGCAGCCCCGTGCGCGCACTTCACGTCATCGGCAAGAATCTCCAGTTCCGGCTTGAGATCGATTTCGGCGCGCTCGCCCAGCAGCAGGCCCTTGGCGGTCTGCCGGCTGTCGGAGCCGTTCGCCCCCTCCGCCACGCTGATCTTGCCCTGATTGACGCCGCGCGACTTTCCGCCGGCGATGATCTTGAACAGCTGCGTGCTTTGCGTGTTGCCGACAGCGTGCGTGATGCGCGTGGTGACATCCGCGTGGCCGCCGTCGCCGAGCACGCTTACGCCGGAGAGATGCGCCTGCGCGCCTTCGCCTTCCAGCGCGATGTGCAACTCTGTGCGCGAAAGCTTCGCACCGAAATCGGCGAGATGCGCACGGTAGCTCCCGCGTTCTGCGCTGCGAATGGAATAATCGCAGACACGCACAGCGTCGTTGCGAGTGGCCTCGCGCACATGTTCGAGGCGCGCGTCTTTGCCCAGCACGACATCGAACGCGATGTTTGAGAAATCTTCTGCGGCTGGGGTTTCACGCAGCTTCAGCGAGGCGCCGTCTTCCACCACAATCAGCACGCGCCCGTGACCGGCTTGCGCCAATTCCAGATTTGCCGTGCCTTGCTCCCCCTTGCCGACACGCAGGAAGACGCCGGATTTTGCGTAAGCGATTGCGAGCTCCGCCATCGCGCCGTGACGACCACGCGGCATGATTTCCGGCAGCGCGCTCTGCTCCACCGTGCCGGACAGCGATACCTTCCAGACGGCGGTTCCAGCGCTTTCTACTGCGGCCGGCTCGATGGCATTGCGCAGATCGGAGTATTTCCAATCCTCGACTCGGCGATTGGGAAGCACGAGCGCACTCATGCGGCGTCCTTCACGATCTTCGCATAGCCCTTGGCTTCCAGTTCGTGCGCCAGTTCCTTGCCGCCTTCCTTGATGATGCGGCCGGCGGACAGCACATGCACGCGGTCCGGCACGATATAGTTCAGCAGCCGCTGGTAGTGCGTGATCACCAGCATGGCGCGCTCCGGCGAGCGCAGCGCATTGACGCCATCGGCGACCACCTTCAGCGCATCGATGTCGAGGCCGGAATCGGTCTCATCGAGAATGGCCAACGCCGGCTCGAACAGCGCCATCTGGAGAATCTCCAGCCGCTTCTTCTCGCCGCCGGAGAAGCCGACATTCAACGCCCGCTTCAGCATGTCTTCCGAGATGTGCAGCGCCTTGGCCTTCTCGCGCACCAGCCTGAGCACACCCAGCGCGTCAACTTCCTTGTCGCCGCGCGCGCGCCGCTGCGCATTCAGCGCGGTCTTGAGGAAGTTCATCGTGGTGACGCCGGGAATTTCCACCGGATATTGCATGGCGAGGAACAAGCCCTTCGCCGCGCGTTCCTCCGGCGCCATCGCCGCCAGGTCTTCGCCACGATACCGAATGCTGCCGCTGGTGATCTCGTAGCCTTCGCGGCCCGCCAGCACATAGGAAAGTGTCGATTTGCCGGAGCCGTTCGGCCCCATGATCGCGTGCACCTCGCCCGCGGCGATCGAAAGCGACAGCCCCTTCAGGATCTCCTTGCCGCCGACGGCAACGTGCAAACCTTTGATCTCAAGCATGTGCGACCTTTACCTGCGATGGTAACAGACCCTCGGGAAACTCTCTGTAACCATCAATTATCAGAGGACGCCCAATGAGCGACTGCATCTGAGCAGCTACCTGTTCAACCCAATCAAAGCCCCGCGACAGTTCCTGCCACATTGTCACTGTAATAGTCCGCAATTTATCAGCGCCGTCGGCGTGATACATTGCGCGCACTGAATGCAGCCATACCATTGCTGCGGCGGCGTCGGACGGCTTCTTTGCCCTCTGCAAATCTTCGACTACCTGGGTCAGCCTAGTAGCGATCATCACGTCGCCAGCCACCTCCTGGGCTGGGCAAAGGAGATTCCATCCACGCGTGCTCGCAAGCTGGTGACGAATGTGCGTAGCAATGGCTAGCAGCATGCCAAGGTCGTGTTCGTTCATCAGGGAAAGCGAACGCACAAACTCAGTTAATTCCTTTGCCTGTCGGCCCGTAGCCCAGCGCTCCATTGCACGGTGCAAGCGACTCATCCCACGCTACCTTCGAGCGAGATGCCGGCCTCACTCTCACCCTCCCCTTGAGGGAGGGTCGAAAAATTCAAGCGCAGCGCAGAATTTTTCGGGGAGGGGTTAGGCCACTTGCGTTCGTCGCATGACCCCTCCCCGAATTGCTGCGCAATTCGACCCTCCCTCAAGGGGAGGGTTGGAACGTCCTGTGCGGAGCTTCGCAGCTCGCTCATCCCACGCTGCCTTCCAGACTGATGCCGACAAGCTTCTGGGCTTCCACGGCGAATTCCATCGGCAGCTGCTGCAGCACCTCCCGGCAGAAGCCGTTGACGATCAGCGACACCGCCTCGTCCTGCGGGATGCCGCGGCTCAGGCAGTAGAACAGCTGATCCTCGGCAATCTTCGAGGTTGTCGCCTCGTGCTCGATGCGCGCCGAACGGTTGCGGCTTTCGATGTAGGGCACCGTATGCGCGCCGCACTTGCCGCCGATCAGCAGCGAGTCACATTGCGTGTAGTTGCGCGCGTTGCTGCTGCGCGGATGCACGCTCACCAATCCGCGATAGGTATTCTGGGCACTCCCGGCGCTGATGCCCTTGGAGATGATGCGGCTGCGCGTGTTCTTGCCCAGATGGTGCATCTTGGTGCCGGTGTCGGCCTGCTGGAAGCGGTTGGCGATGGCGATGGAATAGAACTCGCCAACCGAGTCATCGCCGCGCAGCAGGCACGACGGATATTTCCAGGTGATGGCGGAGCCGGTCTCAACCTGCGTCCACGAAATTTTCGAGCGCGCGCCCCGGCAGTCGCCGCGCTTGGTGACGAAATTGTAGATGCCGCCTTTGCCTTCTTCGTCGCCGGGGTACCAGTTCTGCACCGTCGAGTATTTGATCTCGGCGCCTTCCAGCGCCACCAGTTCCACCACCGCGGCGTGCAGCTGGTTCTCGTCGCGCTTTGGCGCGGTGCAGCCTTCGAGGTAGCTGACGTAGGATCCCTCGTCGGCGATGATCAAGGTGCGCTCGAACTGGCCGGTGCCCTGCGCGTTGATGCGGAAGTAGGTGGACAGCTCCATCGGGCAGCGCACGCCCTTCGGCACATAAACGAAGCTGCCGTCGGAAAACACTGCCGAGTTCAACGTAGCGAAGAAATTGTCGGTCACCGGCACCACGGAACCGAGATACCGCTTCACCAGCTCGGGGTAATCGCGAATGGCTTCGGAGATCGGGCAGAAGATCACACCGGCTTCTGAAAGTTTTGCCTTGAACGTGGTGGCCACCGACACGGAATCGAACACCGCGTCCACCGCCACGCCGGCCAGCAGCATCTGTTCGTTCAGCGGGATGCCGAGCTTGTTGTAGGTCTCGAGCAGTTTGGGATCGATCTCGTCGAGGCTCTTCGGCCCGTCGCCGCTGCCCTTGGGCGCCGCGTAGTAATAGGCATTCTCGTAGTCGATGGGATCGTAGTGGATGCGTCCCCATTTCGGTTCGTGCATCTGGCGCCAGCGGCGGTAGGCACCCAGCCGCCATTCCAGCATCCACTCCGGCTCGCCCTTCTTCGCCGAGATGAAGCGCACCGTGTCTTCGGAAAGCCCCTTGGGCGCGCGCTCCATCTCGATGTCGGTGACGAAGCCGTATTTGTACTTCTCACCGAGGGCGGCGACCTGCTCGCGTGTTTCGACCGCTGCCATTATGCCGCCTTCCGCGCCGAGATGCGCGCCAGAAGTTTGTCCAGCGAGGCGATGCACGCGTCGGCATCGGTTTGCGTGGAATTCCAGCCGAAGCTCACACGCAAGGCGCAGCGGGTGAGATCATCCGCAACGCCCATCGCCTTCAGCACATGCGAGCGCCCCACCTTGCCGGACGAGCACGCCGCGCCGGAACTGACGCAAACGCCGTCGAGATCGAGCGCCATCAGCGCCGTTTCGGCGGACAGACCGGGAATGGCAAAACTGCTGGTGTTGGCGGCGCGCGCCGCTTCGCGTCCGAAGATCACCGCGCCCAAGCCGGCGAGTGTTTCCTCGAACTGCTCGCGAATGGCCGTGATACGCACAACCTCCGCCTCGCAGGTCGTCTGCAGAGCGCGAACGGCCGCGTCGAATCCGGCAATGCCGGAGACGTTCTCCGTGCCGCCGCGGCGGCGCATTTGCTGAAAGCCATTGAGCAGTGGCGCCAGCGGCGCGCCATCCTTGGCAATCAACGCGCCGACGCCTTGCGGCGCGCCGATCTTCTGCGCGGAAAGGGAGAGATAATCCACGTCCCACTCGCGAACCTTGATTGGGCAGTAGCCGCTCGACACCGCATCGACATGGATCAGCACGTTCGCTTCCGCGCGAATGAGCTTCACCAGTGAAGTCATGTCTTCGACCACACCGGTTTCGTTGTTGACGGATATGAGCGAGACCAGTGCGCGGCCGTCGCCACTCCGAAGCTGCTGACGGAATTCCTCGGAGCGCACGCGACCATCTGCGTCCACCGGAATTTCGCTGAGCTGCAATCCGGGAGTGGTTTCCGCCAGCGACGAAGCCACCGCCCGCACGCTGTCATGCGCGGTCGCCTGCACGAACAGGCGGGTGATCGGCTCGCCGGCTTCCGCCGCGCCGGCAATCGCGCCGCGCAGCGCCAACGCGTTCGCTTCCGCGCCGCCGCTGGTGAAAACCACTTCGGCCGGCGCAGCACCCGCGAACGCCGCCACCGTTTCACGCGCGTCTTCGATCAAGGCACGCGCTGCGCGGCCCGCGGCATGCACCGACGACGGATTGCCGCCAATGTCGAGCGCGCGCGTCATCGCCGCCTTTACTTCAGGCCGCAGCGGCGAAGTGGCGTTGTGGTCCAGATAAATCATGCCGCCGGCCGTACCTCGCGCTCGATGGCCGGGCGGCAGGGCTGGGCGCGGCCAAGCACCCGCTGCTCGACCACGTCGGCCAGCGAGATCGAAGAGAGAAAGACGTGAATCTGATGCCCCAGCTCCTCCCACAAATCATGGGTGACGCAGCGGATGCTCGCCGTCATGCAGCCTTTGGCGCCGGGCAAACAACGCGTGGCGCGGATCGGCTCGTCCACCGCCAGAATGATATCTGCCACCCGCATCTCGTTGGCCGGCTGGCTGAGGCGATAGCCGCCACCGGGCCCCCGCGCGCTCCTGACCAAACCGTGGCGCCGCAGCTTGGCGAACAGCTGCTCCAGATAGGACAGCGAAATCTCCTGCCGCCGGGCGATATCCGCGAGCGACACAGCGCGCGCGCCATCCTCGTGGCCAGCCAAATCGGCCATCGCCATCACCGCATAGCGCCCCTTGGTGCTCAGTTTCATAGGCCAAAACTCCGTGGCGCCTATCGCTTTTGCCTTGCCTCAAAGGCCGTGCCCTGTGGTAACAAGGCGGCAGGCGCCGTTCGCACCCGCAATATAGATATCCCGACTAAATCGGTCAATTATTCGCATGAGAGAAACGCATAATACGGGGACATTGTTGACTATAGGAGACGGCTATTTGGCCGCGGGGGAGGCCAGCTGATGCCCGAGATCATTCTTCCTGGCCCCGCCGGCCGCATCGAGGTCCGATACCAGCGGCAGAAGAACCCGCCGAACGCCCCCATGGCGCTGGTGCTGCACCCGCACCCGCAGTTCGGCGGCACGATGAACAATCCGCTGGTCTATGACCTGTTTCACATGTTCCACAAATTGGGCTGCACCACGGTGCGCTTCAATTTCCGCGGCGTGGGACGCAGCCAGGGCACCTTCGATTCCGGCGCCGGCGAGCTTTCCGATGCCGCCGCGGTGCTCGACTGGATGAACACGCTGTACCCAAACCCCTCCTTCGTGTGGGTGTGCGGAATTTCCTTCGGCGCGTGGATCGGCATGCAGCTGCTGATGCGGCGGCCGGAGATCACCGGCTTCGTTTCCATCGCACCGCCCGCCAGCATGTACGACTTCGCATTCCTTGCGCCGTGCCCTACCTCCGGTTTGATCCTTGCCGGCACCAAAGATCAGGTGGTGCCGGAGCTCGATATGCAGAAGCTGGTGGACAAGCTGACCGCGCAGAAGGGCATCAAGATCACCTATCAGAAGATCGAAGGCGCCAACCATTTCTTCGACAAGCACGAAGCCGACGTGCTGGAAGCGGTGCAGGAATACGCCCACCACATGATGACAACCCCGCGAACGGGACGGTAAGAAGCAGACCGAGTCAGGGGTACCAGGGGGCAACGTGAAAATCATTGGCCGAAGCGCCACGGCAGGCGCAATCTCCATATTTTTGCTGTTGGTAGCGATTGAGCGCGCCGCCGCGACAACGGCATTCGGGCATCGGAGCGATCCGGAAGCATGCCTCAGCCGCACCGAGAAGAGCGCGGACGATATGATCGTGGCGTGCTGGAAAGCCCTCAACTCGCACTTGTTGACCCGTAACGGCGTTGCACTTGCGTTGAACAATCTTGCCGTCGCGTACAGGCAAAAAGGAGACTGGGATTCTGCACTCAACGCCCTTAGCGCGGCGATCAAGCTTGAGGGCGACACGTGGCAGGCACATGTCAATAGAGGCGGACTTTACGATCAACTTAATAAGCCCGAACTTGCCCTTACAGATTTCAATCGGGCGCTGGAGCTCAACTCCACTCAGCCCATCTGCTTCCGCCTCCGGGGCGAGTTCTACTTGGGTCAGCAGAAATTCGATTTGGCTGCTGCGGACTTCACGCGAGCGGTACTGCTTGATTCCCGGGACGCCAAATCTCTGTTCCTGCGTTCGATTGCCAGGCAGCATCTGGGGGACAGTTCCGGCGCGGCTACAGATTTGGCCTTGGCCAAACAACTGAATCCGGACATCGAAAATGCGAGCGGCCATGTAGAGAGCAAATCGCCCATCATTTCGTACTAGCTGGGCGAGGGATCAGGTGGTGCCGGAGCCCGATATGCAGAAGCTGGTGGGCTGATGTCGCAAAAGGAATCCGGATAACCTACCACAAGAAGGCGCCGTTCATTTCTTCGACAAACACGAAGCTGACGTGCTGGAGGCAGTGCAGGAATACGTCCATCACATCATAACAACGCCGCGAACGGGACGGTAAACAACTCTGTCATCCCCGGCGAGCATCGGGCGCATCAGCGGCCGATGTGAGGGAAGGGGACCCAGGTAGCTCCGGCAGCGCGATTTCGCCGAGCAGCTTCGCATACAGATCGTTCCAGCCGGAATTGTGCTTCTCGATCAGACGAATCTTCCAGGCGCGATTCCAGCCCTTGATCTGTTTCTCGCGCGTGATGGCTTCGTGGATATCCGTGTGTAACTCGTACCAGACGAGGATGTGAACGCCGTACTTCTTGGTGAAGCCGGCAACGAGATTGTTTTTGTGCTCACATGTCCGGCGCAGCACATCATTGGTCACGCCCGTGTAGAGCGTGCCGTTCCGGCGACTCGCGAGGATGTAAACGAAGTAGGCGTGCTCTCTCATGCAGTTCGCCCTTGACCCACCACCTGGGTCCCCTTCCCTCGGCTCGCGCAAGGATGCGCGAGCCTCGCCGGGGATGACAAGGATCGCTTATTCCCCACTTTCTGAGCCGCCTGTCGAAGAAATGTACTTGGAATCAATGGCTTAAAAATATTTGGTGCCGTTTCGTTCGCCACCGCACCGAATGGTCTTATACTGCGCGGCATGGACAGAAGGATCAGCTATTCGCGCGCACTGGAGGAGCAGTTGCGGGCGCAGCTCGGGCACTTGCAGGCCTGCGCCGGGAAGGCGGTTGCGGCCGGCGATCCGCGCGTGAAATCGGCCTGGATCGACGCGGTTGCGCAGCTGGGTAAGGCGATGGCTGCAACCGGCTCGGTGATCGCCGAACTCAAATGGGTGCCACGCGGCTCCTCCCTCTCTGCCCTCGGCTTGCGCCTGCCGCAGTTGCCCGGTTTGCCGGAAATAGAGGAGGGGACCCCACCCTCTGCCAAAATCCGGAAAACAACTCCAGACAGAATTTCCAGCCCAATCAATAGCTTGACCGGCCATCGCTCAAAGGGTTCGCAGGTGAAGTCCAAGGGCGGAGCGCCGCGTGGCAACCGCAACGCCCAGAAATCCGGCTGCCATACCGCTGCCTTCCGCGAACTCCACCGTGAGCTGGCGCTCTACGTCCGGACGCTCAGGCGAGCGCTGGCGCCAGTCCGCGCGGCGCTGCCCAAACAACCAAAGCGTGTCGTCTACCTGATCACCCGGCCGGAGCGCTGCTACGTACGCACGCGCCGCGGAACGCGACAGCATGAGACGCTCAATCGAATCCACCCTCCCCTTGAGGGAGGGTCGAAAAATCTGGAGCGCAGCGAAGGATTTTTCGGGGAGGGGTTAAGCCAGAGCATTGAAGCATCACCCCTCCCCGAACTTTGCTCCACTTCGTTGCGCAAATTTCGACCCTCCCTCAAGGGGAGGGTGAATAAATCAGCCCCGCGCTTTGTGCAGCTTGCCGCCGGCTACGGCCTCGCGCACGCCGGTGGTGGTGGGAAGACTGAGCGGCAGGCCCCTGACGGAACGAATGGCCAGATAGGCAAAAGCTTCCGCCTCGATGAAGTCGCCGCGCCAGCCGGCATCTTCGGCAGAGAGCACGGGCGCGTTCACCCGCGCGCGCAACTCCGCCATCAGCCGCGGATTGAGGCGCCCGCCGCCGCACACCACCCAGGTGGTCGCCGGTTCGGGAAAGTGCTCGCGGGCGCGGGCGATGGCCGCGGCGGAAAACGCGGTGAGCGTCGCAGCACCGTCTTCCGCGCTCAACTGCGCCACGGCATCGGTGCTGAAGTCCAGCCGGTCGAGCGATTTCGGCGGCACGCGCGCGAAGAACGGATGCTGCAGCATCTTGGTGAGGGCCGCATCGTTGACCCGGCCGGTGCTCGCCAGCGCGCCGCCTTCATCCACCGGCTTGCCAGTATGACGCTGCGCCCAATCGTCGATCGGCGCATTGCCGGGTCCGGTGTCGAACGCAAGAATGGTATCGCGCGAAATGTAGGTGACGTTCGCCACGCCGCCGATGTTCACCACCGCCACCGGCAGCTCCAGCGCGCTCGTCTCCTTCACCAGGGCGGCATGATAGAGCGGCACCAGCGGCGCGCCCTGCCCGCCGGCTTTCACATCGGCGCTGCGAAAGTCGTTCACCAAATCGATGCCGGTCAGCCGCGCCAGCAGCGCGCCATCGCCGATCTGCCACGTCCAGTGCTGCTCAGGGCGGTGCAGGATGGTCTGGCCGTGATAGCCGATCAGCGCGATGTCCGCGGGTCGCAGCCGCGCTGTGTCCAGCAGCGCCGCAACCGCGCGCGCGTGCGCTTCGGTAGAGATCCGTTCCGCTTCGCGGATCGAGTAGGGCACCGGCGCGCCGCGCGCCACACCGATGGCGTCATCCAGCGCCTGGCGCAGCGTGGCGCGGGTGTCCGCATCGTAAGGCACGGTGATCGCCGCACCGGGTATCGCAACGCCTTCGCCGTCGGCCTCGAGCAGCGCCGCATCGATGCCGTCGAGCGAGGTGCCGCTCATCAACCCGATGACTTTAAGAACTTCCGCCATGCGTGCTAGACCACCGCTCTTTCCAGCAGAAGCCTAGCGAATGTCCGAGCTTGCGTCCCAGTTCAAGTCTGATTTTTTGCGCGAATTCGCGGCGCGCGGGTGCCTCCACCAGTGCACGGATCAGGACGCGCTGGATGCGCTCTTCGCCCGCGAACGGGTTACCGCCTATATCGGGTTCGATTGTACCGCTCCCAGCCTGCATGTCGGCCACGCACTACAGATCATGACCTTGCGCCGCCTGCAGCAGGCCGGGCACAAGCCCATCGTGGTAATCGGCGGCGGCACCACCAAGGTCGGCGATCCGTCGTTCCGCAACGAGGCGCGGCCGCTGCTCTCCGAAGCGCAGATCGAGACCAACAAGGCCGCCATCCGCCGTACCTTCGAAAATTTCCTGAAATTCGGCGACGGGGCGTCCGACGCCATCATGGTGGACAATGCCGAGTGGCTGGACCGCCTCGAATACCTGCCGTTCCTGCGCGAGATCGGCCGGCACTTTTCAATCAACCGCATGCTCACGATGGAAACGGTGAAGATGAAGATCGACAACGATCTTCCCTTCAGCTTCCTCGAATTCAATTACATGATCATGCAGGCCTACGATTTCGTGGAGCTGTACCGGCGCTACGGCTGCCGTCTGCAGTCCGCCGGCTCCGATCAATGGGGCAACATCGTGAGCGGCATCGATCTGGGCCGCCGCGTGGAAAATGCGCAGCTGTTCGGATTGACGACGCCGCTCATCACCACGTCCTCCGGCGTGAAGATGGGAAAGACGATGTCGGGCGCGGTGTGGCTCAATCCGGAGATGCGCTCGCCGTATGATTACTGGCAATTCTGGCGCAACACCGAAGACGCCGATGTCGGCCGCTTCCTGCGCCTCTTCACCGATCTGCCGGAAGCCGAGATCGCGCGGCTGGAGAAACTACAAGGCGCCGAGCTGAACGACGCGAAGAAGATTCTCGCGACCGAAGCCACTACGCTGTGCCACGGCCGCGCGGCGGCGGAGGAAGCAGCCGAAACCGCGCGACGTACCTTCGAGGAAGGCGGGACCGCCCAAGGCCTCCCGACGTTCACGCTGAAGCTGCCGGACGGCATTTTGAATCTCGCGGTGGCCACCGGTCTCGCGTCATCCAACTCCGAAGCGCGCAAGCTGATCGCTAACAACGGCCTTCGGTTGAACGACGCTGTCGTCAGCGATCCGCGACTGCAGATCGATGCGAATGCGGCGAGAGATGGCGTGCTGAAGTTGTCGAGCGGGAAGAAAAAGCACGTGCTGGTGAAGCCGGCCTAATCCACCAGCGGCATGACGCATTTGAATGGCTCGTCGATGGAATGCGACGGCTCGGTGAACCACCGCGGGCCGTTGTCGGTCATGTAGAAGTGATCCTCCAGGCGGATACCGAATTCGCCCGGCAGCACGATCATCGGTTCGTTCGAAAAGCACATGCCGGCCGCGAGTGGTGTCTTGTCACCGCGCACCAGATTGGGTGCCTCGTGCACATCCAGTCCGATGCCATGCCCGGTCCGGTGCGGCAAACCCGGCAGGCGATAATCCGGACCGAGCCCTGCACGTTGCAGCACGCCCCGCGCCGCCAAATCGGCAGACTCGCACGGCGCGCCAACCCGCGCCGCCTCGAACGCCGCCGCTTGCGCGTCCTTTTCCAGATTCCAGATCTCGCGCTGGCGGCTCGTGGGTTCGCCGAACACATAGCTACGCGTGATATCGGAATTGTAGCCGTCGAAGGCGCAGCCGGTGTCGATCAGCACCATGTCGCCTTCTGCCAACGCACGGTCACGCTCGCCGCCATGCGGCAAGGTCGTGTCTTCGCCGAACGACACTATGCAGAACGTGTTGCCGCCGTCGGAGCCGAGAGGGCGATGGTTCTCGTCGATGAAGCGTTCCACTTCCGAAGCCATCACGCCGGGCCGCAGCATCGCATGCGCGCGGCTCTGCACTTGCAAGGTCACATTCTTGGCGTGCTGCATCAGCGCGAGTTCCGTCGGCGACTTGATCCGCCGCAACCGGTTAATCAGCGGACCGGCATCGGTCAGACGCTCGTCGCCCACCGCCGTGTGCAAGCCCAAATAGGTGAACAGCGGCATCAGTGGATCGATCGCCACTTTGCGGTGCCCGGCAGCATCGGCGATCAACGCATACGGGTTTTCATCCTCCTGCCACACGCGAATGTCGCCCGACACCGTGATCAGGCTTTGCACCTTGTCGCGCTCGAAGCCAGGGCAGATGTAGGTGAGCGCCTCCGACGTGATCACCGCGCCGGTGAAGCGTTCGCTCGGATGCCAGGAGATGCCGGTGAAATAGCGCAGATTGCTCGTGGCGCCGAGCACCACTGCGCCCACGCCCGCTCTGTCCATTTCGCCGCGCAAGCGTTCGATGCGCACGCTCCGTTCGGAGGTTGTGATGTTTGCCGGCCTCGTCACATTGCTCTTCCCATCAACGAGCGAAGGTTAGGCGCCAAAGCGTTCGGTCTGCAACGATCAATGCGGTGTCGTTACCGGTGCCGGCGCGCTCTTGTTCGCCTGCTCCGGCGCTGTGGGCACCTTGCCCTCGAAAATGCGCCGCAGAATGCCTGGCGCCAATAACGAAAGGGGGTTCACGCTGATATTCGGCTCGTCGAGATTGCCCGACGCGTAATACGTTACGCCGATAATTCCTTCGCCCGGCTTCGATACCAGAACATTTCCAACAATCGGCAGCGCGCCCAGGATGCGGTTCAGCCCATAAAGCGGTGCCACCGCGCCGCGCAATTCGAGCTTATGTCCACGCCGGTCCACGTAACCGTCGCCTGACAAACCGACAGACGGACCGGAGGCATGCGCGTCACGGATATTGATGACATCGTCTTTCGCACTGAAGGGCATTTCGAGTTTGTCGATCACAATGCCCGAGCCGCGCATGAGGTCGAGAAGGCCACCCAACGAGCCCGCGGAGAAGAGCCGCGAGAAGAAGGGCTGGTTCTCGATCTTGAAATCCCGGATGGTCAACGTGCCGGCATAATCCGGAACGGTCTTCGGGGCATTCATCAGGGGCATCCGCCCGATAATCGAGAGCTTTCCGCCGGAAATATCGTTCAGGCCGAAAACGCCTTTGACGAGCGCGCCCGCATCCGTCGCGGTCACGGTCAGCCTGCGTCCATCCGCGACTGGTACGATCTCCGCTGTAACCGAATCGCCTCCGGACATGCCGGTGCTGAGCGACAGCGATTGGACGCGGCTCCCTACCGTCACTGCATTGAGGTTGAACGGTGCCAGCACGGTGCCCTCTTTAAGCACGAAGCGATTCAGCCGTGCCACAATGTGATACGGCGTTGTACTTTCTTTGCCGCCCGTACCCGCAGAATTTTGCCGCCCCGCCGCACTGCCATCGGCTGAAGCGCCTCTGACCGTGATGTCCAGTCCGTTCGAGGGTACTTGAGCAAGGGCAAGCGCAAAGTCGTTGTTCGGCCCGGCACGGAAGGTCGGAAGATCGGCACGGAGCAGGTTGCCGTCGGGAGAGAAAGTCAGCCGGCCCTGCACGTTCAGCCCCGCCCCCGAGGCGCGCAGATCGGCCGTCGAGATGTTGCCGGCTGCGTCCAAGCCGGCGGTGACCTGCGCCGAAGCGGGCACTCCGGCCGATTTCATGTAGCTGATCGGCGACATGAAAATCGTCGCCGGCGTGAGATCAATCGTGCCCTCGGCGGTACGGATTTCGCCCTGGTGGCCAGCGAGTTGGGCGTTCACGCCCAACGTGCCGGTCAAAAGGTCGCTAAGGTTGAGTTTAAATGCGGCGCGAGCACGCTCGTCGAACAAGCCACGAATGTTGATATGCGTGGTGATGCCCGACGTCGCTTTGAAACTTTCCGTCCATTCCGCGGTGAGCGGTATAGAGCCGTAGTTTATAGTTCCCATCGCATGGAGGTGATTGTTATCCACATCGAATCGGATGGTGCCGTTCGACAACTTGGTTCTTGGCCCGAGGGAGACAGCAAGTCCGCTCGTTGCCGCCTGCACGCGAATGGGAATGCGATCTATTCCAACGTCCTTGATCATGGGGATTCGGAAATCGCCGCTCGCGACGACATTGCCCGCCGCTTCGTCCGGTTTGATATGAAACTTCGTTGGGTACTGGAGCGGCTTGTGATCGATCTCCTTCAGCAGCTCGCGGACGGGGCCTTTCAGTGTTGCCGAGATCTCGCCGATCGTCCCATGCTCATGCAATCTCGGTATCGAGACGGTTGCCTTGGCAACCGCCAGGTTTCCTACGTGACCCGAGCTTATTTCGGTCCGGAAGGTATCGCCGGATAAAACTGCCCGACCGCTCGCATGGACCAACAATGTCATTCCATGCAGGTAATCGACGGACATATCGGTGACGGGGAAACTGACATTCAGTGCTTCATCGAGGAGAGCGGCGCTATTAAGGCCGCCTGGCTTGATTCTGGTCATTACCGAAATGGGCCCAATTCGTCCGGCAAGGACATGCTCCGCCATCCATGCGCGTGCACCCTCGCTGACGTGAATGGGCCAAAGCTTGATCAGATCACGAGCGCCAAGCGCATCAATATTGCCATCGAAATCGATCCCAGGAGCGACATTTTGCGCGAGAACCACGCGGCCGTTCAATTTGCCGGTGAGCGGAGCCTTTCCGAGCAGCACCTCATCAAACAAAATGGTCTGATCACCCGTGGTATATCTGCCGTGCACATTTAACCCGCCCAGCGACAACCCGCGTTGAAAAGCATCAGGCATTGTCAACGCAATGCGATCGGATTCGATCTCAAATTTGGCGCTTGAGAGTGAACCGTCTCGCAGAAAATCCAGATTGGCCATTCCGCGCGCATGGACTTGGATATTTTCCCCTTGCAGCGTGGCGTCGTCGATCAGAAGGCGTTTGGCGATGCCATCATACTTTCCAAGGAACTGAAGCTCGTTAATCTTCAGAGGTGAGCCAAAGCCGCCGATCACGCCGTTTGCGCGCAGGCCTAGATCGGCGGAGGTAAGCGTGGTGCCGTGTTCCACCGTAAACGTCGCAGAAAGATCAGTTTTGAGATTGAACGGCCGCAGGAACGAAAACTTTTCGGAGTCGCGCGCAAGCGCGGTCAGCTCGAGGCCGGTGACGCTCAGATCGCCCGTCAAGCTTGCACCGCCCTGTGGTAACCGTATGGACGCGACGAGATGTGCGGGCTGGCCAGCAACTTCTACGTCCGCGTTGACGTGCGCCGTCAATCTGGAAACGCCCTTGTAGGGCTCGTTTGCTATCTCGACTGAGGCCTTTGGCGCGACAAGAAACAGGTGTTGTCCCTCGTCATAGAACGCGAGCCGTGCCTGCGTGACGGCAAAACGCTCCAGTGAAGATGTACCGCTGCCTGACTTCTCAATGGCATCACGAATGCGCTGCAGGACGTCTCCACTTGTCTTGTTACGCTCGACACCCAGATGCAGCGCCCCGTCCTTGGTGCGAACGAGAGTCAACTGGACACCGACCAGGGCGATGCGCCGGACTTCAACTTGGCCACTTACAAGAGCGGCTGCACCAAGACCGATCTCCGCCTTCGGCGCCTGAGCAACGATGTGGTTTTCGGAATCGAACACGCGGGCGCCCACAATGATCAAGTTCACCCGTCCTTCGTCATGAGACCATTCGAGCGCGGCGTCGTCGTATCGAATTGCGAGGCCGGGGAGAGCGTAGAGGACGGAACTTCGCAGCCGCTCTGAAAAAGGGCCGAGCGACACAGGCCCCATCGCAAGGCGCAGAACCACGCCGGCAACGAAGAACAGCGCAATCGCAATAACAGCCACAGTCGCCAGGCTGACGTGATGAACGTGGTGCCGGCGAATTCGCAGCCGCCTTAAACGTTCGAACAACGTCAGAGAACTGCGTTGTTGCGGATGGCTGTTGGGGCTCAAAGGATCGGCACCTGTCGGCGAGTCGGCGCGGCCTGCGTATCTTGCCGCCCCCTAATGCGTGGCGCCGCCATCGCGCCGACGAAGCCTCGGCTATGCCTATTTCTCATTTCTGGTAAATGCCAGATTAAACCGAAAGATAGGAGATCACGATGGCAAAAGACCTGGGGGTCGGGGACCGTGCGCCAGCATTTGTGCTTGCCACGGATGAGGGACAGGTTTCGTCGGCTGCTCTGAAGGGGCATCCGTATGTCCTCTATTTCTATCCCAAGGACGACACGTCGGGTTGCACGAAGGAAGCCATCGCTTTTTCGGAAAATACGAGAGAGTTCGACGCTCTTGGTGTGACAGTGATCGGGATTTCAAAGGATAGCGTGGAATCTCACGGAAAATTCAGGTCCAAATACGAACTGAAGGTCCGGCTTGCCTCGGATCCGGAGAAGCAAACGGCAGAAAATTACGGCGTGTGGGTCGAAAAGAAATTATACGGTCGCACTTACATGGGGATGGAGCGCGCTACTTTCCTTGTGGACGACTCAGGCGTGATCAACAAAATTTGGCGCAATGTGAAAGTTCCCGGGCACGCGCAGGCGGTGCTGGAAGCCGCCAAGGCACTGCCAAAGCGAGCGTAAGCGCCACGGAACTTGTTTTGGCACATAGTTACAAGACTCTAAATAGCTAAGAGGTTGATTTTTCAAACGCCTGCGGGCGATACTGACGTCCGGGCCGGGGAGCGAAACGACGCCCACAAGGGATAAGAAGAATGCTTCAAACGCTCATCGAGCGCGCGCGCAATTGGCTGTATGCGACGTTCCCTGAACGGCAAATCTACATCCGGAGTGACGGACGAGTTCAGTTTTTCACCTTCGGTGCGCCCCTGCAGGCGACGCTTGCAGGAATCGCACTGATATTTCTTGGTTGGGTAGCGTTCGCTTCGGTCAACGTGATTTTCAAGGACCACATCATCGTGGTCAAAGATCATCGTTATCAGCAGATGCAGGCGAATTACGAAAACCGCCTTGCCGACCTGCAAATGTCGTATGACGAATTGAATGGGGCGCTGGTCGGAGCCGAAGACAAGTTCAGATCTGTAGCGGACCAGCTTCAACTGAAGCAGCAAGCGATTGGCAGTCTCTTCACGCGTAGGAACGTACTGAACGCCGCCACACCGGTGATAGCGGCCGGAACGGCTGCACAAGGCGGCGCTGCCGGCATTCGTGAAACGCTGGGGCTCACCTCCGCAGGTTCGCCAACCAATTTTGGGGCGAATGGTTCAGAAATGGGCATTATGCCCGTTCCTGTTCAGCCTCAGCCGCGGACTTCGGCTCCGGCTCGAGCCAGTCTTTTGGACGGGGCGGTCCGCACCTTCGCCAGCGCGGCAAACGCTCTGCTGCATCGTTCGCGCACAGAGACGGCGCGGGTTCCGTCGCCGGCGGTCCTGCGAAACCCCAGCTTTCGCGCGCTGGCGGAGCAGACCAACCGCATCGAAAAGATGAATAGGGTGGAAACTGGGCTGCTGCAAAATTTCGACAGCCAAATTGCAGCTCGCGAAGCGAATGTGGAGGGCCTGATCCGGCGCGTGGGTCTCAATCCCGACCGCGTCAAAGGTCACGGGATGGGGGGCCCATTGCTGCCCCTTTCAGACACTCGGGTTGTGGGCATCAGCGATCCGGCGTTTACGACCGCATTTGCGCTGACGAGTGCCCACAGCCAGGATCTCGAGCAATTGTTTGCTGCGCTGACGCATGTGCCGCTGACAACACCGGTCCATGGTGCCGGCTTCGAACTGACGAGCGATTTTGGGCCGCGAATTGATCCTTTCACACACCATGCGGGGTTTCATCCCGGACTTGATTTCGGTGGCCCGTGGGGGGCAGCGGTCAGCGCGACCGCACCGGGAACTGTAGTGTTTGCAGGGCCACGTGGTGGATACGGCAACATGGTCGAGATCAATCACGGTTTCGGCATGCACACGCGATATGGACATTTATCGTCGATCTTGGTCCGCACAGGTGCCACGGTCGCCAAAGGAACGCCGGTGGGAAGGCTCGGATCCACCGGTCGAAGCACCGGTCCTCACGTCCACTACGAAGTGTGGCTGGCGGATGCGGTCCGAGATCCGAGCAGATTCATTGAGGCAGGCCGTCATGTTCAATAAAGCAAAAGATAGTACTTCCGAGGCCGTTATGGCCACGCCAGCCGCCGCACCTGCGCCGGTTCAGCAACCGCAACAGCCGAAGCGCTCTGCGCCAGTCCGGTCGGCACCCTCCATCATCAGCGCCGATCTGGTTGTGACCGGGACTCTTTCTTCCACCGGTGACATGCAGGTGGATGGCCGGGTGGAAGGCGATGTTCATAGCGCGGCACTCGTGATCGGCGAAAAGGCCGTCATTCAGGGCGAAGTTCTCGCCGATGAAGTGACGGTCAGAGGCCGGGTGGAGGGAAGCATCCGCGCGCGCAAGATACTGCTCTGTTCGACGTGCCATGTCGAAGGCAACATTCTGCATGAGGCCTTTGCCGTCGAGGCAGGGGCCTTCTTCGAGGGAAATTGCCGCCACTCTGACAACCCGCTCGGAGAAGACAATGCCAAGCGCAATCCGGCTCTTGAGCGTAGAGCTGCTGCCGCCAGCGCCGCCGGTGCATCTTCCGTAGCGACCAATGGAGGTTCAGCGCTCGCGGCGAAGGGCCTCGAAGTTGGACAGACGCGCACAACCGGAGCCTCGGCAGTAACCGTCAGCTAGGCTCGCTAAAGGCGAGCAAGTTTATAGCCGCGGTAGGCGCGCCTGGAACAGGCGACGCTGTTGCGTCGTTTTAGCCGGGCCGCCGCACAACTTGGGGAGCTTTATGGCTGTGGTTGTTGAGGAGTTAGGGACCGCAGGTGACGGTTTCCGGCACCGTTTCTCCTGGAGTTCCACATTCGCCGGTGCCGTCGTGGGCACGGCGGCGACGCTGTTTCTGTTGCTGCTTGGTGCAGGCGTCGGGCTCTCGTTGGTCCCGGCGCGCGGCGTTGCCAGCCCGACCTTTCTGACCTTGGGGGCCATCTACTTCCTCGCGGCGCAGGCTATGGGCTTTGCGGCAGCTGGGCATATCGTCGGCAGGCTTATCGGCCCCATGGCAGAAACCGACCGAGAAGAAGAATTTCGTGCCGCCGCACACGGTCTTGCTGTCTGGGGCGTCTGCGTTACCGGAAGCGTCGTGTTGGCATTGTTGTCAAACTGGGGGCCAGTGGGAAGTTCGGTTGTGGCCGACAACATGAGGTTGGCACCGGTTGCGGGTTCAGGCATCTCCGCACCTTCGTCTGCCGCATATTGGACCGATGTGCT
The DNA here is from genome assembly GCA_045810735.1 of Alphaproteobacteria bacterium. Lineage (GTDB taxonomy): Bacteria > Pseudomonadota > Alphaproteobacteria > Micropepsales > Micropepsaceae > Rhizomicrobium. The sequence goes on from JBJMVL010000044.1 coordinate 30,653, forward strand.
CTTTCGGCCTCCTCCGTCGCCCATGCATGCCGCTGTTTTCATGCGCTATGCGCAGGCTAGCAACACCGCCACGGATGCCACATCCCCGCCGGATGATGAGGCGCCAACCACTTTGGATCCCGGTACGGCAAAGCCGATGACTGCCGTGCCGTCGGGCAGCGAAAAGACCGAAACCGTCGCACCTGAAACTGCGGTTGGTGCTTCTCCGCCGGCGCACATGACAGCCGCACCGCATGTAATCACGATACCAGTGGACGCCGATCAGAACCTTGGCAGTCCGAATGCACCCGCAGCACAGCCTGAAGGTATGGCCTCTCCAGCGGATAAAGCCGAGGTCGGCAGGATCCTTGGTACTTGGTCCTCTGGGACGGCAAAGCTGCCGTCGGGAGATCGCGACCGTACCGTGCAACTGGTCTCGCGCGCAGTGGGCATTTCATCGGCAGACGCACAGCGCCGGGTCAAGGATGTGGAGACACGCGTCAGAAGCGATCAGACCATACGCGTGGAGACAGCGCGGAAGATCGCCCGGAATGCCAGCCTATGGATTGCTTTGGCGTTGTTGTTCGGTGCCATTGTTGCGACGATGGCGGCAATCTCTGCCCGCTGGGAGGACGACCGCATCACTTTCGGCTGGCGGAACCGTTCCTCCGATTCTGTCTAGCTTTACAGCTGAGCGGGTGAAGGGAATCGAACCCTCGTCATCAGCTTGGACAGCTCCGCTAAGACTGTGCCCATCGGTTCAGGTATCTCACGGGCGCCTGGCTTTTAATTTCATGACGTTTGCGACGGCAGCTCACCTATGCCGCCGGCTGCCTACTCTCTGACGGGTTTTAAGGCGAAATGATTGTTTTGGCTCGCTTGGTCTCATCTCCAAGAGCACGCGATAACGGGCGAGGCAGGCGGACGGCAACCCTGCCATTACGCAACCCATAAGGCCTGGCTCGCGCAGATTTCAAAGCGCAGCAACTGGCCGAACGGCAAACTACCAAGAAATTCCATGCCTGAAGGAGGAGTGGCGCAGCATGGCTTGCACTTGCGGCTTTGCGACACGCCGTGAGAAGGGCGATTTACAAGCCACATGATCAGCTTTTTCGCATTCGGGACTGTCCTCCTTGAGCGGCTCCCACATCTTTGCCGGAACGGGGGTCGGTGCGATCTTCAAAGCCCTATCCGCGATGTCGATCCAAGCAGGCGCATGGTCACTGGTCTTCACCCCAACTGCGCGCAAGTGCACCCACGCCCCGCATGATGCCAGATATCTCGTGATATCAGGCCAAAAAGGAAGGCCGCGATCATTCGGACGCGGGTACTCTTGCCGCGCCGCTAACTGGAGCTGGCTAACTACACCGAAGCTTCACTTTGCGGTGCGCCGTCAATGCCCTTTTTCCAGCATACGCAGGGCGCTAGAGAGTTCGCATGGCTGCTCCCCTGATACAGCTACAAGACATCAGTGTCCGGTTCGGCAACTCGCAAGTGCTCGAAGCAGCAAATCTCTCGATTGCCGCACGCGACCGGATTTGTGTGGTCGGGCGCAACGGATCGGGCAAATCAACGCTGCTCAAGATTGCTGCCGGCCTGCTCGAGCCAGATGCAGGAACACGTTTCGCTCAACCTCGCGCCACGATCCGGTATCTGCATCAGGAGCCAAGTTTTGCGGGATACGAGTCAACGCGAGATTACGTAGAAGCCGGACTAGGTGAGGGCTACGATACCAACCGTACCTTTCATCTCTTGGGTAACCTCGGGCTTTCCGGCAGCGAAGCGCCGCAGCAGCTATCTGGTGGCGAAAAGCGCCGTGCGGCGCTGGCGCGCGCGTTGGCGCCTCAGCCCGCCATCCTGCTTTTGGACGAGCCGTCAAATCATCTGGACTTACCGGCCATCGAATGGCTGGAAGAGGAACTCTCCTCTCTCCCCTCGGCGTTGGTTCTGATCAGCCACGATCGGCGGTTCCTGGAGGACATGTCTCGCACGACCGTGTGGCTCGACCGCGGACGTACGCGTCGGCTGGAACGCGGCTTTTCGTACTTCGAGGACTGGCGCGACGAAGTATTGGCAGACGAGGAACTGGAGAAACATAAGCTCGATCGGAAGATCGCTGCAGAGGAAGATTGGGTTCGTTACGGCGTCAGCGGCCGCCGCAAGCGCAACCAGGGCCGTCTCGCCAGACTTCAGACGCTAAGAGCCGCGCGTCACGAGCAACTGAAACCAGCGGGCGCCGTCAAGTTTGGCGCCACGGAAGTAGAAGGCGGCACTGCCAAGCTGATCGAAGCGCGTCAGATTTTGAAGTCATACGGCGGCAAGTGCATCATCCGTGAGTTCTCGATCAGGATCTGTCGTAGCGACCGCGTTGGATTTATCGGGCCCAACGGTGCTGGAAAAACGACCCTGCTGAACATGCTGACGGGGCGCCTCAAGCCGGATGTCGGCAGCATAAAGCTCGCCGCGGGCATTCAGCTGGCGATCCTGGATCAGGACCGCGCGGCACTGCATCCGGACACGACGCTGAGCGCAGTCCTCACTGGCGGCAGTGGCGATGCGGTGGAAGTCCGCGGAGAAAAACGTCACGTCGTAAGTTATATGAAGGATTTTCTGTTCACGCCGCAGCAAGCCCGAACGCCAGTTCGCATCCTTTCAGGAGGTGAGCGCGCTCGCCTGATGCTCGCGAAAGTTCTGGCTCAGGAGTCCAATTTGCTTGTGCTGGATGAACCGACGAACGATCTCGACCTCGAAACGATCGATCTCCTTGAAGAGACGCTATCCAGCTATCCCGGCACAGTACTGGTTGCGAGCCATGACCGCGACTTCCTGGATCGCGTGGCAACGTCCGTGGTCAGTGCCGAAGGCAATGGTCGGTTTGTGGAGTACGCAGGAGGCTACAGCGACATGCTGGCTCAGCTTGAGAACAGTCCCCGGCGCCGAGAGATGCCGGCAGCACCGAAGAAAAGGGAGCCTTCAGCACCCAAGCGAGAGCGCACTACACCTCGCCGCAAACTTTCGTTCCACGAGCAACATGCATTGGATACGTTGCCCCGCCGGATCGAGATTTTAGAGGCAGAAATAACCACGCTGCATCGCCAACTGACCGATTCAACTTTCTACACGCGCGACCCGAACGCCTTTGCCGCCACGTCCGCCAAGTTGAAGCATGTCGAGGCGGAGCTCGCATGCGCCGAGGAGCGGTGGCTTGAACTCGCTGTGTTGCGCGATGAACTTGACGGTGCCCGTGGCTAACGACCCGATCAGCAACCCAATCTTCGCGATGTCAGCAATTGCGCACCACCGAGGCGGTGTGCAGTTCGGCAATGTCGCGTACCAACGATGGTGGGATAGGCGCCTGCTACAACGTAGCCAGCGCGGTTTGAATGGCGAAGGCGCGGCTGCAGCGGTTCCAAGCGCGTCGACCAATGCAGATTGCATCTCTTCGGTGAAGTTCGTCGATAACTAAGTGCCGGGTCCGGATACTTGGGAAAGAAACGTGAGGGGAACGGCCCCTATGGAACTTCCTCGCTTTGCTCTGGAGATTCACGCCGAAGGAGCGTTCGGGCTGTCGGCCCACTGTACCGCTCGAATCTCTCACCAGTGTCGCGCTGAGGTACTTCTTCAGTGGAGCACGAATTTGGCGGTGGGAGCTTGGGAGCAGAGTGGCTATCTTTTGACATGGCGTCCTAACGTTGAGCTGTGAATCTAATCAAAGGACGCGGACACTCCGGAACGAAACATTTGAGCCCACGTTCTCTCCGCACGCGGAGGAGCACCAGTGGCTCGTACGATTCTGATCACCGGTGGGGCCGGTTTTATTGGCTCACACCTCGCCAGGGACCTTTTGGGCGCCGGGTTACAGGTGCGGGTTCTCGATAACCTGGATCCGCAGGTTCATGGCGAATGCTCGCGGCCGGGCTATCTTGATCCTGACGTTGAATTCCTGAGAGGGGACGTTTGCGACCGCGATCGTGTGCGCGCTGCGCTTCGCGGCGTTGATATGGTCTGCCATCTGGCCGCAAAGGTCGGCGTCGGGCAGAGCATGTACGAGATCGCGCGCTACACCGAAGCGAACGAACTCGGCACTGCCATCTTGCTGGAAGAGATGACGAACGCCGATATCGACAAGCTACTCGTCGCGTCTTCCATGAGCATCTACGGCGAGGGCCTCGCGCGGCAGGGCTCGCGTACCATCGAGCCGCCACAGCGCTCACTGGCACAGTTGAAGGCGGGCAAATGGGAACTTCAGACGTCTGAAGGGGAGATCCTCAAACCTGCGCCCACCCCGGAAGCCAAATCGGCGTCGCTCAGCTCAATTTATGCGCTGAACAAATACACGCAGGAACGCATGTGCCTCATCTGGGGTCAGGCATACGGATGCAAAGTCACGGCGATGCGCTTCTTCAATGTGTACGGTCCCGATCAGGCGCTTTCCAATCCCTACACTGGCGTGCTTGCGATTTTTGGATCGCGCTTATTGAATGGGCGTTCGCCGCTCATTTTCGAAGACGGATTGCAGCGGCGCGATTTCGTGCATGTGACCGACGTGGCGCGTGCCTGTCGTTTGGCCTTGGGGAGCGATGCGGCCGTCGACCAAGCCGTCAACGTCGGTTCGGGCCAAAGCCGGAGCGTGCAGGAGGTCGCCCAGACGCTCGCTCATGCTATGGGCCGCGACGACATCACGCCGCAAATCACCGGAAAATATCGAGCTGGGGATATCCGCCATTGCTTCGCCGACATTACGTTGGCTCGCACTCTGCTCGGTTTTGAACCGCAGGTTTCGTTCGAAGACGGCATTGCCGAACTTGTCGAATGGCTGCAGGATCAGATCGCGACCGACAGCGTCGAACTCGCGACGGAGGAACTGTCCCGCAGAGGGCTTGTGGCATGACACTCCCGGCCACACCGATTCGGGGTGAAGGGCAGATCGTCGTCACTGGTGGAGCAGGCTTTCTCGGCACCAACGTCGCACAAGCGCTGGCTCGGCGCGGCGATGACGTTTTAATCTTCGACAATCTTTCGCGCTTGCATGTGCGCGAAAATGTGAGCTGGCTCCAGCAGCACGACGGCAATCGCATTTCCATGCGAGTTGCAGATGTGCGCGATGAGGAGGCTGTCTCCGAGGCAATCCGAGGCGCCCGCGCGGTAATCCACCTCGCGGCACAGGTTGCCGTGACAACCAGCGTAGACGATCCCATCACCGACTTTGAAGTGAATGCCCGCGGGACGCTGAATGTGCTGGAGGCCGTGCGGCGGTATGCGCCGAATGCGCCGCTTCTCTTTGCGTCTACCAATAAGGTCTATGGCAAGCTGTTACCGGTTGAGGCGCTGGAGCGCGACGGACTCCGTTATGTGCCGCGGAAGCCGCAACACACCTCAGGCTTCGACGAAAGCACGCCACTGTCGCTCTACAGCCCGTATGGCTGCTCCAAGGGCTCGGCGGATCAGTATGTGATCGATTATTCGCGGATTTATGGCGTGAAGACCGCCGTGTTCCGCATGAGCTGCCTGTATGGGCCGCACCAGTTCGGCAATGAGGATCAGGGCTGGGTGGCGCATTTTGTGATTTCTGCGCTCCGCGGGGAGCCGATCTCCATTTACGGCGACGGCTATCAGGTGCGGGATATCCTGGAAGTTGGCGATGCCGTGCGAGCTTATTTGCTGGCGCTGGATCAAATCGATGCAATTTCCGGCTCGGTGTTCAATCTTGGAGGTGGACCCGAGAACACCCTCAGCCTGCGCGAGCTTCTGCGCGCGATCGAAAAGATGGAGGGCCGCGCGCCGGAGGTGTCGTTCCACGATTGGCGGCCCGGCGATCAGCCTTGGTACGTATCGGACACGCGCGCACTTACCGGCGCGACCGGTTGGCAGGCCCAGGTCAATGTGGACGCCGGTTTGAGACGGCTGCGCGATTGGCTGATTGCGTCTGCTGTTGTGCAACAGACAAAACGCGAGGCGGTCGCATGAGAATCGCGCTCGTCAATCCGCCTTGGAGCTTCGAGCACAGCATCTATTTCGGCTGTCGTGAGTCGCATCTGCCGCTGGAATACGGCAGCGCCAAAGTCCTGCTGGAAGGCGCCGGACATCAGGCTGAAATTTTCGACGGGCATCTGTTCCGCTTAAGCATGGCGGAGCTCGCAGCAGCCGTGCGCGCCTATCAGCCGAAGATGACGGTGATCACAACAGCGCCCAGTTACCTTTTCTGGCGTTGCGCTCCGCCCGAACTGCGTGTGCCGCTCCAATTACTAGGAGCGTTGGAGGATACCGGTGGGCTCAAAGTGGCAGTGGGGCCGCACATGTCCACCACCCCGCGCGCTACCATGCAGAAGCTCGGCGTCGATATCGGCGTGCTCGGCGAGTGTGAGGAAGCTCTGGTTAAAATCGCCAGTGCTGAGCGACCCGTCCCCGGTACGGCTGAGCGCCAAAGCGACGACATTCGTATTCACGGTGGGCCTTGCGCAACAGAGTTCGTGAATTTACCACCGCTACGCTGGGGTGCCGAGTGGATCGCGCGGCATCATCACCATCATCACCGCTTCGAAACGCCACCGGATGGACCTGGCGCCGAAGTCGAGGCATCCCGCGGTTGCCCGTATCACTGCACCTTCTGCGCCAAGGAGAATTTTCGCGACGGATATCGCCGCCGCGACTTGACCAATCTGCTTGCGGAGATCGACGGGCACATCGCGAACGGCGTCACCTACATCTACTTCATCGATGAAATCTTCCTTCCCAACCGCCTGCTCCTGGAGGCGCTAGTCGGTCGCGGCGTCACATTCGGCGTGCAGACTCGCATCGATCTGTGGAAACCGGATATGATCCGCCTACTCGGGCAGGCCGGTTGTGTCTCGATCGAAGCGGGCGTCGAAAGCCTCTCGCGTGAAGGCCGCGACTCGCTGGAGAAACTCTGCCGCCTTTCCACTGACGAATTGGCAGATCGTCTCATCCTCGCGCGGGAGAATGTGCCTTTCGTGCAGGCGAACCTGATCGAAATGCCGGGCGATGACGAAGACCTGGTCGACCGGTGGCGCGAAAATCTCCGCGCCCACGGCGTATGGGCCAACGATCCTGTCCCGCTGTTTCCGTATCCGGGCTCCCCGGATTATCGGAAGCTGTGGGGGATCCCTGACGATGACGCCTGGGAGCGCGCGGTTGACTACTATCTCGACCGGTACGGCCACTTCAGCGACATCCAGGAAGAGCAGCCGCATCGTCTGGATCAGCTCGAGCGGACGTGCGCAGCATGAGCCCCCCGTCTCCACTCAAGGTGCTGATGACGACCGATACAGTTGGCGGTGTGTGGACTTTCGCGATCGAATTGTGCGCCGGGCTGGCGAAGCACGGGATCGAGGTCACGCTGCTGTCAATGGGCCGCATGCCTGACGAGGCGCAGCGCGCGGAAGCTGAAGCCCAATCCAATCTCCGGCTTGTCTCCACGGCACACCGCCTCGAATGGATGAGGGATTGCGAGGAGGATGTTGTCGAATCAGGCCGCCTGCTGCTGCAGCTCGCGCGCGAATGCCGCCCGGAGCTCGTGCATGTGAACGGTTACTATCACGCCTCCTTGCCGTTCGATGTGCCCGTGATGCTCACGGCACACTCTTGCGTCGCGTCGTGGTGGCACACCTGCAAGCGGGAAGTCATTCCGCTGGAATGGTGGCGATATGTGAACTGGGTGTCGGCGGGTGTGCGTAGTGCCCGTATGCTCACTGCGCCGACCCGGGCGTTCCTCGATCAGTTCCAGGCACTTCACGGAAGTGCGAAAGCCGCACGGGCGATCTGGAATGGCCGCGACGCATCGTTCTTCTCTTCCCGCCCGAAGCACAACATCGTCCTGGCAGCGGGGCGGCTGTGGGACGAAGCCAAGAACATCGGGATTCTGTGCCGCGTTGCCGGCGAGTTGAACACTCCCCTCGTCGTCGCGGGAGACGAGGTGTCGCCGGACGGCGCCGCCGTTGACCTTAAGAATGTCGTTTGGCTCGGCCGCTTGAGCCGCAGTGAAATGGCGGCGCAAATGGCGCATGCTACCGTGTTTGCGGCGCCCGCACGGTATGAGCCATTCGGGTTGAGCATTCTGGAAGCGGCGCTTTCCAGCTGCGCGCTGGTGCTGGGGGACATTCCCACCCTGCGGGAGCTGTGGGACGGCTCGGCAATTTTCGTCCACCCCGACGATGAGGATGGCTGGCGCACTGCGCTGGCCCAACTGACCCACAACTCAGTTCTTGCCGCTGATTATGGACGGCGCGCGCGCGAACACGCCGGCCGGTATTCGGATGAACGAATGACGGCCGAATATCTGGACGCATATGCCGCTGTCTGCGCGCCGCACGCGGGTGATCGGATCGTCGAGGTGGCGGCATGAAGATCGTATGGTTTGTGCACGCCATTGCCTCCTGCTGGAACAACGGCAATGTGCATTTCCTGCGTGGCCTCGGCCTCGCGCTCCAAAAGCTGGGCCATGAGGTGATATTCTGCGAGCCGCGGGGCAACTGGAGCGAAACCAATCTTCTGAACGATCACGGACCGGAGAAGCTCGGATCGTTCCGGGCCGCCTTTCCCACGCTTCGGCCGGTGAAGTACGATCCCGATTGCCCTGATCTCGATGCGCTGACGCAGGGCGCCGATCTGGTGATCGTGCATGAGTGGAACGAGCCCGCGCTCGTTAACACCATTGGCCGCATGCGCCACTGCGGCGCGCGCTTCAGTTTGTTGCTTCAGGACACCCACCATCGCGCGGCCACTGCGCCCACCGAGATGCAGAAATTTGATCTCTCCGGTTACGACGGCGTGCTGGCATTCGGCGAAGTCATCGCGGAAATTTACCGCAAGGGTGGCTGGAGCCGCCGCGCCTGGATCCTCCACGAAGCTGCGGACATTTCGACTTTCTATCCACACACCGCGGAACGCGAGCGCGATCTCGTGTGGATTGGTAATTGGGGGGACGAAGAACGCTCTGCCGAACTCCGCGAATTCTTGGCTGAACCGGTGGAAGCGCTGAATCTTCGAACGCAGGCTTACGGTGTGCGTTATCCTGCGACTGTAATTGACGAACTCGCCGAGCGCGGCGTTTCATATGGTGGGTGGCTGCCCAATCACGAGGCGCCGCTCGCGTTCGCAAAGAGCATGTTCACTGTCCATATCCCACGGCGGCCTTACGCGAAGGCTCTGCTGGGAATTCCAACCATCCGCGTGTTTGAGGCGCTGGCTTGCGGTATCCCGCTGATCTGTGCGCCGTGGCACGATACAGAAAACCTGTTTCCGGACCGCTGCTACCTCACCGCGCGAGACGGCGCGGAGATGCAAAAGCAGATGCGTGCGCTGATGAATGATGCAGCCTTGCGCGAGTCGCTGCGGCGCAATGGTTTGAGGATCATCTCCGATCAACACACTTGCGATCACCGGGCGCAACAGCTGCTCGAGATCTATGCAGAGCTCAATGGGATCGAAGCGAGGGAGGCGGCGTGATGCGGTTCGCCTTCTTTGGCTCCAGTCTCGTCTCGGCCTATTGGAACGGCGCCGCCACCTACTATCGCGGCTTGCTGAAGGCACTGGCAGAGCGCGGTCACGAAATCCTGTTTTGTGAACCCGACGCATTCGGGCGCCAGGCACACCGGGACATCGACGATCCCGCGTGGAGCCAGGTGTTTGTCTTCTCTGCAGATCGCACGGGAATGGAAGGGGCTCTGGACGCTGCGCGCGATGCCGACGTGGTAGTGAAGTTCAGTGGTGTCGGCGTTCTCGATGCCGAACTGGAGCAGTCGGTCCTTGCGCGGCGTGCTCCGCACCAGACTATACTGTTCTGGGATGTCGACGCACCGGCCACGCTGGATCGCATGAGCGCCAGCGCGGACGATCACCTGCGGCCGCTCATTTCGCGCTTCGATGCGGTGTTTACCTATGGCGGCGGCGACGCGGTGGTTCGCAGCTACGGCAAGTTCGGCGCGCGCCTGTGTATCCCCATTTATAATGCACTCGATCCTGCAACCCATCATCCCGTTGCACCGGGTCCGCAGTTCGAGGCCGATCTCGCATTTCTAGGCAATCGCCTGCCGGACCGTGAAGGAAGAGTAGAAGAATTCTTTCTTGGTGCCGCCGCTCGGCTGCCCCAGCAGCGCTTTCTAATCGGCGGTAATGGCTGGCACGACAAGCCGATGCCGCCGAACGTGATCAACGCAGGACACGTCTACACGCGGGATCACAACGCCTTCAATTGCACGCCGAGGGCGGTGCTGAATGTCAACCGCGAAAGCATGGCGCGTTACGGTGCTTCGCCACCGACGCGGATTTTCGAAGCCGCCGGCGCAGGCGCCTGCATCGTCAGCGACGCATGGACCGGAATCGAACAATTCCTGGAACCGGACAAAGAAATCCTGGTGGCCAGCGACGGAGCGGAAGTGGCTGCTTACGTGCAGGCAGTAGATCGAAACAGGGCCCGCGAGATTGGTGAAGCAGCGAGGAAACGTGTGTTGGCTGAACACACCTACGGCTTGCGCGCGGCCGAAGTGGAATCGGTGCTCGAAGGCCGCAGTCAACTGCGGGAGGCGGTGTGATGGCAAAGATTGTCATACTTGGCCTCACGATCACCTCGTCCTGGGGCAACGGGCATGCGACGACGTACCGGGCGCTGGTGAAGGCGCTGAATCA
>JBJMVL010000045.1:0-4599 GCA_045810735.1 Alphaproteobacteria bacterium
CTCATTTCGAACCGCCTTGCGGACCTGCTCAATGCCATACCAGGGCACATCAGCTCTTCGTTCCACAACGAAGCCGTGGACATTTACCTGCTTCAGAGTGATCGCGTTTACCGGTCAGCCTCAAGCACACGGAACATCCCCGACGAGGAATTGCAGGCAGTCGCGAATCGCGGAGAAATACGCTGTGACTTTCCTAATCAGCTGTGCATTGCGCCGCTCATGCTGGGAGTGCGATCGGTCGGTGCAATCGGGATCGCCGGAAATCTTCCTTCGCGCGAGGCCATCGATGCTCTTGGCAGCGTGATTGCGCTTGCTATCGAACGCGGCACCACCGCCGAGCGTCTGGCTCGCACTGAGGCCGCCCGGGAGAGTGAGCGGCTAAGATCGGCGCTCCTCGATTCGGTCACGCATGAACTACGTACGCCGCTCACGGCCATTACCGCTTCCATCACCAGCCTCCGCTCTGGCACAGTGCAAGATCCAGAAGTGAAAGACGAGATGCTGGCCGTCATTGAAGAAGAAAGCGCCCGATTGAATCACCTCATTGGCCAGGCTGTGGAGATGGCGCAACTCGATTCTCAACAAGTGAAGCCGCAGTTGGAGATTGCGCAGATAAAGGATGCCGTCCAGGACGCAGTCGAGGAATGTCAGCCACTTCTCGAAAAGCATTCCGTGGAAGTGCGGCTATCTCGCTCACTGCCGGCGGTGCGTATGGACATCCATTGGATACGCAAGGTCCTGCATCATCTGCTTCAGAATGCTGCGAAATATTCCGAAGAAGGACAGCCCATCTTCATCAGCGCTGAAGTCAAAGGGTCTTTTCTGGTCACGAGCGTCGCCGATCACGGAAGCGGTATCGAACATTTTGAGAAATCTTTCATATTCGACAAGTTCTATCGCGGACAAAACCAGCGTCATCGGGTGCAGGGCACCGGCATGGGGCTTGCGATTGTCAAAGCTATCGTGGAGGCACACGGCGGAACGGTCGACGTTACGAGTCAACGAGGGCTGGGATCCGTGTTTTCCTTCTCTTTACCACTCACGTAGTCAGTGGGCTCCGGGTCAGCTGAGATCCGGCGCGCTCTCCACCCCGATTCGCTGCGTGTGATCATTCAGGCACGATTGCCGGCCCGGCGTCGGATCGCGACTTGAGTAACCTATGTCCGCGACCGTGCTCGCTGCGGCAGGTTTGCGCGTACGCCCGCGCTGAATCGCTGCTTCTTCCTGTCTTCCGGATCCGTTTTCGACTGCTGTAGCGAGAATCCCGCCCTCCTCGACCCAGTCCAGTCGATTCGACGCCGGGCCGGGCCCACTCTAAAGGTCGAAAGGCTACCGCATAGCCGACCAGAGCCAAGCCCGATCCCGCACGCCGCCAACATTGCGCGGCAGGTGAGCCACCGCTTGGAGCAAGTCGGCGGTCAGAAGCGGTTCCCCTAGAGAAACCGACGCCGGGAATGGGAGCCGTATGCCTGATGCGCCCTGCTGATCGAGGTCAGCCAGCGAGTGATGGTCGCCAGCGATGAGCCGCGCCGGCGATTCTCAGCATTAACGCGCATTGACTCGGGACAATTAAGCAAGCCGGCCATCGACACGCGATTGATTCCGGGAATCGCCAAGAATCCGCCCAGCGAATCGTCTATGCGGTTGCACGACTTATGCGAATTTCGTGACCGAAGTAACATACTTCCTCCCGGATTGCAACCGAATATGGGCAAATAAATGGCCTAAATTGTTTGCTTTGGAGTTGCTCCCCTTCGTAAAATCTGAACAGCCGATAATGATTAGAACCATCACCAATACGAATCGCTCTCTACGATTTCCTATCGTTGCGGCGGCGCTTATGGCGACGGCGTTCTGTTTGACGAGCGCTCCAACGGGAACCTCTGTGCATGCGGCGCAGACAGCCGCTGCCAAGTCCGCGGCTCCGACTGTTCATCGCCAGCACTGGTTCCAATTTGGCCGCGCCTCCTGGTATGGCCACGCGCTACAGGGCCAGCCGACCGCCACAGGCGAGGCCTACGACATGAACGCGATGACCTGCGCCCATCGCACGCTACCGCTCGGATCCCTGGTGCGCGTCACCAACCTGCGCAACCATCGCTCTCTGGTGCTCCGCGTGAACGATCGCGGCCCCATGATCGAGACTCGGGTTGTCGATCTCTCCTACGCTGCCGCCAAGCGTCTCGGCTTCAGCAATCGCGGCACGGTTCGCGTACGGCTCGACCTGGTCGACGTCAAACCCACGCCCACCGAAGTGGCGATGCTGACCAAACCGGCTATGTAAACCCGGCAGGCGGACATCCGCCCGCCTCTGACCCGCCCGTTACAAGAAGGCAACCCCATCCTGCAACAACCCCGTTCTGCACAGCCGGACCGCCGCTAAGATAGCGACATGGTAACCAGCTCGCCGACCTCTCCCGCGCCGGCTGCCCCCACGCAAAGCCCGCGGGGTGTCAAAGACCGGCTCATCGTCGCGCTCGACTTCCCCGATTCCGCCGCCGCCCTGAAGTGTGTCGAACAGCTTGCCGGATCCGTCTCCTGGTTCAAGGTCGGCCTCGAGCTCTTTCTCGCCAGCGGCGACAGCATCGTCCGCGAGTTGAAGCAGCGCGGGCACTCCATCTTTCTCGATCTCAAGCTCCACGACATCCCCAACACGGTCAGCTCCGCTATCCGGTCCCTGGCGCGGCTCGAGCCGGATCTGCTCACGGTTCATGCGGCCGGAGGACGGGCGATGCTCACAGCCGCCGCCGAGGCCGCGCGTTCCCTGCCACGCCCGCCGCGTCTGCTGGCCGTGACTGTGCTCACCAGCGTGGATGCCGCGGCCCTGGCGGAAACCGGCGTCCCCGCAGCGCCAGTTGAACAGGTGCTGCGCCTTGCGCGCCTCGCCGCGGAGTGCGGCATCGAAGGCATGGTCTGCTCTCCGGCGGAGGCCGCAGCCGTGCACAGCGCGCTGCCCCAGGCACTGCTGGTAACGCCGGGTATCCGGCCCGCCGGTTCCGATGCGGGAGACCAGAAGCGCATTGCCACCCCACAGTTTGCCCTCGCCGCCGGCTCCAGCATGCTGGTCATAGGACGGCCCATCACCGCCGCGCCCGATCCAAAAGCCGCCGCGCAGGCAATCCTCGCCGATATGGCCAAGAGCAATCCCACCAAATGAAATGAGCCCGGCCGATTGGCCAGGCTCACTGACTTGCTCGCAGGTCGATCCGCGTCTAGAGCTTTTCGTAGAAGTCGCACGCCGAGCAGGAGATGTACACTCCGCCCGGAACGCCGCGCTCACGGTCCTTCACGCGCTTCACAATGCGCGTCGGCTTGCTGCACTTCGGACAATCCGTGCTCTTGGACGTATCCATCACCTTCTGGCGATCTGCGGTCTTTGCAATCTTGGCCATGACTCTCTATAGCTCCTCGAAACCTGATTCCGGCACGCAACTTCGAGCCGCATCATGCGGCCTGATGTGGCCTTTTGGTCACTGCAACTCTTCTCATCGATGGAGGCGTGGAGTGAGGCAGAAGGCGGCGTCCCGCTCTATTAAGTGTACACGAAGCCTGCGGCTAGGGTTCCGTTGGATGTACCGCGACGTTCGCTACTTCAATCCTGCAGTTTTATTCACCTCATCCTCCACTCCCAGGTACTCCCAACCTTGCAATGCGATGGGCACGTTCCCGTTCCGCCACACATAATCATGGAACTTTCGCAGGCTGAAGCGCTCTCCCTGCGTGAGTCGCGCATCCGCCATCATCTGCAGAATTTGCAATTTTCCGATCTGATAAGCGATCTTCTGCCCCGGCGCCTCGCCCATCTCCACAACTTCAGTCCGCGCGTCCTGGGCACTCATCGGCACGTTGCGTTGCATAAATTCGGCCGCTTGCTCGGGCGTCAGCGTGCCGAGCGCCACCTTCACATCCACGATCACCCGCACGGCACGCAATCGCATCTGGTTGTACACGATCTCCCGCGTATGCGGGCTGTCATCGTACAGCCCCGATTGCAGCATCATCTCTTCGGCGTAGAATCCGATGCCCTCATTCGCGCCCGAGTCATAGTAGTGCCGGCGTATCGCATCCGGATTCTTCCACGACGCGCAAAGCTGTCCGTAGTGCCCAACCGTTCCTTCATGCACGATCTGAATCCGCGGGTCCTTCGCATCAGCAACCCAGAAATAACCTGCCGTCGGCGAAGGTTTCGGCACGTACCGTATTCCGTTCTGATCGAGCCGCGAGGGCGACGTGAAATCATCCATCTCAACAAAGTCCCCGAGCGCCGCAAGGTACGGGGGCACCGCCCGAAGCGTGAAGTGCTCGAGCCCGGGAGTCAGCGTCAGGATTCCTCTGCGTTTCACAAAATCACGCACGCGAAGCTCCGCCTGCCGATTGCGCGCAATCCACTCCTCCGTCGTCGCCGCCATCACCAGCGGCGGAATCGAGTGGTTCCGGTTCTCCTCAACACCTTCAAATGCCACGGCGCGGCGCCATTCCTGCTCCGCCTGCGCAATCAGCTCTTCCGGCGTATACGGCATAAGCGCCACATTGCGCAGGAACCACACATACTTCTCGCGCCCAATCGCCGACTGCGCCGGCAATGTCGGCAAGCGCTTC
>JBJMVL010000046.1:0-25390 GCA_045810735.1 Alphaproteobacteria bacterium
AGCCAGATGGCGTCGACCCCAAGCGCGCGGATGTAAGGGAGCTTGGAGATCAGCCCCGGCAGATCGCCGTGCCCGTCGCCGTTCGAGTCGCAAAAGCTGCGGATGTAGATCTGGTAGATGGCGGCGCCGCGCCACCAAGGGTGTTCCGTCATCCCTTCGGCCTAATGGATCGGCACATTGTAGTGGCGATGATGCGTCTCACATCGATTTGCTTGCGGTATAGCACGTCCCACCTCGTTGGAAATCGCCGTGTCGTGGCCTAGCCAGTCTTTAAAGTGACAGTCCAGGCGCAATCTTCCCTCCTAAAGGGGAAGAACTGGGGTATATTGATCCACCTGCAGAACGGGGAGATCAATGACAGGGGAAGCCCGCGCCGCAAGCTTCGCGAGGGAGCGAACATTAACTCGGAAATCCGTATCTGCTGGCCAACCCGCCGCCGAAATGAGGAGAGTGCCATGAACAGGCGCCGTTCCGTTCCCCTTGCGCTGCTCACCGCCCTGCTTTCCGCAGGCACGGCCCAGGCGGCGCTGATCATCTCCCATGACGCGACCAAGAACGTCACCTGCTCTGGCGGCGTCTGTATGCCCACGGCGCAGAACGCGGTGCTGAACACCGGGGACCTCACCAGCATGCTGTCAGCCGGCGATCTCACGGTGCAGACCGGCAACGGCGACGGCACTGCCGCCGGCATCAGCATCGTCGACGGATTCAGCTGGACCAATACCAACCGGCTGACTCTCGATGCCAAGAAAAACATCATGGTGAAAGCGCCGGTGACGGTGGCCGGCAAAGGCGCACTTACGATGAATTACAATCATGGCAACGTCGATGGCGACCTGCTGTTCGGTGCCAAAGGCAAGATCGATTTCTGGGACCTGAAGAGCAGCCTCGTCATCAGCGGCGGCCGCTATACGCTGGTCGGCGACATCAAGACGCTTGCAGCTGACGTCTCGGACAATCCTTCCGGTATGTTTGCCCTGGCAAACGACTACGACGCGGCCGCCGATGGTCACTACATCGACTCGCCAGTCAAGACTCCGTTTGCCGGTACGTTCGAGGGGCTGGCACATGCGGTGAAAAATCTATCCGTGAGTGTAGGGCCATACAAAACCCGAAAGCGTCCTATCGGCCTGTTCGCACAACTCGAACAGACGGGAAGCATTCGCGATTTGCAGGTCATTGATGCCTCAGTTGCCGGCTTTGGGACGACCCAATATGTCGGCGCAATCGTCGGCCGAAATTACGGTTTCATCGAACAGGTCAATTCATCCGGCAATATGCACGTACAGAAAGAGTCTTACGGCGGCGGCATTGCAGGACGAAACGAGGCAGGTGCAACCCTGGCGCTGGCGACGTCGTCTGCTGTCGTGCATGGCGGACGTGCGAGCACCATCGGCGGCCTCGTCGGCGAGAATGACGGCCTGGTCCATGACAGCGTTGCGTTCGGCCGCTTGACCGGAAATTACGACCCGCTCGCCGGTGGCCTGGTCGGCTATAACACCGGTCAGATTCTGACCTCCTCGTCCCACCTCAAGATCGACCTCACGAACACCGTCGCGTGCGGTGGCCTCGTCGGTCGCAACGCCGGTGATATCGAACAGTCTTTCTGGACCGGCACGGTGAGGTGCCAGGGATGGCCGGACACGTCGCCGGAAGGTGGCCTTGTAGGTGATCAGGCGGGTGGAACCGTCGCAAACGACTATGCGGTCGGAGACGTGACGGGCATGGCCAGCTACGACGTTGCCGGAGGACTGCTGGGCGCGGTATCTGCATCGGAGACATCCGCAAGTTATTCGGTTGGGGCCGTCGCGGCGCCGAAGGCAGTAGGGGCCTTCGCGGGAACAGTGCACGACGGCGCGTTCAGACGTGATTATTGGGATACCGACGAGGCGGGAAACCTCTCAGCCTGTGGCACAGGAGCGTGCACCGGGATCAAAGGCCTCAGCGACGCGAAGCTGAAATCGGAACTGCCCGCGGGTTTCGATCCGAACGTGTGGGGCCAAAACCCGAAGATCAACAACGGCTACCCGTATCTCATCGCCAACCCACCGCAGAACTAAATCCCTTCCTATCACTCGGCGCACGCTGCATCCCCTATGCAATGAACGTGGGCGGAGCAGCACGAGAGGACCGCGTGCGGCATCATCAAGGACTCAGTTCGAACACCGTGCCTTGGCCTTCCGCACCGCCAAAAATTGTCGTGCCAAAGAGATTGCCCGACGCATCCATGACGAGGCCGCCGGCAGGGCCCTGTCCGTCCTCGCAATTAACTTCCGAGCAGAAGTCGTAAAGCACGCTTTCCGCGCTTCCGCTCAACTTGTAGGCAACGCCCTTGCCGGCGGCACCGCCGAGTATGGTCGTTCCGAAAATGTCGCCTGTGGCGTCCAGCAGCAGCCGACCGCTGGGAATATTGCCGTCGGCACAGCCCGCAAGCTGACAGAAGCTATAGATGGCCTTATATTTTCCGGCAGGTGTTATCTGGAAGGCCACGCCACCGCCGTTCGAGTCAGCCACGCCATAAAGGTTCTCCTGCGCATCGCGAATTAGACCCTCTCCGCCATCGCCATCCGCGCAGTGCTTCATCGCGCAGAAGCTGTGCAGCACAGTCAGAGCGGAACCGGACACAGCGTAAACTATGCCCTTGTTTTTTGCGCCGCCGTTAAAGGTCGTTCCGTAAAGAGTCCCGGAGGCGCCGACCGCAAGCGATCGCGCCGGAAACGATCCGTCGGGGCAGCCATTTCCCTGAACGCAAAAATCATAGAGGACGATCTCGCGCCACTTATCTTTGTGCGGTTGTAGCGCATACAGCACCCCACAGCCGGTACAGTGATTCGGCCACGAACCCTTGCCGCCAAAGAGAGTGGTGCCATACAGCGGCGATTTCCCATCATAGGGCGTTCCGGTATCCCTTCCCGCATACGTCAGGCCGGAAGAGGGACCCAGACCGCTTTGGTCAACGTCGTTGAATTTGTGTAACCGGGTGAACGCCCACTGGCCCTTTTCTGTGGGGCTCATCTTGAATGCGGTTTCACCGGCTGTGTCGTAAAGGTTGCCTGCCGTATCGACGATAAGCGGGTCGCCAGGGCCTCCGCGGCGGCAGGCTTCCCGCGCGCAGAAGCTGTAAACTCTTTCATACGTCCACTTGTCCTCTCCGGTATCATAGGAAAGCCGGAAGACAACGCCCTTGCCACGGTCGCCACCGTCCTGCGTTGTGCCGTAAAGGTTCCCCGCGGAGTCCATAAGGAGCTCGGCGCCCGGAATGGCACCATCGCTGCAATTTGCCTTTGCGCAAAAGGAGTAAAGAGTCCTGATCTGATAGGCACTTGCCGCGACGGCAGAAGCTATCATTAGCATGGCGCCGCAAACGAAAAACAGAACGGCCTTCAGCCCCAGCCACGCGAATATTTGCACCTTAAAATCTACGGACACCTCCGACACAGTCCTTCTCGTCAAAAGACTTTGTCGAAATCATAACATTGAATTCAGTCCACGGAAACTGAGGAAGGGCTCACATCCGCTGACGTCCGAGAGCTGAAGGCAACGAGACGACAGTTATATCTCACTCACGTTGGTGATGATCTTGCCGACTAGTCCGTATTCCTTCGCGGCTTCGGCGCTCATCCAGAAATTGCGTTCGGTGTCGTTGACCACCTTCTCGTAAGTCTGACCGGTTTCCTTGGCGATTTCGCGGTTCAGGCGATCGCGCATTTTCAATATTTCTTCGGCCTCGATGTGAATGTCGGACGCCTGCCCGCGGACGCCGCCCAAAGGCTGATGCAACAGGAAGCGGGTGTACGGCAGCGCGTACCGGTTCTCGCGCGGCGCGCCGAGATAGATGTGCGCGCCGGCGCTCGCCACCCACCCGGTTCCGATGATCTTCACCCGCGATCCCAGGAACCGAATGATGTCATGGATGGTGTCGCCGGATTCCACATGGCCGCCGGGGGAATTGAGGATGACACGGATTTCGCCGTCACTGTCTGCGTGCGCCAGCAGCTGAGCGGTCACGCGCTCCGCCATCTTCATGTCTACCTCACCGAAGACAAGCACGGTGCGTGACTTGAATAGCGCCTGAACGACCGGCGAAATCGGCTGCTCGGGCGTTTTGTCCTCAGGCTTGTCCTTCTCGTCGTCGTCGTCTTCGAACTGGCGCAAGGGGATGCTCCGGGTGGATATTAGCTAGCGCTGATCTAAGGTGCTTCGCGTCAAACGCCAAGTGCCGCGGCTCACCGCCGTAAACGCGACTTTCTGAGATCGATGACCCCTGTGACCACCGCCCGTCCGGAAGCTGTTTCGTCGCAGGGCGCGATTCTCTGCCTCCTCAACGGCGCAGCCCACTCCGATGGCGCGGAAAAGCAGCGCGGGAGCGTTGCCGAGGCCTTCGCGAAGCACGCCCACAATGTCCGCATAGAAATGCCACCATCCTGCGACGCGATCGAAGACTGCGCGCGGCAGGCCGTGCGGGACGGCGCGAAGTTGGTCATCGCCGGCGGCGGCGACGGCACGATGAACGCGGTCGCCAATGCGCTGGCCGGCAGCGACACAACACTGGGCGTGCTGCCGATGGGCACGCTGAACCATTTCGCCAAGGACCTTGGCATTCCGCTGGACATCGAAGATGCCGTCGCCAACGCATTGGACGGCCGCGTGCGCGCGGTGGATGTGGCCGAGGTGAACGGCCGTGTCTTTATCAACAATTCCAGCATCGGTCTTTATCCGCAGATCGTCCGCGAGCGCGAAGCGCTGCAGAAGCGGGGGCACAGCAAATGGATGGCGTTCGCAGAGGCGATGGTCGAAGTCGTGCATCGCTCATCCGCCATCCACGTTCGCATAAAGACACCTGCGCGATCGACGAAAACGAGGACGGATTTCGTGTTCATGGGCAACAACGAATACGAGCTGGCGGCACCGCGCATTGGTGGGCGAGTGCGGATGGATGGCGGGCAATTGTGGGTCTGCAACGTGCCGCACACCGGCCGCTTTCGCGCCATTGGCGTCGCGCTCCGGGCTTTGTTGGCAGTCGAGAAACCGAAAGCGCCGCTGGTGTTTTCCGCACGCGAGTTGAGCATCGAAACGAAGCGCAGTTTCCTGGACGTCGCCGCCGATGGCGAAGTGTTCCGCCTGCAGACACCGCTGCTCTATCGCAGCCGGCCTCGCGCGCTGCGCGTCATGGTTCCGGTTGCACCTGCCGACTGACAATGCGCACGCTGGCACACATCTCCGATCTGCATTTCGGCCGCGCCGATACTGCAGTACTGGAAGGGCTGAAGCACGCTATCCAGCAGGCAAAACCTGACGTGGTGGTGGTCTCGGGCGATCTCACGCAAAGGGCTCGCAAGCGCGAATTCATGCAAGCGCGGGATTTCCTGCAAGAGCTGCCGCAGCCGCAGATCGTCGTACCGGGCAATCACGACGTGCCGCTCTACAATGTGCTGAAGCGCTGGCTGGTGCCGCTGTCCAACTTTCGCCGCTACATCGACAAGGACCCAGCGCCGTTTTACGTGGACGGTGAAATTGCGGTGCTGGGGCTCAACACCGCGCGCGCCTTCACGTTCAAGAACGGCCGGATCAACCACGGGCAGGTGGCGAAGGCCTGCGCGCGCTTCGAACCAGTCGCCGAACACGGGGTCCGTATCGTCGCAACGCACCATCCTTTTGCTGTGCCGGAAACCGGAACGAAGCACACGGCTGTGGGCCGCGCGAAGATGGCTATGCGCGCGCTCGCGGACTGCAAGGTGGACATCGTGCTGTCCGGGCATCTCCACCTTAGCCAGGCGATCACCAGCGAAGTGGTTTACGCCGATCACCGTGCGGCGCTTCTCATCCAGGCGGGCACCGCGTCGTCATCGCGTCGCCGGCACGAAGCCAATGCCTTTAACCTTCTCAAGCTCGAGGGCGACCGTGTTGTTGTGGAACGTCACGGCTGGGAAAACCGCGCCTTTGCGGCGATTAAGCGCGAAGCTTTCCGCCGCGATGCGGGCGGTTGGACCAAGGTCCATCTGGAGCGAACCTGACTTCTGCTGCAAGCCGGAACTATTCAGCCCCAGTTTACGTTCGATTGGAGGCTGACCGTGCGAGGATTCCGAGATGACCGTTCATGTTGATGTACCGTGCCTGAAGACGCCGGAGCAGTATCGCCGGCTGGCGCGCGAGGCGATCCAGAAAGCGGAGTCGGCACCCTCGCCGTATTTCCGCCTGAGCTATCTCAGCCTGGCCTCCGGCTGGCGGGCCCTGGCGCAGGAGGCAGAGAAGGCGTTCGACGAATTCATCCACGCCCAGGCAATGGACAATTTCAACCCTTGGCCTGAGCATCGAATCGATTGACAGTGCAACCTGTCCGGGGGGATCGGAGACTTGGAAGACTATCGCGACTTACATGACATGATCCGGCAGGAGCCGGTGCTCGCTACCTTGCGGCGGCCGAGCAGCTCCCGGCTCGTCGATCGAACCACCCGCATCCGCCAGCTGCGTGAAAAGGCGGAAGAACTTCGCACCCTCTGCGACGATGTCATTCTGGAGGAGACGCGGCAGGTGCTAGGGCGCTTGGCCGAGACATACGACCGCCTCGCAGGCTCGCTGGAGTCTTCGACATCCGCTTGCTGAACCCAGCCCTGCTCTTGAGCTGCTGAGCCGGCTACCGTTCGCTTCCTGACGAGCAGGAAAATCATTAGTCGACCGGAAGCTATGTTGCTACCCAGCCGCCCGCGGCGGCGACGATAATACCGCCTTATGCCGCAATGTACGCGTTAACCGCTACGCGCATCGTTTCACCAATACCGGCATGGATCGCCAGATCGGCGATGTCGTCCTGCTCTGTCGGCTCGCGGTTGACGATGATCAGTTTCGCGCCGTTGCGCTTGGCAAGCCGGGGAAATCCCGCCGCGGGATAAACCACCAGCGACGAGCCCAGTACCAGAAACAGATCGCAGGCGAGCGTCGCCGCTTCCGCGCGGGCCATCTCCAGCTCTGGCATGGCCTGCCCGAAAGAAATCGTCGCCGTCTTGAGCAACCCGCCGCAGTCCACGCAATCCGGCGGCTCGCCGTGCGTACCGAAATGCGCGCGGACCGGCGCAAGCTCGGCGCGCGCGCCGCAGTCGAGGCACCTCGCGTAGCGCGTGTTGCCGTGCAGCTCGATCACCTGCTCTGCTGGCACGCCGGACTGCTGGTGCAGGTTGTCGATGTTTTGCGTGATCACATGGCTCACTTTGCCGCGCGCCACCAGCTGCGCGATGGCGCGATGACCGTCATTCGGCTGGGCGGCCGCAAACGTCTCTTCCATCGCGAAGCGCCGACGCCACGCCTCGCGCCGCATGTCGGCGGAATGGACGAAGTCGTCGAAATCGATCGGCGCCATTTTCGTCCAGATGCCACCGGGCGAGCGGAAATCCGGGATACCGGATTCCGTTGAAATGCCGGCCCCGGTGAACACAACCACGCGCTCCGCGGTCCGCAGCATTTCACCCAACGATACCGCGTCCGCAATTGCGTGACCCAAACTCTGCTGGTGAATCAGTGCGTCAGGCCCTTGCAGTCCACCGAGGCCCAGCGGCCTTCGAATGTCGTCGCCATGCTCACCGGATGTCCCTGCATCGTTCCGCTCATAGTCGTCTTGCCGATATAGTGCTCCGGCGTATCGTACGAAACTTCGACATGGCCGGTGCCACTCATTTCGCCGTGGCACGTCATGTCGGCGCTGAAGGAATTTGACCCGAGCTTGGTGTTCATCATCGTGCAGTCCTTCTGGTTGCGCATCGGCGGCGGGCCGCTCGCATCCACTTCCTCTTGGCTCATGCAGTGCTGTACCGACATTGTGTTGCCATTCATCGTCACGCCATGCGCGCGCATCGCCGCCTGCGCTTCCGGTGGCAGCTTGGACATGTCGGGCATGGCCATGCCGCCCATGTTCGTCGTAATCGTCACGTTCCACAGCCCCACCTTGCCGTGTCCCGCAATGGCAGGAACCGCAAGGACGGCCACGGCAGCGGCGCCGGCGGCAAA
Source organism: Alphaproteobacteria bacterium (assembly GCA_045810735.1). GTDB lineage: Bacteria > Pseudomonadota > Alphaproteobacteria > Micropepsales > Micropepsaceae > Rhizomicrobium. The sequence goes on from JBJMVL010000046.1 coordinate 7,999, forward strand.
ACAAAGAACGCGATTCGAAATCTTCATAAATTCTCTCCTTGGCCCAGCGGGCGACTCGCCCGAATGTTGCATGAACTCTGTGCGGATTGAAGCGCGAGATCTAAGCGACTTCTGCCGCGCGCGGATGCCCTCCCGGCCGCTGCGGGAACAACAAGATACAGCCGACAATCAGGATTGCGATCACGGCGCTGGCAAGCGGACGGCTGAGCGCAAGCCCTCCGTGATTCAGCGGCTTGTCGAGAAAGTCGCCAACCGTCGCGCCGAGAGGACGGGTGAGGACGAAGGCCGCCCAGAACAACAACACCCGTGAAATGCGTGTCCAGAAATAAAGGCAGGCGATGATGGCAAGTGCCGCCCCGAACACCAGCGCCGCGCCCGTGTAGCCCAGTCCCATGCCGGGCGGATCTTCATCGGACGCTGCCGCGATCCAGTCGCCCAGGGCCGTGCCGAGCGTCTGCGAGAAGGTGATGGTGGCCCAGTAGAATGCCTCCACCTTCGGCGTCGTCACCGTATCTACCGAAACGGAGCCCTGCGACCAGTACCACAGACCCAGAAAGCCCAGCACGCAGGCCAGCAGCACCGTCGAGCCGCCGGCGTAGCCGATCCCGAGCGAGCGCGTGGCGAAATCCGCCATCGTGGTTCCGGCAGTCGTGGAAGCCACGATGGTGGCCCAGTAGAGGAACGGATGAAATTTCTTCGCCGCGATCTGGAGTACAACGAACACGATCAGCGCGGATGCGAAAATGGCGGTGCCGATCAGATAGCCGAGATTCATCGTCATACTGACGGTATCGCCGCCGGTTTCGCCAAGCGTCGTTGCCAGAATCTTGATGATCCAGAAGGTCAGGGTGACCGCCGGGACCTTGCTCAATGCCACCTTTGCGTTCACCGTATTCACCACTGCGCTTCAGGTGTCAGAACGTAAAAAGGACGGCCGTATACCAGGCATAACGGCTTTCGGCCGCGTTCTGCACGCCCGGCGCGATATAGCCAAGCAGATGGTAGTTGTCGGTCAGATCGTAACGAACACCGGCGCCGATGCCGGTACTCGCGCGGCCTTCGTTGGTGTCGGGCGTCTGATGGAATATCTCCGCGCCAATCTGCAGCTTCGGTGTGACCTGGTTGGTGAGCGCCCAGCCGGCGATACAGAAATCGCGCGAGCCGCCGCCTCGGTTGAGAACACAGCCGCCACCACCGAAGGTGGACCAGTGGCCCCAGTCCTTTCCAAACCCCAGCGGCAGCAGAAACGATGCGTGGCGCTCCCCTACCCGCGCAGAGCCTGCGGGCAGGAACACCCGCGGGAACACCGCCACGTCGAAACCCGCATCCTCCTGATGCAGGAAGCGGTATTTCGCCGCGATCTCGATATTGCCGAGGTCCACGGCTCCCGGTCCGACGTGCGGCTGCGCGTAGCCCAGCGGCAATACGCCGGTCAGCTGCAGATCAGACGTGGCGCCATAGTTGAAATCGATCCCCGCTTCACCGCTGCTGCCGGCATCGGCCACCGTTCCGTTGGCAAAGGTGTAGATTTCGAAATGTTGAGCGTCGGTTGGAACGGGATCGTCGGAAAAATACGGGGGTCCGGCCGCCACCGGGGCAGACGATGCGATTCCTCCCGTCACGACCGCGGCGAACCAGCGCATCTTCTGGCGCAAGCCGTCGTGCTGCGGCAAAAGACATTTGCCCGCTGAAGAGGTCGCTCGTGAAAATCGCATCTGCAATGTGCTGTGCCGCGGCTCTGCTTTTGCCGCTCGCCGCCCCGGCTGCGCAAGCAGCACCCCTCTACAAAATCGTGACGGAAATTCCGCTGGGCGCACCGGAGCGCTGGGACTACGCGAGCTTCGATGCGGCGCGCAATCGCGTCTATGTTGCGCATCGCGACCGTCTCACCGTCGTGGATGCCGCGAAGAACAAGGTGATCAGCACCGTGGGCACCTTTCCGGGCGGCACCCACGGGAGCGCGGTGGCGGGTTCGATGGCCTACACCGATGACGGCCAAGCGGGAATGGCGGCCGCCTTCGATCCCGCCAGCTTGCGCGTGGTGAAGCAGATTCCGGCGGCGGTAGATGCCGACGGCATCGTCTACGATCCGGCCAGCGGCCATCTCTTTGTGATCAACGGCGACAGCGGCTCGATCACCGTCATCGATCCGAAGAGCAACACGGCGGTCGCCACGATCAAAATCGGCGCCGGCCTCGAAGCGGCCGAAACCGACGGCAAGGGCAAGCTGTTCGTCGATGGCGTGGAACAGCACGATCTCATCGCCGTCGACACGCGCAGCAACGCCGTACTTGCCCATTATGCGATGCCCAACTGCCAGCGCCCTCACGGCATTGCGATCGATGCGGAAGCACGGCGGGTGTTCGTCACCTGCATCAACAAACTGATGGTCGTGATCGACGCGGACAAGGGCACCAACATCGCCGAGCTTCCGATCGGCGCATCCAGTGACGGTGCGGCGTTCGATCCCAAGCGCAAGCTCGCCCTCAGCTCAAATGGCGACGGCACGTTGACTGTGGTGAAGGAAGTGGATGCAAACCATTTCGTGAAGCTGGGCGATGTTCCAACGCTGCGCAGCGCGCGCACCATTGCCATCGATCCCGCTACCGGCCGGCTGTTCCTGCCGGCAGCCACGATCATCAAAACGGAGGCGCCCACGACACCGGGTGGGCGGCCGCATGTCACCTACGCTTCGGGATCGCTGAAATTGCTGGTGCTCGAACCCACGATTTGAGCGTGATTGGGCAAAGCGGAATCTCCAACCCTCCTCTTGAGGGAGGGTCGAAAAATCTGGAGCGTAGCGGAAGAATTTTTCGGGGAGGGGTTAAGTTCACTGATACCCAATCACCCCTCCCCGAAATTCGCTGCGCTGGTGCTTCGCAAATTTCAACCCTCCCTCAAGGGGAGGGTTGAAATGAGAGTGACCCGTCGGCTGTACCAGTGTGAGAATCACGCTCTCTTGGGATTCAGGCGTGTGCGAGCTTCCACGCGTCGCCGGCTGGCGCAGTGCCGGCATCGTAAGGGCGCGCCAGCAGCATGTAGAGCGCGCCGACGCCGATGATCGCAAGCCATGTCACGCCCATCGCATCGTTGACGTACCACGGCGCCGCCGGCGTGCGCGGCCATAGCATGTCGACCAGCGCGCCGACGCCGTAGATCAGCGCCACAATGTTGACCGGCCAGGCCCAGGCGCCGAGGCGGAATTGCCCCGCCGGTTTCCAGCCGCGCGCGCGCGCCAGCAAGGCGCCGAGCACGATCATCTGGAAGGCGGCGTAGATGCCGATGATGGCCGAGTTCACGATGGTGGCGATAGCATTGGCAAAGAAGTAGCCAAAGCAGACGATCACGCCTGCTATGACTCCAGACAGCACCAGCGCCCGCACTGGCACATGCGTGTGTGGCGAGATGGCGGAAAGATAGTCGCTCGCGGCGATCATCCGGTCTCGCGCATAGGCGAACACCAGCCGGCTGGTGGCCGCCTGCAAGCTGAGGATGCACGACATAAACGATACCATCACCACCGCGACCACCAGCTTCGCGCCCAGCGGGCCGAACACGGACAGCAGCACGGTTTCCACCGGCGTGGTGTTCTTGCCCGCGATCACCGCCGCGATATCCGGCTGCGCGAGGATGAGCGCGAGGCACACAAACGCCGCCGCCGCCATGCCGATATAGATGGTCATGCGCATGGCGCGCGGGATGGAGAGCCCGGGGTCGGGCGTTTCCTCCGCCACATCGCCGCAGGCTTCGAAGCCGTAGCAGGTGAACAGGCCAGTGACGGCAGCCGCAAAGAAGAACGGCCAGTACGCCCCCGGAGCGCCGATGTTGAACGTGTCAACGACGACCGACAGCGGCTGATGGCGATGGAACAGCAGAAGGTAGCCGCCGACAACGATCGCCCCGACGATCTCGCACACGAAGCCGAACATCGCCACACGCGCGAGAATTTTCGTGCCGGCGAGATTGATCAAAGTGGACAGCGCAACCAGTCCGAACGCTACCGCCATGGTCACGAGCGGAGAGGCAGCGAAGCCGAGCAAGTTGGCCAGGAAGGGTCCCGCGCCCACTGCTACCGCGGCAATGGTGGTGAACAGCGCCCAGCCATAGATCCAGCCGGCCATCCATGCCCAGCGCTTGCCGACCAACCGCCGCGCCCATGGGTACAATCCGCCGGAGATCGGGAACTGCGACACCACTTCGCCGAAGATGAGGCAAACCAGAAACTGTCCTGCGCCGGCGAGAAAATACGACCACCACATCGGGGGGCCGCCGGTCGTAAGTCCCAGCGCGAACACTGAGTAGACGCCGACCACGGGTGACAGGTAGGTGAACCCAAGCGCGAAGTTTTCCCACCCGCTCATCGAGCGGTCGAATTTTGCGGTGTAGCCCAGCGCGGCCAGCTGCACGCTGTCGGCATCGTTGCGTGTGGCGTCCATCCCCTGCCCCATTCGCTCCGCTATTTCTGGACCGGCGTTTGTCGGCACGTCAATCCAACCCTCCCCTTGAGGGAGGGTCGAAATTCGCGAGCGAAAGCGAAGCGAATTTCGGGGAGGGGTACGCGAGTAAACATCAACCCCTCCCCGAACAAACTTCGCTTCGCTCAATTCGTTCGACCCTCCCTCAAGGGGAGGGTAGAAGAGAGCGTCGTTAGCTGGGCATGAGAATGGAAAGACAATTACTCATCGGCGGGAGATTTGAGGCAGGGCAAGGCGCCGGCGAGCGGATTATCAATCCGCGCAATGGCCAGCTGATCATTGAGGTGCCGGAGGCATCGGACGCGCAGGTGGATGCGGCGGTCGGGGCTGCTGCAGGCGCATTCGAGTCCTGGTCCCGCACAACGCCAGCGGAGCGCAGCGCCGCGCTGCTGAAGATCGCCGATGTCATCGAGCGCGAGGCGGAACCTTATGCCGATCTTGAGTCGCTGAACTGCGGCAAGCCGCGCCACCTCGTGCTGGCAGACGAAATCCCGGCCATTGTCGATTGCTTCCGCTTCTTCGCCGGCGCCTGCCGCACGATGCACGGGCCGCTGGCGGGCGAATACCTCCCCGGCCACACCTCCATGATCCGCCGCGATCCGGTCGGCGTCATCGCCTCCATCGCGCCGTGGAATTACCCGCTGATGATGGCGGCGTGGAAGCTCGCGCCCGCGCTCGCCGCCCGCAACACCATTGTGCTCAAACCGAGCGAGCAGACGCCGCTGACCGCGCTGCAACTTGCGCACACGCTTGCGGAACATCTGCCGGCAGGAGTCGCGAACATCATCACCGGGCGCGGCGCCACCGTCGGCAACCGGCTCATCAATCATCCGCAGGTGGCGATGATTTCGCTCACCGGGGATGTTGGTACGGGCCGCAAGGTGATTGCCGCCGCGCAGCGGACGCTCAAGCGCACCCATCTGGAACTTGGCGGCAAAGCACCCGTCATCGTGTTCGACGATGCCGATCTGGAGGAGGTTGTGAGCGGCCTTCGCACCTTCGGCTTCTACAATGCCGGACAGGACTGCACCGGCGCCTGCCGCGTCTATGCCAGCGACAAGCTCTATGAGAATCTGGTTGCCGATCTTTCCTCCGCAGCCGCCTCGCTGAAGTTCAACCAGTCAGACGATACAGAAAACGAAATCGGTCCGCTGATTTCCGAGCGACAGCGCGAGCGGGTCTCCAGTTTTGTCGAGCGCGCTAAAGCGGAAAAGCACATTGAGATCGCCACCGGCGGGACCGCGGTCGCGAGCGGCGGCTTTTATTACCAGCCGACCATTGTCGCTGGCGCCGAGCAGGCGGACGAAATCGTGCGGCGGGAGGTCTTCGGCCCGGTGATTTCCGTCACCCGTTTCTCGGATGTGGAGCAGGCGATCGCCTGGGCCAACGATTCCGATTACGGCCTCGCCTCCTCCGTGTGGACGAAAAACATTTCGCGCGGCATGCAAGCGGCAGCGCGCCTGCGCTACGGCTGCACCTGGATCAACTGTCACTTCATGCTGGCCAACGAAATGCCGCATGGGGGCCTGAAGCAATCCGGCTACGGCAAGGACCTCAGCACCTACGCGCTGGAGGACTACACCGTTCCCCGCCACATCATGGTGAAGCTTTAGGTCACCGAGGCGCGGACATTGAATCGTTCGTCGCGCCAAGTGCCGCGGCGTATGGTGTCCGCCAGTTTGGTCACGGCATCGAAAATATCGACATACCGTGTGTAGAGCGGCGGGAAGCCGAAGCGCATCACGTCGGGGCTGCGGAAATCCCCAATCACGCCATCAGCAATCAGCGCCTGCATGATCGCATAGCCGTGCGGATGGCGCAGAGACACCTGGCAACCGCGCCGCGATGAGTCGCGCGCACAGCCGAGGCTAAAGTCCGCATCGCCGCATTGGGCATCGATTTGCCCAAGGAACAGATCGCCCAGCGCGCGCCCCTTCGCCTGCAGGTCGCGCATGGAGACGCCATCGAATGTCTTCAGGCCTTCTTCGAGCGCGGCCATGCCGAGCACCACCGGCGTGCCGGAAAGAAATCGCGCCATGCCGTCGGCGGGGCGGTAATCCATGGCAAATTCAAACGGCGCGGCATGCCCCATCCAGCCGCTCAACGGTTGCACCAGCTTGTCCTGCAAATGCCGTGCGACGAAGAGATAGGCTGGCGCACCCGGCCCACCGTTCAGGTATTTATAGCCGCAGCCGATGGCGAGATCGGCGCCATCGCGATTCAGCGCGAGTTCCACGGCACCGGCGCTGTGGCTCAGATCCCAGAGCGCTACCGCACCCACCTCATGCGCCGCCGCGCTGATCGCCGCCATATCGTGAATGGCCCCGGTCTTGTAATCGATATGCGTGAGGGCGAGCAGCGCCACGCGATCGTCGAGCGCATCCATGAGTTCTTCGCGCGCAACGGCTCGCAACTCGGCTGCATCGCCAAGCAGCGCATCCAGCCCCTGCAGCACATATTGATCGGTGGGGAAGTTTTCACGCTCGGTGAGAATGACCTGTCGCGGTGCCTGATGTTTCAGGGCGGCCGCGGTCAGTTTGAACAGATTGATCGATGTCGAGTCCGCGGCGATCACATCGTCGGCGCCGGCTCCGATGATGGCTGCAACACGCGCGCCGACGCGCTGCGGCAATCCAATCCAATCGGCCTTGTTCCAGCTCTGAATGAGATCGCGACCCCACTCGCGTGTCACCATGTCGGCAACCCGCGGCAGTGTCGTGCGCGGCAATGCGCCGAGCGAGTTGCCGTCGAGGTAAATCATTCCTTCCGGAATCGAAAATCGCTCGCGCGCGAAGGCCAGCGGATCTTCCGCGTCCAGGCGCCGGCAATCGTCCCGCGTCAGCATCCGCAATCCTGAACAAGCCCGGCGCAGGCGGGTCAAGTCAGCGCATTCATCTGCATGACCTTTTCGTCACCCGATCCAATTGCCACCAAAAAGCCGCCCCGGCGTTGAAACATCCGAGGGTATTTCTGCCAAATGAGGACATTCATGCGCCATTGGCTTGCTTCAGCGACGATCCTGGGATCGGCCGTACTGCTTTCCGCCTGCGCCTATTATCCCGACGGACCTTATGGGCCTGGCTACGGCCCTCCACCACCGAACGGTGCTTATGGCCCACCGCCTCCGGGAGGGGGCTATGGTCCGCCGCCGGGCGCCGGCGAGGAAAGCGGCCCGCCGCCATCAGGCGGCGCGGAATCCGGTCCACCAGCCGGCGATTACGGTCCTCCGCCCGGTGGCGACGCCATGGCGGGACGGCCGGTGAAGCCCCACGGTCCGCACTGGTGCGAACGTCATCCACGCAAATGCGCGAAGCAGCAGCAGATGATGCAAGGCGGACCGCCACCGGGTGCAGACGGTGGGCCACCGCCGGGCGCTGAGGGCGAACCGCCGCCGGATTCGCAGGATCAGCCGCCGCCTCCGCCGCCACAACAGTAACGGCGAGCATCGCGCGTGTTGTTCGAGGGCGGCAGCAATGCCGCCCTCATCTTTTTGCCGGAACCCTCAGATCAGGCGCTCGGCCGTTCCGTCTAGCGCCATCAGATAACCTTCGCAGCCAAGCTCGGGATGCTTTTTCGTGAGCATGGTTTTTGCCTGCTGCTGCACGTCCTTGTGCTGCGCTGTCTCCGCGCTGTGTTCGGCCGCGAATGCCTTGCCGAACGCCACCTTGTAGGCGCCGCAATCACGATGATCGAGGAAGATCACCTTCTTTACGTGATGCAGCTGCCTGGCGATATCGACATGATCCCAGAATGCCGCCTCGGAGGACGGGAATTTCGGTGACACTGCTGCTAACGCCGCACCGGCCAGGGCTACCTGATCGTAATTCTTCGTAAGATGCATGCCGTCGAAGAAGCGAATGCCATCATTGACCAGCCGGTAATCGATGCAGGTGAGCGCCAGCGCCTCGACTTCGGCGGCGCGCGCGCGATACGGCATCAACATCAATCCGCCTGCGCCGGCAAACAGCAGGCCAACGTCACGACGGCTGAAACGGCAATTGTGCTGAAGAGTGCTCATAGATCCCCCGATCTGCCCCAGAGTGCCGGCCGCAGGCTAGCGGAAAGCCGCGTCGCATGAAAGCAGGCGCGACCGGGCGCCGGTACGGCAACTGGTGGCTGGCTGGAATCCTATTAACTGCAACCACTGTGAAGCGCTTGACAACGTAGCCTCCGGTGCCGTCAGTGAGCTGTTACAGGGGCGGGCGGGCTACCTGTCGGGATGCTAGCAGCCAGGGTTCTGACGGGGGTCGATATGCGTTTCATGCGAATTCTGATGCCAGCTTGCGCGGCTGGCCTTGCGGCGATGTCGGTCATGTTGTGCGCGGCCGTTTCCACCGCGCGGGCCGAGAACGTGCCGGTGATGACCGTCAAGATCATCAACAACAAGAACAGCGGCCACAATATCTATCCCGTGCTGACCACCGGCACAGCCGTCAAAGACATCTGGATGCAGGCGTGGTTCAAAGTCCCCAAGGCAGACCTCGGCAACAAGCCCTATCCAAAGCTCAACGCGTTCCGGTTCTACATCAATCCGGGCGTGCGCAAGAACGGCGAATGGACGGGCGACGGCATTGCGCCGGGCAAAAGCGTAACGATCAAGATTCCACTGTTCTCTCAGCTCGTGCAGGACCCGAACCCCAAGCAAACAGATCAGTTTGCCGACTGGTGGGGTGGCGGACGCATTGAGATATTCGATGCGCCGGCCGCCAACCACGCGCCGCCGGCCGCTTTGGTCGCCGCCTACACCGGCGCCAACAGGTCCGACCAGAAAGAGCTCTGCAGGCAGATCGACAAATGTCCGGTGGACGGCACGCCGGTACCGCTATGCGAGAAAGGCTGCGAGCAGCCGCTCACATTTTTCAGGGACTCAAACCAGTTCAAGCACAACGAGCCGATCCTGCTCACCGAGTACACCCTTGGCGCGATCAACCAGAACAAGGACCCGTTTCAGCTGAACGACCACAATGTCGACTACGATGTATCCTACGTCGATACCGCCTATTTGCCGGCGGTGATGGTACCGTTCGACAATCCACAGGTCGGCTATGTCGGCTCTCCCCTACCGATCGACACCTTCCAAAGCGCGATCAGCCGTTTCCTGGAGGCCTATCCCGGCTGGCCGCAATTCGTCGACAATCAGGGCCAAACCATCCTCAAGCTTCCCTCGGTGCTTCACCTCTTCGGCAGCGACGATCCCGATCTCACGCCGCCGCCGCCGTGGAAGCCGATCAAGCGGTTGATCGACCAATGGCATGACTGCCTGCCCGAAAGCGAAACCAGCGCCCTGTGCAGCAAGATCCGCACAGTCAGGGACATGTTCCAGGCCAACTACGACAACTATGCCGCGAACTACAGCGATCTTGGCTGCGACAAGGACAAGCAGCCGGTAGAACTGACCGAGAAATTGATGATCGGGCACGTCTACGGCTGGGGGCCGTTCAACGAGCACTGCCCCGCTCACAAGAATCTGCTCGAGAACACGCCGGGCTACGCCAAGAACAATCACGCGAAGTATCAGCGTATCAAGGAGAAGTTCGACAACCTGCAAAATCTGCCGAGCGGGAAATTCGATCCCTATGTCGTGCTGATTCATGGCGACCAATACATCAATGCGCCCAACGTCTACGCCTACTCGGTCGACGATGCGGTCGGGAACATGCAGGTGGACGCAACCGGGTTCATGATCGAAGTGGGTGGCACCGAAGGATTGCCGAACCCAAATCCGGCGACGCCGCCCATTCACATCAGCCTCGGCTACTCTGAAAAAGATGCCATCCGGTTTACCGAATACGGTGTCTGCACCGATCCGCCGAACAAGAAGATCGATCCCGATTTTCCCAGCTTCGATATTTCCGTCACCAGCATCGGCGCCTGTCCGCTGACGCTCAAGGACAACGCCGAACGGCACTATATCTTCGAAGTCACGAAGGAGCCGCCTTATGTCGAGTTCAACGGCGGGGACGCCCATTGGACGACGGAATCCTCCAAATACATCGATTGCAGCAGCAACACCGACCAGAAGGCGGCGGAATGGTGCCGCAATGAAAAGGCCAGCGCTGGCGTGTTCGGATACTCGAAGCAGCTGATTGGCGGGCGTGGAAAACTCGACAACTTCATCATCACGCCGCCCGCAGTGAGGCAGTGAGCAGACACCCTCGCTGGGGGATAACGGATTGCGGCGGCCGCTAGCGCAGTTTGGCGAGCGGCCGCACCGTGATCCTTATAGAAAACCGCTTGGCAGCCGGAACTGCGTGTTCCCATGGCCGGCGGTACTCGATGCGCAACCGCCCGCTGCCAACTGCGGTGGCGGTGAACCGGAAAACCTGCATCGCGCTGCCACCCGGGCGGTCGGTCACATGAGTGACAGCCGAGCCGTTCAGATGCAGCATCGGGTTGGCACCGGAAACGATGCTCCAGCTGTAACCGGTGCCGGCCTGCGCGGGCAGCTGCACCCGCAGTCGTTGGCCCAGCACCAACGACACAGCATGACTGGATTCCGCCATTGTCACGATGATGGTCGGCGGATGTGGTTTGGCATCTGCGCTCGCGACCGTAAACGCGAGAACGGCACCGGCGACAACCCTCCACGAGATCGATTGGAAGATCACGAGGCGCGCACCCTCTAAACCGCGAGATGCTTATCGAAGAATTGCGTGATCTCCGCAAACGCCGCTTCGCCTTCCGGCGAAAACGGAAACAGGTACTGGGCGTGGCTCACGCCTTCGAACACCTGAAGCACTGCCTCCACGCCTGAGGCACGCAGCTTGCGATGCGCGCGCACCGCGTTGCTGAGGAAGAGATCGCGCGCGCCCGACGTGATGATCGCCGGCGGCAAGCCGGTGAAATCTCCGTAAATCGGCGAGATCAGCGGGTCGCGAACATCACGGCCGCCCGCATAGAGCGGCGCCGCATCGCCGGCCCAGCCCGACATCGACACCAGCACGTTGTCGACGAATTCGTTGGCCTTGAGCGAGTCGCCCTCGCCCGTAAGATCCACCCACGGCGTGCCGGGCGCAATTGCGGCGGGCAGCGCGAAGCCTTCCGCTTTGGCGCGCAGCATTAGCGCGAATGTCAGCCCGCCACCCGCCGACGTTCCGAACACCGCCATCCTGCGCGGATCGTGTTCGGCCAGCAGCGCGCGCCACACCGCAGTGGCATCGTCCAGCGCGGCGGGAAAAGGGAAATCCGGCAGCCGCCGGTAATCGACCGACACCACCCGGAAGTGGCCGAAGCCCGCCATCAGCATGCCTTCGCCGGCGCCTGCTTCGCCGGGACTGAGGACAAAGCCGCCGCCGGGGATGTGCAGCAGCACGCGATGGCGGTTCCTCTCGGGCAGATCGGCCGGCGTGATGACGAACGCGTGGACACCCGCAATCGTCTGCTCCTCGATCGTCAATTCAAAGCGCTGGCGGATGGCGGCGATGTTCGGCGCTGCTGCGGCGACGCTCTGCTCGGCCAGATGCTTCCACTCGGCCGTATTTTTCGGCACCTCGTTCCAGATTGGCGGATAGGGTAGCGCGATGAACTTTTGCATCGCGGTGCTGGCGGTTTCGGGAACCGGCAGCGTTCGTGCAGGAATCTCCCGCGCATTCGCCGAAGGCAAAGCGTCGCTGGTACTGGATGTCAGCTTCGTCTCAGGCATGTGCGGCGTGACCGATTTTGACCCGCACCGGAATCAGGAACAGGAAGGGGATCAGCCCATACATGGTCATCGTCACCTCATCGCTGAGATAGGAGATGAGCAGCGCGACAACATACAGAGCGATCCCGATCGTGCTGTTGCGGATGCTGGTTTTCAGGAAATGCGTATCAAACTGCGGGTCCCGCAGGTGCGGCTTGTACAGCAGCATCAGCCGAACACCGACGAAGGAAACCGCAGCGAGCAGCGTGATCAGCCCGAAAAACAGCACCGCCATTTCTTCGTGAGGATAGCGGCCCATGACCTCGGTCGGAAACGGCAGCAGCGCGAGCCACATGAGGAAGAAGTTGTTCATCCAGATCAGTCCCGCGCTCACGTTGCGCACGATGGTGAGCACTTCGTGGTGCGCGATCCAATAGAGCGTCACCAACGCGAAGCTGAGGACATAACTCAGGAAACCCGGCGCCATGCCAACCAGATGGCCGATCAGTGTTTCGCCGCGCTCACGGTGAAGGTCGGGCACCTGCAGGCTGACGACCAGCAAGGTGCAGATAATCGCGAATACCGCGTCGCTGAAGGATTCGAGCCGCGCCTTGCTCATTTACGCATTGCCCCCGCGCCGCTGCCGGTGCCGCACGAATCTCGTCGAAGAAACAGACAGTGCCAGAGAACCGTGGCGCGCCCTAGGGGAGTTGACCATGTCAGCAAGCCCCGTTGGTTAGCTTCGCGTGGGGCTATTCCGGATTCCAACGCTATGCGGTGCTTTCTAGCCGATTACCCACCCATTTGCTTCCTACAAATCCCTGTCTAACGTCAGTCGAGACTAATCCGAGAGTGACATGTCTAAGGACAGGATACTCGTTATTGTCGCACTGTTGTGTTTTTCGCCTGTTGCCGCGCAAGCGGAGTCGGTAACAGGTTCTGTTTGGTCGATAAGCGTGCTGGGCTTAAAGGGCGAGAGTCTGGGCACTATCACGCTTGGACTCACGGATGAAAGCGCTCGCACATGCATGTCCGGCGAATGGAAAAGGGCCCGGCTTATAAGTAGTTCGTTTCAATCGCCCGCAAAGCAATTCGAAACAGGTGACTACTTTCCAACATATGAGACAAAGGGTCAGATTCTCACAATACAAATGAACCCACCCGGCCTTTGCGATGCATACCTGTTTCTCAAAGGAAAGTTTACAGAGCACGAGGGAAAGGGCGACTACGTTGCGCTGGGATTGGGTGGCGCAACGCCACTCGGCACATTCACGGCAAAAAAGCGGTAGCGGTAGCAATGCTTGTCCACGCACAAGCAAGGCGCGCCAAAGGCTGCCTGAGCATGCTCATATTGTAGTCCAGATTCCCGGCGACTGACGACGCTACCGCAAGTCCAAACACTCTGATTTATTATAACCGGGTTCGGAGTAGCACGGATGAACGGCACCATTGCCCAACTCGTTGCACTAACATGTCATGCCAACGCGGCGCTCAACGACATCGACATTTCTTTCTGGCCCGGAAATTCTACTTGTAAATTCTGCCGAACCATAAATTTTGTAACTCTCAAAAAATCGTTACTTCAGAACACACGCGAGATTGAGGTTGCTTCCAACCCCAACGCTTGGTTCGAATATCTGCGCAACCGCAAGGCAAGCGGCGCCAGCATTCTTTTCTTAGCAAAGAACGATCCCGCTATATCCGACCGACAAACTGCGGGGTTCGTTGGTGGCGGCGGCTATTGGTCGACGGTGACTCATGGCCCAACGGAAAAAAGCGATAGCTGGATGGCTCGCTGGAGCGTCACAAACCGAAATGATCCTCAGCGAAAGATTTGGTCGGTAAACTATGGATTGGTATCTCAATCCATACATATGCCACCACAAAAATATGATCTCCCAACCGAAATTGCGACCCTCGAAAGCAGGCTTCTTGAAATCAAGGAATTTGCCAAGCGGAACAATTTAGATTTCTTCAAAGCTCGTTTTCAGAGAGCACTCGATTGCCTTCACGGCAATGCTGAGCCTGAATATCATCGAGACCTTGCACCGCCTAACTTCCCCTCGGACGACGCGAGCCTTCTGTTAAAGGCTACTCAGCCGGCATGGGTATTCGGCGGCATGGGCTCTTGGAACGATATGTGGTTCGTCGGTGCTGAACAGTTGGAATACGAACGTGTCTCAGATAATCTATTTCAGTCTGTTAATCGGTGCATCGTAGCAGCAGTGAACGATAGGCCTAAGGTGTCGTAGCAATTCGCTTTGGAATTGTGAGCCGGAGTGCCCTAACATCCCGATCTTATAGTCTATATGGCGCGCCCTAGGGGAGTCGAACCCCTCTTGCAAGATTGAAAATCTTGAGTCCTAACCGATAGACGAAGGGCGCGCAGGTTCGCGGCTATACTCGCGAGGGCGGCCCTTCGCAAGTCGCACACAGCAGTGACAGCGGCCCGAACGCATTCGACTGATGTCGACTTCAATATCCCACCCTCCCCTTGAGGGAGGGTCGAAAAATCGGAGCGAAGCGGAAGATTTTTCGGGAGGGGTTAGTCCCGGGCGCCGACATCACCCCTCCCCGAAATTTGCTTCATGTACGTTCGCAAATTTCGACCCTCCCTCAAGGGGAGGGTTGATGTCGGTGTATGATTACACGCTTCACACGCCGGCGGGCGCCGCATCCTCGATCTGCAGGCGCACGCGGCGGCGGCCATTCCAGTCATCGGCGCGCAGATAACCCGCAATATGTACCGGCTTGCCACGCGCGGCGAGCAGCCCCTGCCCCAGCGGCGCGCTCGCCGACCGGAACGCGATGGACTCCAGTCGCGCGCCATCGCCGCCCTGCAGTTGCAGGCGCACATGATCGCGGCCGACGACATCGGCAAACGCAACGCGCACATCTGCAAACGCCAGCAGCGGTTCGGCATTGCCGGCGCCGAACGGGCCCAGCCGCCCGATCTCGTCCACTAGCGCTGGCGTGCCGCCTGCACAGGAAGCCATCGCATCGATGGCGAGTTCTTTCGCGGCAACGCCGTGAACTTCCGCAGCCGCAGAATGCGATCCGAGGAAAGCGCGGAATTCGTCGAGCTTGTCGCGCTTCAGCGACACGCCGGCGGCCATGGCATGTCCGCCGCCGGTTTCGAGAATGCCGTCGTCGCGTGCGGCGCGCACCACCGCGCCGATATCGAAGCCTTGCACCGAGCGCGCCGAGCCCCGCCCCACTTCACCCTCGAAGCCGATGGCGAAGGCCGGCTTGCTGAACCGGTCTTTCACGCGTCCAGCGATGATGCCGACCACGCCGGCATGCCAGCCGTCACCGTCGAGCAGCAGGATCGGCGCATCCAGCTGCGTTGCCGCCATCGCCATCGCTTCGTCGAGAATCGAGGACTCGATGGTACGACGTTCCTTGTTATGGATGTCCAACGCGCGCGCCAGATCTTCGGCATCGGTTTTCGCCGTCAGCAATTCCACGCCAAGGCTGCAGCGTCCCACCCGGCCGCCGGCATTGATGCGCGGCCCGAACACGAAACCCAAATGGTAGGGCGTGCACGGCGGTGTGATGCTCGCGATCTGCGCCAGCGCCGCAAATCCCGGCCGTGCCAGTAGCGAAAGCCGCGTAAGCCCGGTGCGCACGAAGGCGCGGTTGATGCCAATGAGCGGCACCACATCGCACACCGTTGCCAGCGCCACGAGATCGATGTGATCGCGCAGGTCCGGCTCGGCGATCCCGTTTGCCGTGTACCAGCCACTGGCCCGTAACGTCCGGTTCAGCGCGACGATGAACAGGAACGCGACGCCCGTCGCGCACAGATATTTGAGCCCCGAACTGTCGCCGGGCTGGTTGGGATTGACGTGCGCCAGCGCCGGCGGCGCGCCTTCGACGGCGTGGTGGTCGAGCACGATCACATCGAGGTCCACGTCGCGCGCGGCGGTGAGCGCGGCAACCGCGGCAGCCCCGCAATCCACCGTGATGATGAGCGATGCGCCTTCGTCTTTCAGCTTCAGGAATGCCGGCGCATTCGGACCGTAGCCTTCGGTGGCACGATCCGGAATGTAGACGCGCGGGGGCCGTCCGAGCGCGGTGAAGAATTCGCACAACAATGCCGCGCCGCAGGAGCCGTCGACGTCGTAGTCGCCGAACACAGCAATCTGCTCGCCGCGCTCGACCGCCGCGCGCGCGCGCTCCACCGCCTTGTACATATCCGAAAGCAGCAGCGGTTCAGGCAGTAGTCGCTTCAAGGTGGGATTGAGATAATCGGCCACGTCATTCTGGCCGATGCCGCGGGCGAGCAGCAGATCGCACAGCAGCGGCGACAGATTGGCGGCCCGCGCCAGCACCCGCGCCGCTTCCGGGTTGCTCGCCTGCAAGCGCCAGTTGCGCCCGGAGAAGGAGCGCGACACGCCAAAGGCGTAAGGCGACGGCGCGAAGGCTTCAGCCAGCATGACTGCGCAGATGTTTGCCGCGGACCCAGCGCACCGTGTGGGTGGCCGAGCGCATGACGATGCTTTCCGTGTAGATGAACTCGTCCTGGATGTGGACGCCGGAGAGCATGGAACCGTCGGTGACGCCGGTAGCGGCGAAGATCACGTCGCCCGACGCCAGATCGTTCAGAGCGTATTTGCGTTTGAGGTCGGTGATGCCCCACTTCGCGGCGCGCGCACGCTCGTCGTCATTGCGGAACACGAGCCGCGTCTGCATCTGACCGCCGACGCAGCGGAGCGCCGCCGCCGCCAGCACCCCTTCCGGCGCCCCGCCCTGCCCCAGGTAGATGTCGACACCGGTGTCGGGATCGGTCGTCGCGATCACCCCCGCGACATCGCCGTCGGTGATTAGACGCACCGAAGCGCCGGCCTTGCGCACAGATGCGATGATCGCCTCGTGCCGCGGCCGTTCGAGGATCAGCGCGGTGATTTCGTTCGGCGGCACCCCCTTGGCCTCCGCCAGCCTGAAAATGTTCTCCGCCGGATCCGCGTCGAGATCGATCACCCCTTCCGGGTAGCCCGGACCGATGGCGATCTTGTCCATGTAAGTGTCTGGCGCATTGAGCAGCGTGCCGGGCTCCGCCATTGCCATCACGGCCAGCGCGTTGGGCAGCGCCTTGGCCGTGAGCGTCGTGCCCTCCAGCGGATCGAGCGCGATATCCACTTCGAGCCCGCCGCTTCCCACCTTCTCGCCGATGTAGAGCATGGGCGCTTCGTCGCGCTCGCCCTCGCCGATCACCACGGTGCCGTCGATCGGCAGCTGGTTGAACGCCGTGCGCATGGCTTCCACGGCGGCGTGGTCGGCGGCCTTTTCGTTG
>JBJMVL010000047.1:0-21375 GCA_045810735.1 Alphaproteobacteria bacterium
AAAGCGATCCTGATTGCGATGCAACTGGTGAATCGTGCAGGCCTAGGGAAGCCAGTGCATCCCGTAGACAAGTACATAAACAACGCTGGAGATGCCGACGACGGCTGCCACAACCGCCACGGCAACAGAATACGAAACGCCCCGCCTCATGGTGGAAAGTGTATCAAATTGTCGCAGAAAAGCGAGCGACCCGCGACAAGTGCTGCAGAAGCTGCGAAAATGCTCCTCACGCTTCAGGGGTGGGGCGCAAGCAATGGGCAAGCTCGTCTTCCAGGCCGTGGAATTCGGCCGCGACACGTCGTGGTCGCTCGGCCGCCATTACCGGCTGTGGTTTACGCCGTCTGGCGATCTCCAGTTGTGGAATACCTTAGAGAATCGCGTCCTCTGGCAAAGCGCCACGAGCGGACACCGGTTTGCTGTGCAGGCCGACGGCAATCTCGTGGTCTTTGGAGCGGGTGGGGAGAGTGTGTGGTCCACCCGCACGGCGCAACACGGCGGTGGCTACTTGGCCGCCCACGACGACGGCAATCTCGTGATTCACTCGCGGGCCAATGACCGGATCCTGTGGAGCACGCGAAGGCTGGAACGAGAAGCTCCGGCATCCCCGTGGGCGACGTTAGGATAAATAACCAAGTCTGCGTGTCGCCAACTCTCCTCTTGTCCACAGAAAGTGTCGCAAGTTGTCGCATAAAGCCGTGACAGCCGAAGCGGCCCAGCCTAAGGTGCACATTCCCTCTGGGTGGGATTAGCACTAGGGCCGGGCCACAGAGCCGTCGGGGATTTTGTTCGCCCGGCCCGCTTTCTTTATCACACGCCCGCCCAAGGGCGCTGTAGACACCCAAATTGTTCTTCATTGTTTTGCACGGGCGAAAGCGTTGCTGCTGATGCTTCGCCGAATTTGCTCCGATTGCAAACCGCACAACATTCGTCCGTGTACTTAACGTTATTTAACAATTTTGCTTGCGCGAACAACACCGTGCCCCTAGGGTCGTTTCAACGGCGGGGATTGGTCCTGCCACAAAACCTCTGGGGGTTTTTCAATGACGAAGACAGTACTATTGGCCAGCGCAGCCGCGCTGGTGTTGACGGCTGGCGCGGCTTCGGCTGGCGCAAAGCTTCCCGGGATGTCCAGCAAGGGCAGCCCTCATCATGCGCAACTGGTTGTATCCGGCGCTGGACCGGCGTCCGTGACACTGTACGACCAGAACAACAGCGACGACGGAATCGGTATCGTTTCCGACACCTTCGATTCCGGCAGCTTCCCGACTTACTCCAATGCAGCGGCTGACGACTTCACCGTCGTTGCTCCGAAGCTGTGGAAGGTCAAGGAAGTTGACGTGACCGGCGTTTACTTCAACGGCTCCGGGCCCGCCGACGCGGTTCATGTGAATTTCTATGCCGATGCTGGCGGCCTTCCCGGTGCCACGCTGGCGACATGCAACCCGGCCAGTTATAAGGATTCAAGCGGCTTCGGCTCGTTCGTGATCAAGCTTGGGAAGTCCTGCACCGGCTCAACGAAGTTCAAGAACAAGTCCCACGTGTGGGTTTCCGTTGTTGCTGACATGAACTTCGTTGGCGGCAAGGGCGAGTGGGGCTGGGAAAATCGCACGACCGACAGCGGCAGCCCGGCAGCTTGGGAAAATCCCGGTAATGGTTTTGGCACCGGGTGCGTGACATGGGCGCAGGAAAACGTCTGTATCGCAGACGGGCAGGGCGACCACATGTTCATCCTGAAGGGCGTGAGCAAGTAATATCAATAACATCGTATGCGTTTGTGGAAGGGCGGCCAGAAGCCGCCCTTCCTTTTTTTCCGGCTCACGCTGAACGCAGTGCTCCCCAGCCAAATTGCGGCGCCGAACAGGCAAGCTAGTCCGCTCTTTTCTGTGGCGCTAACCCATACTCTCGTGCCCCGCACAATGTGAGAGCAATTCGAGCTGCAGGTTGGCCACGCGGCGGAGCAGATCGCGTAAGGGCGGCGCCGCGAGGTCCGCCAGCTGTACCAGCTTGCTGAGCGCGGAGCGGTTGATTTCCCGAATGCGTTCGAAGAGGTCCTTCGCTTCATTCCGCGCCAGGCCTGCCGTGGTGAGCGCGCGATAGAAATTCTCGCGGGGCAGGCGCGGCTCGCGCCGATGCCCCAGCACCATAAGAGAAAGCTCTATGCGGCCATTCTCCACAGACACCGCGGGATACAGCTCGCGATCCGCGCCCGGGGCTGTCTTGTCCCTGCGAATGGCAAGAGGCCCACACGTCGTTTCGACGTTGAGCGGCAAGCTCAACGCAAAATTCTCGCTCTCGCTGCCAAAGCCCCAGTTCTCGAAAATCTCCAGGGGATCATCGTCCCCATAGCGGACGAGGATTTCATCATCGAAGGTGCCGCTCAGCCCGATACCATCCTCCCGTTCGTAGCGCGTGAGTCGGCCATGATTGGCAAGCTCAACGATGGGCATCAGCACGCCACGATCCTTGTAAGCGATGTATCGCGCCGAAAAAAAGCGTTCCGGCACGGTTCCCGAAAGCGGAGTGTCGAACCAAGGATCCATTTTGAAAGTCGCCTTGAGGAAGGTCCGCAATTCATCGGATGCTGCCTGCAGCATCTGCACGAGCGCACCCGTTTCGCTTTGCCCAACACCCCATGAAAAGTTTCGCTGATAGTTTTCAAGGAAGGCGCGCCGCTGCACATCGACAGGCGCGGCCGGCGACAAAAAGAATGTGCCGTCGCGAGTGAAGCGGATGTGCTGCACATCAACGAGCAGTGCCTCAGGGATGCGGATCGTTACCGGCTTCTTGGGATCGACAGGGAACAGGCCGCGGCCAAACGGCCCATAGTCCAGCCGCACATTATTCGCCACGCCGCCAAGCGCGCGGAATTCGTCAACTAACTCGTCCCATATGCTCAAATAGCACCCACTGCTGGCCACATTTGTCGCCAAGGTTCCGCCGCATCATGTGATATGCGATTTGGCGAATAGCTGCAGATTTTCTGTCAACCGGCTGGCGTGGTGGCAATTCGCGGGGCAGCGGGCAACATCATTACATACTCCTGAACGGAATTTGCCATTTGCTGCAAAGACATGGCGAAGCGCCGCACGAATCCGGCTTGCGCGAGCATTAAAGCCCCGGTAACGTCCCGTGAAAGGCAGGGTTGGTCCTGCCGCAACCCATGGGGGTTTTCATAATGAAGACAGTACTTTTGGCCTCGGCAGCGATGTTTGCGCTGACCGGTGCCGCTTTCGCCGGCGTTGCTCATCCTGGCAAAGTCTCGCATTCCGTGCCGCATCACTATGTGCACGGCCTGCCGCCGGGAAGCGTGACGCTGTACGACCAGAACGACAACGACAACGGCGTTGGCATCGTCTCCGACGATTTCGACTCCGCGTTCAATTCCTATGACGACCAGATCGCCGACGACTTCAAGGTTCCAAAGGGCACGACCTGGAAAGTGAAGGAAGTGGACGTTTCGGGCGCTTACTTCAATGGCTCGGGCCCGACCGACGGCATCAACATTTTCGTCTACAAGAATGTGAAGGGCATTCCCGGTGGTACCGTTGCGGAATGCGACAGCCTTCCTCCGACGTCGGACAACTTCGGAACCTTTACGATCAAGATTCCGAAGTCCTGTCCGATCAAGCTCGGCAAGGGCAAGTACTTCCTGTCGGTCCAGTCGCAGCAGAACTTCTCCGCTGGCCGCGGCGAATGGGGCTGGAATACGAACAACACCCAACGTGGTGGCCCGGCAATGTTCCGCAGCAACGGCGGCTTCGGCTGCACGCAGTGGGACACGCTGGCGAACTGTATCGGCAGCTATGGCCAGGGCCCGGACGTGGCCTTCGCCATCATTGGCGTGAAGAGCTAACGGTCTAGTCTGCCAAACATTATTATAGAAGAGGGCGGCCACGGCCGCCCTCTTTTTTCGTCTGGAGCTTCTGCTATGAGGCGATCGTGACAAACCGCGGCGCCTTAGGGTTGCACCTGCAAGATCGAAAATGCCGATGAGTACGCCCGCTCTCGAGCGATCTAGAAAAACAGATGTTTTTGCTGTCGCGGCTGAGCTGCTGAGCATGCTGCGGCCTGTGCGCAGCCGCCAGCTGCAGCAGGCGGAGTCCGATCTCGATAACAATCGCGCCGATCGGGCAGAAGAGAGCCTGCGGGAGCACCTCGCAAAGCGCGCGAACGATCCGGATGCGCTTTACCTGATGGCACGCGCGCAGCTACGGCTCGGACGCCCGGGGGCGGCGCTGGCACTGCTTCGCCGTTGTCTTGATCTCGCGCCGGATTTCGCAGTCGCGCGCTTCAATTACGCGGACCTTCTTCATAGCACCAAAGAGTACGGGGAAGCGCTGCAGGAAATCGACGTGCTGCTTACCACTGACAGGCGCAATCCGCTGTTTCGCCGGCTGAAAGCGGACATTTTAACGTCGCTTGGCGTGTCGGACGAGACCGTCCGCATTCGCGAAGAGCTCGTCGACGATAATCCGCAGCATGCTGCTATCTGGATCGATTACGGGCACGCCCTGCGGGCGACTGGGCAGCATGCAAAGAGCGTCGCCGCCTATCGCAAGGCGATTGAGCTCCGTCCCTCGTCGGGCAAGGCGTATTGGGCCCTGGCCAACATGAAAACCGTGCGCTTCAGCGATGGCGATATCGAGGCGATGAACGAGCAGTTAAGGCGGATGGACGCTGCAGAGGAAGATCGCATTCAGCTGCAATATGCACTCGGGAAGGCGTATGAAGATCGAGGGGAATACGACAGATCCTTCGAACATTATGCGAAGGGAAATGCGGCGATGCGGATTCGCGTGCCGTACAATGCCGACAACGTGAGCCAGCTGGTCAAGGACAGCAAAGCAATCTTTACGCCGGAGTTCCTCGCCGGCCGGAAGGACTCCGGATGCAAGGATAACTCACCGATTTTCGTCGTTTCCCTTCCGCGCTCAGGCTCAACTCTGATAGAACAAATTCTTTCCAGCCATTCACAAATCGAAGGCGCCGGCGAGCTGCCGTATATTACGGCGCTCATCAAAGA
This sequence comes from Alphaproteobacteria bacterium, assembly GCA_045810735.1. GTDB lineage: Bacteria > Pseudomonadota > Alphaproteobacteria > Micropepsales > Micropepsaceae > Rhizomicrobium. The sequence continues at coordinate 5,024 of JBJMVL010000047.1, forward strand.
TTTGGAAGAATGCGAAAAAGCGCGTGGCACGCGTTATACCGATGTCCTTAAAGCATTGGATCCCGCCGCACTCAAAGAATTTGGCGAACAATATCTGGGGCGCGCCCGTACTCATCTGAAGCTCGGGCGTCCCTTTTTTGTCGACAAGAAGCCGCCCAACTGGTTCCACGTCGGGCTGATTCACCTGATCCTTCCCAATGCAAAAATGGTTGATGTCCGGCGGCATCCGGCCGCCTGTTGTTTCTCCCAGTTCCGGCAGTTTTTCAGAAAGCCGCGTCCGCGCCAGGCCGAGCTTGGCCGGCTATATCGCGACTACGTGGAGATGATGGCGCATTTCGATCGTGTACTGCCGGGCAAGATCCATCGCGTGATCTATGAGGAACTGGTTACAAATCCAGAAGACGAGGTGCGACGACTGCTGGAATACCTAGAGCTGCCATTCGAGGAGAATTGCCTGCGCTTCTACGAGACGCAGCGTGCCGTCACGACACCGAGTTCGGAGCAGGTTCGGAAACCCATTTCGCGAGACGCTGTCGAACACTGGCGCAATTTCGAACCATGGCTCGGGCCGTTGATCGAGAGCCTCGGTTCTGTGTTTACCGAGTATCCGTCTGTTCCTCAAGAACTGCGCTGATGAGCGGCGGCGGCGGCGGTTTCCGATCTGCGACGCAGAGGAGTTCGCTTGCCGAGGGAATAAACCGCAGCTAGTTAACGTCTCCAAGGAACGGGATTTCTCCCCTCTCGACATTAGAGGCCGCTCAATGACAAGGACCACACTCTTGGCCAGCGCGGCGGCTCTTGCACTCTCCACAACGAGCGCTTCTGCCGCCTCGCATTTCGCGCTGACGAGCAAAGGCTCCAGCCACTTCGCCCTTCACGCCGTCCACTCGACCCCGCGAGGCCTGAGAACTCTCGTTGACCAGAATGAAAACGACACCGGTATCGCCATCGTTTCGCAGAACTATGACAAGTCTTCGGCGCAATATGATTCTCAGGGTGCCGACGACTTCAGCGTGCCGAAAGGCGTGACATGGGTGATCAAAGACGTCGACGTCACCGGTGTGTATTTCAATGGGTCGGGTCCGGCTACCTCTGAGAATATCCTGATCTACGCCGATGACCACGGCCTGCCAGGCGAGCTCATTGCCGAAGTCGACAACCTTAAGGGTGACGACAATCTTGGGTCTTTCTCCATCGACCTTGGCAAGAAGGCCATCAAGCTGATGCACGGAAAGTACTGGCTTTCGGTCGTGGCAAACCTGGACGGCGTCGGCAATGGCGGCCAATGGGGCTGGGAAACCAATGCCGTGCAGAACCGCAAGCCGGCAGCGTGGCAGAATCAGGGTGGCGGCTTTGGCGTGTGCCAAACCTGGGGCGTAATGCAGAACTGCATCGGCTCCTACGGCGAAGGGCCGGACTTCATGTTCGAGCTGAAGGGCAAGAAGAGCTAACTGGCCCGATTGCGAATGGGCCCAGCAAGAAGCCGACTCTCAGAGGGCGGCCGCTGCAGAGTGCTGAGATCCGCGCTCAACGTGTATCCAGCCGTGCCCGAGGAACTCCGCTGATAACCCTGTAGCTTCCTGAAATTCCCCACTGTGTCTCAGGTGGTTGCGCTGTTGGCCTGAATTCCGGGACTCCCGGATAGCAATCGAGCACGTCGCCAAGCGCCGCTTTCAGCGGCCCCAGCCATTTCTCATAGTTGCGCCAATGCTCCAATGCATCGGTGTAGATCGGCTGCCGCACTTGCTCGGCACTGGGGGTGAGCACCGCACGATCGGTCTTATGGAAATGCAGGCAGGATTCTTCAAACGGCAATCCAAGATAGTCCAGCACGCGTCTAATTTGCGTCTCCGCATCGGCGACTAGGTCTTCATAGAAGACACGATGGATGCGGCCCGGCAGCACCGTGTCGAAGTGGGCCATGAACTCGACGTAGTCACGATAGTAGCGGCCGATTTCGGTGAGATCGAAAGCGAAGCTCTGACCATAGGGGAAATGTTGCTTGAAGATGGCGAAGCCGCAGCCGAGCGGATGGCGCCGCGCATCGATGATCTTTGCGTTTGGAAGAATAAGATGGAGAAGCCCGAGATGATGGAAATTGCTTGGCGTTTTGTCGATGAAAAAAGGGCGGCCAAGCTTGCGATGAACGCGCGTTGCGCTAAGGAATTCTTCGCCCGCTACTTTCAGCTGTTCGGCGGTTAATCCGGCGATCGCCTCTGGATAACGCCTGTCGCCGACACGTTCGTAATCCACCAGCCGTTTGGCCACTGAATTGAGAGCAGGCAGCTCCCGCGTGCCTTCGATCATGGAATGGCTTGCGAGGATCTGTTCGAGCAGGGTCGAACCGGAACGGGGCAGACCCATGATAAAGATGGGATCGGCGGCAGCGCAGCCCTGTCCCGCTCGGGCCGCAAAGAACTGGCGCGTGAACAGGGCTTTCGTGCGCCGGACAAAATCGGAGACGCCGTCCGCACTGTGAGTGATCGTTTTCCGCCAGACAGCGTTGCCATCACGATACGCCTCAAAGGAGGCTGCGTAATCCCTCGCGTCTTCCAGCGATTTCCCCAGCGCGAACTGCATCTGCGCGCGGCTCCGCGCATTGAGGTCTGGACGCGCAAGTGCCGTTCTCATCGCGGCGACATCGTCAGGGCCGAAGCGGAAGGTCTTAAGATTCGCCAGGCTCCAGTAGCTTTCGCCGTAGTCGGGCTTCAGTTCAATGGCCTTCCGGTAGGCTGCGATGGCATCGTCGCGCCGCCCAACGGTCGCGAGCGCATATCCATAAAGCATCCACGCTTCGGCGCTCTGTCGCTTTTCCAGCAGCGCTTCGTAGGCAGCGACAGCGCGGTCATACTCGCCGATGTTCAGCAGCGAATAGGCTTTCAGATTGAGATAGTCTCCATTTTCGGGATCTTCCTTTAGCAAGATGTCTACATGCGGCAGAGCCTGTTCCCACATCTGACGCTGATACAAACTGCCGACGAGCAGCCAGCGCGCCGTTGCGAAATCGGGCGCAAGAGCGACAGCCCTGGCGAGATGTTTTTCCGCGTCTTCAAAGCGCGACTGACGAATGTAGACGTTACCGAGAAACTGAAGGGCGGGGACATCGGTTGGATGGGCGGTGAGCCATTCACGCAGACGGATTTCGGCGGCCTGAAGTTGAGCATCCGGGCCAAGCGCTGCTTCTTCCAAGTCACGAAAAGCTGAGACTGCGCGTTCGAATTGCTGCGCGTAAGCGCTGCCGGCCTCTTCCATTTTGCCTGCGCGCGCGAGCGCATCGCCGAGTGCGCGCCGTGCCTCTGCGCTGGACGGCTCCAGTTCAACCGCCCGCGACAAAGCGGTAACCGCTTCCTCGAGCCTGCCCGTGTCACGGAGCACAAGTCCATGCTGGAAATGGACAGCCGCGATGTCCGGAGTGTGCAACGCAGCCGCGTCCAGGAATTCGCGGGCACCGTCGAGATCGCCGGCGATACGCCGCACGCCGACGATGGCCGCAAGAAGAGCCTGATCTGCGGGCGCACGTTGCAGCAGCTGGATCGCGCGCTGCTCGGCTGCGGCAGGATCGGCGCGGATCAGGTCCACGATCTCCGCCATCGCGGCGGATATCGTATTGGCGCCCTTCTGTGTGCGCATCTGTTCCATTCAGTTGAGTTAGATTGTGGCGCTTTGGCTTGTCAAACGGAGCGCATTTGCGGCATGAACATTCGCGTTCTTCCTGCTCCGGCAATTGTGCCTGGGTGTTGAAGTTAACCGTTTAGACCCTTCCCGGGACGGCAATGGCACGCACCCGCGCCAACGGAATCGAAATCGAGTACGAAACTTTCGGACGCAAAAGCGATCCCGCGGTGTTACTCATCATGGGCTATGCGGCCCAGATGACGATGTGGCCGGTGCCGTTTTGCCAAGGCTTGGCATCGCGCGGCTTTCGGGTCATCCGGTTCGACAACCGCGATGTGGGCTTGTCCTCACACCTGTCGCATCTCGGCGTGCCGAATGTCGCAGAAGCGCTGATCAGGGGTCTGGCGGGCCAGAAGGTGAATGCGCCCTATTTGCTGGAGGACATGGCTGCGGATTCGGTGGGGCTGCTGGATGCGCTTCAGATTTCGAGTGCACACATTGTCGGCGCGTCGATGGGCGGAATGATCGGGCAGATCATCGCCATCAACTATCCCGAACGAACGCGCAGCCTGGTATCGATCATGTCCACCACCGGCCGGCGCGATCTTCCGACCGGACGTCCCGAAGTGATGGCGGTGCTGAACATGCCGCCGGCCAGCGGCTCGCGCGAAGACCGCATGGCGCAGGGCCGCGCGATTTGGGCAGCTATTGGCAGCCCGGCCTACCGTCCCACGGAAGCCGAAATCGAGGAGGTGCTGATGCGCGAAGTCGATCACGCCCCCTACGATCCGGAAGCACCCGCGCGGCAGCTGGTGGCGACACTCGCTTCGCAACCGCGCGGCGAGGCGTTGCGGCATCTGAGCGTGCCGGCGCTGGTCATCCACGGCGCTGACGATCCGCTCCTTCCGGTAGATTGCGGCAGGGATACTGCCGCAGCGATTCCAGGCAGCGAACTGATCGTCATTCCCGGCATGGGCCACGATCTACCGGGTGCGCTCATTCCCATGCTGGTCGAGCACATCGGCAATTTTCTCATCCGCGTCGATCGTCAGAACACCCTGTAAAGAAAAAAGCCTCGCGGGAGGCGAGGCTTTTTCAAAACTGGCAAGCGGCGAGCGCTATTTGATTTTGCCTTCCTTGAATTCGACGTGCTTGCGCAGCACGGGATCATACTTCTTGACGGAGAATTTCTCGGTCATAGTGCGGGTGTTCTTCTTCGTCACGTAGAAGAAGCCCGTGTTCCCAGAGCTGTTCAGCCGGATTTTAGCGGTGGTGGGCTTCGCCATGGAAAGGTCCTCAAATTCGCCGGAAGGGCGCGTAACCTACCGGCCGAACACGGGAAGTCAAGGCAGTCGCTCCCAGGCACAAATGCAGTCTTTTCCTCGGCTAAAGGTAGTCCACGCGCGATTTTCCGCCCACGAAATGAAAGAAGGGGACGGGGCGTAACGCCTTGGTGTCGTTCACCCGTGCTTCGGCCCCGTCCAGCACTGCGCGGGTGATGACAGGGACATCGAGCGCACGGGCTTCTGCAAAGGTGAGCCAGCAGGGCGTCAGCAGTTCGTCCGTATGCGCCGCATCTAGCGTGACCGCGATGGCGCTCGCATCGGCCATGAAGAAGCGCGCATCAAAACGGCGGGGCCGGTTGGGCGGAGTGATTGCCCGCGCGATGTAATCAGGTGCGTCGAGCTTCGGCACCACGCCATGTGCAAAGAAGTGAGCCCACGCGCTTTTCGACCGCGGTGCAGTGCTGGTCCGCTCCCCAACGAGAATCCCCGTTTCCTCGAAGGTCTCGCGAATAGCGGCCAGCGCCAGTGCCCGTGCGCGCGCCTCGTTCACCTCACGAAGCAACCGTTCGCGCACGTCTGGCTTCAACTCGCCACCGGCATGAAGCCGCAGGTCGCACGCATCGACTCTGCCGCCAGGAAATACATATTTGTTCGCCATGAACGCGCTGCTGCCGTGGCGCCGCCCCATCAGCACGCGCGGCGCATCGGCATCACGGCGCACCAGAACCAATGTCGCCGCATCTTTCGGCCTCAACCGATTCTTGACGAAGACCTCGTCCTTCTCGAATCCCTCGAGTGTTTTTTCCATCCTCACCGGCGCCCCGTTGTGCGCTTCTCGGACTTCGGCCGATGTACAGCGCGCCGCGGTGCTTCGTTCGCTTCCGCAAGTTCGAAGCGCAAGCCTCCCGTGAGAGGGGCGGCTTCCATCAGGCGCACCGTAAGCTTGCCGCCCATGGAATATTTGGTGCCGCTGCGGTCGCCAACCAGCGCGTGCTGGCGTTCATCATGGCGGAAGTATTCGAAGCCGAGCGTGCGCGCCGGGATGAGTCCTTCCGCGCCGCTCTCCGGCAGCCGCACGAACAACCCAAATCGCGTGACGCCCGTAACGCGCGCCTCGAACGTGGCGCCGACGCGGTCTTCCATGTACGCCGCAACATAGCGGTCGTTGGAATCCCGCTCCGCCGCCATGGCGCGCCTCTCGGTCATGGAAATATGATCCGAAACTTCCCCCAGCTTCGCGGCCTGCGTATCGCTCAATCCGCCATCGCCCAGTTTCAGTGCGCGGATCAGCGCGCGATGCACGAGGACATCCGCGTAGCGCCGGATCGGGGAGGTGAAGTGCGCATAGCGCTGCAGGTTCAGTCCGAAATGACCGATGTTTTCCGGCGCATACACTGCTTGGGCCTGGGTGCGCAGCACCACATCGTTGATCGGCGCTTCGTTCGGTCCGCCTTTCGCCTGCGCGAGAATGCGATTGAAGGTGGCGGGCTTCACCACCTGGCCCTTAGCGAAGCTCATGCCGATGGTGCGCAGGTAGTCTGAAAACGCGTACAGCTTCTCCTTCGAAGGCTGTTCGTGAACTCGATAGATTAATGGCGAACGGGCCTTCTCTAGCGTTTCCGCAGCCGCGACATTCGCCATGATCATCATTTCTTCGATCAGGCGCATAGATTCCAGCCGCTCGCGAAAGGCGATGGATTTCACCTTGCCGTCGTCGCCGATGACGATGCGTCGCTCCGGTAAATCGAGCGACAGCGGATCGCGGCGGTCACGTGCCTTCGCTAACGCCTGATACGCGTTCCACAATGGCGCCAGGACATTCTTCGCAAGTTCGCCTTTGTCTTTGCCGTCAAAGGCGCGTTGCGCCTGTTGGTAAGTGAGCGTGGCGGCGGAGCGCATGGCCCCGCGGATGAATTCGTGCCGCTTCTTGTTGCCGTCGCGGTCGAACACCATGCGCACGGCGAGACACGGCCGGTCGACCGCGTCCATCAGCGAGCAGAGGTCAGCGGAGAGTTTCTCCGGCAGCATTGGTACGACGCGGTCGGGAAAGTACGCAGAGTTGCCGCGCTTGAGCGCCTCACGATCCAGCGCCGAGCCGGGTGTTACGTAATGGGCAACATCGGCAATGGCGACAATGACGATGTGGCCGCCTCTGTTCTTCGGATCGTCGTCCGTGTTGGCCCAGACCGCGTCATCGTGATCGCGCGCATCTTCCGGATCGATGGTGACGAGTGGGATTCTGCGCAAGTCGGTGCGCCCACGTGCATCCACAGATCGAGCGCGCTCCGCTTCTTCTAGTACTTCCTTCGGAAATTCCGTCGGAATGCCGTGGGCGTGAATAGCGATCAGGCTAACGGCCTTGGGCTCGTTCATCGAACCCAGCCGCTCGATCACACGCGCGCGCGGCAGACCAGACGCGCGGCCGGAAAGCGGTTCGCACAGTACCAGCTCGTTGGCTTGCGCCCCGGCCCGATCGCGCTGCTCGACCAGGAACTCGTACTTGCTCTTGCGGTCGATCGGCGCCACGCGACCGCCGCGTTCCGTTTGATGAAACACACCGAGCACCTTGTGGACGCTGGCGCCAAGCCGCTTGATGATTCGGGCCTCGTAGCCTTCACGCGTTTGCGTCAGCCGCGCGAGCACGCGCTCTCCCGCGCCGAGCGCGGGTCCATGCGATTCATCCTCGCGACCGGGAACAACGATGATCGGCGGCGGCGCGTCCTCGTGCTCCCATCGCTGCGGCCGCGCCAGCAATTCGCCATCTGGGTCTTGTCCAGTGATCTCCAGCACGGCCACTTCCGGTAGTGTGTCAGGCCGTTCGTAGGAACGCTTGCGGCCGCGCGCGATGGCACCCTCGGATTCCAGCTCCTTCAGGATGCGCTTGAGCGCGATACGCTCATTGCCGCTTACATGCAGAGCGCGGGCGAGATCGCGTTTGGTTTGCTGAGGGTTGGCAGCCAACGTTTCGAGAACGCGCGCCTTGTCGAGTTGCGGTTTTGCTTTTCTGGAATGGGTCTTCTTCAAATCAGCTTTCTACTTCTTCCATTTCGGCCTTGGGCTTTGCCTTTTTCGGCTTCGCCTTGGTTTTCGGTTTTGTCGTCGCTTTCACCTTTGGCTTCGCGGCGGGTTTGGGCTTCGCCCCTTTCTTTTTCTTTCCGCCGCCTTTGGCCTCGCGCACGGCAATGAGCGCGAGTGCCTGATCGAGAGTCACAGAGAGCGGCTCGGTGCCGTTCGGAATCGTGGCGTTGGTTGTCCCATCGGCGACATATGGACCATAGCGTCCGCGCAGCAGCTTGATGGCCGCGCCGGTAACCGGGTTCGTGCCCAACTCCTTGAGCGGCTCCGGTCCGCGGCGGCCGCGCGGATTAGCTTTCTTGTCTGCGATCAAGGTCACCGCGCGGTTGATGCCGACGGTGAACACTTCCTCCGGCGATTCCAGCGAGGCATAGGTCTTCTGATGCTGCACATAAGGTCCGAAGCGGCCGAAATTCGCTGTGATCGGGTCGCCGGTTTCCGGGTGCTTACCGATTTCCCGCGGCAACGCCAGCAGCTTCAGCGCATATTCGAGATCGATGCTACTCGCGTCCGTGCCGTTCGGAATGCTGCCGCGCGCGGGCTTATCGCCTTCGCCGCGCTGCACATAAGGGCCGAAACGGCCCGTGCGAATGCTGATGGGCTCGCCGGTCTGCGGATCGCGTCCCAGTTCGCGCGGTTGTTCGCTGCTGGCTTCTTCCGCGCTCTGCCCCAGCTTCCGCGTATAGCGGCACTCCGGATAATTCGAGCAGCCGACAAAGGCGCCGAAGCGGCCCAGCTTCAGCGATAGCCGTCCATTGCCGCAGGTGGGACACACGCGCGGATCTTCGCCATCGACTGGCACAAACAGATGCGGCCCTAGCACCTCATCCAGCGCATCGATGACGTCGGAGATCTTGAGCTCTTTCGTCTCGCCGATCGCGGCGGAGAAATCACGCCAGAAGTCGCGCAGCAGCTGCTTCCAGTCGAGCTTGCCGGCGGAGACTTCATCCAGCTTCTCCTCCAGGTCGGCGGTGAAGCCATACTCCACATATCGCCGGAAGAAATTGGTGAGGAAGGTGGTGACAATGCGGCCTTTGTCGTCGGGAATGAAGCGGTTGCGCTCCATGCGCACATAGGCGCGGTCACGCAGGGTGGAGAGGATGCTGGCGTAGGTGGACGGTCGGCCGATGCCGAGCTCTTCCATCTTGCGCACGAGGGTGGCTTCGGAATAGCGCGGCGGCGGCTCGGTGAAATGCTGCTCCGGCTTCACCTGTTCGATGGCTGCGTTTTCGCCTTCCTTCACTCGAGGCAGTTTTGCGCTGTCTTCCTCCTGCTCGTCGTCCTTGCCCTCCTGGTAGAGCGTAAGGAATCCGTCGAACAGGGTAACGGTGCCGGTTGCCCGCAAGGTAATTTTGTTGTCCGCCGAAACCACATCAACGGTGGTGCGCTCGAGCTCTGCGCTTTCCATCTGGCTGGCCAGCGCGCGCTTCCAGATCAGCTCATAAAGCCTGGCCTGATCCGAATCCAAACGCCGCGAAATGGGTTCAGGCCGTCGCGAAAAGCTGGTGGGCCGAATGGCCTCGTGCGCTTCCTGCGCATTCTTCACCTTGCTGGTGTATTTGCGAGGGCTCCCGGGCAGATAGCGCTTGCCGTAGTGCTCGCCGATGACATGGCGCGCTTCCGAAATCGCTTCCGGCGCCACGTCAAGGCCGTCGGTGCGCATATAAGTAATCAGTCCGACGGTGTCGCCGCCGATGTCCACGCCCTCATAGAGCTGCTGGGCGATCCGCATGGTGTGCTTGGCGTTGAAGCCGAGCTTGCGCGAGGCTTCCATCTGCAGGGTCGAGGTGATGAAGGGCGGGGCAGGGTGGCGCTTAACCGGCTTGCTTTCGACGCTGCCGATGCGGAACGCCTGCGCGTTGATCGCTTCCACTGCCTGCGTGGCTTGCGACTCGCTGCCGAGCGAGAGCTTGTCGAGCTTTTTGCCATCCAGCTGCGTGAGCCGCGCGCCGAAGCCGCCGGCCTCGGTGCGCACATCGGCATCGACGCTCCAGTATTCCTGCGACCGGAATGCCTCGATCTCGGCTTCACGTTCGACGATCAGACGCAGCGCCACCGACTGAACGCGGCCGGCCGAGCGGGCGCCCGGCAGCTTCCGCCACAACACGGGAGATAAGGTGAAGCCGACCAGGTAATCGAGGGCACGGCGGGCGAGGTAGGCATCCACCAGCTCCGCGTTGATGCCGCGCGGGTGCTTCATCGCGTCCAGCACCGCGTTCTTGGTGATGGCATTGAACACCACCCGCTGAACATCGGCTTTGCCGAGCGCCTTACGTTGCTTCAGCAACTCCAGCACGTGCCAGGAGATGGCCTCGCCCTCGCGATCCGGGTCGGTCGCCAGGATGAGTTTGTCCGCGCCCTTTACCGCGTCGGCAATTTCCTTAATCCGGCTCTGCGCCTTGGGATCAACCTCCCAAGACATCGAAAAGTCCTCATCCGGCCGGACGGAGCCGTCCTTGGCCGGCAGGTCGCGGACGTGGCCAAAGCTCGCCAGCACCCGGTATCCCGGCCCGAGATACTTGTTGATGGTCTTGGCCTTGGCCGGGGATTCGACGATCAGGACGTTCATGGGCGCTTCAAATAGGGCGGCTCGGCGGGGTTGTAAGGGGCCCGACTCAGGGGACCGAACCCCGCCGGGGCGCGGACACTGGCCTTGCGGATTTCGCCCTGTCAACGCTGAGAGGCGGCGGCTTGGTGCAGATGCTCGTCTACTACAGAAATATTCTCTTTGTGTTTCAAATACTTAAAGGAGCCTGCAAAAATTGGACGGGTGGCCCAAAGCCGGTAGATTGGCCTCATGAATCCCAATTCCATCGTCAAGATCGGCTCCCTGGAGGTGGGGAACGGCCGCAAGCTGGCCCTGATCGCCGGGCCCTGCCAGCTGGAAAGTCGAGCCCATGCGCTGGAGATGGTCTCGGCCCTGAAGGAGATTGCGGCCAAAGCGGGTGTTGGGCTGATCTACAAGACGAGTTTCGACAAGGCGAACCGCACCAGTGGGGCGGGAAAGCGTGGCGCTGGGCTCCCAGCCTCGCTGCCAATCTTCGCGGAAATCCGTGAGAGCCTCGGCGTTCCGGTGCTCACCGATGTGCACGAGCGGGAGCACTGCGCGCCCGTGGCCGAAGCGGTGGATGTGCTGCAGATCCCCGCTTTCCTCTGCCGCCAGACCGACCTGCTGGTTGCGGCGGCGCAAACGGGCAAGGTCGTGAACGTCAAGAAGGGCCAGTTCCTCGCCCCGTGGGACATGAAGAACGTCATTGAGAAGGTCACCGGCGCGGGCAATCCCAATGTGCTCGTCACCGAGCGCGGCACGAGTTTCGGCTACAACACCCTCGTTGTGGACATGACCGGCCTGCCGGAGATGGCGAAGTTCGGCGCGCCGGTGGTGATCGATGCGACGCATGCCGTGCAGAAGCCCGGCGGGCAGGGCACCGCATCCGGCGGCAATCGCGATATGGCACCTTATATTGCGCGCGCGGCGGTGGCCGTCGGTGTCGCCGCGGTGTTCATGGAGACGCATCAGGATCCGGACAACGCGCCCTCCGACGGTCCCAACATGATCCGGCTGAAAGACCTCCCTTCAATCTTGTCGGAGCTTGTCGAGATCGACGCGATCGCCAAGCGTCGGCGCTAATCGAGCACCGCGCCACACAGGTTGGCGCTGAAAGACGAATGTGTTTCAGTTCGTCCGGAGTGCATTCGAGCGCCCGGAATGCGAAACCGATCTTCTGTCATCGCCTGCATCTGCATCGCGCTGTGCGGCTGCGCTGTCACCATTGAAAACGCGCCCATCAATGTGCCGGTGAGCGCCGGCAGCGTCAGACCCGCTCCCCTTCCCGCCGCCCCGCCTTCGCGTGGTGATCCGACGACTGCCATTGGAGTCGCTTTCTCCGGCGGGGGCACGCGTGCGGCATCGTTCTCTTTCGGTGTGCTGAAGCAGCTCGCGCAAACGCCAACCTTGGCGGGCGCTACGGATGCAACACTGATCGATGACGTGGATTTCGTTTCCGGTGTCTCCGGCGGCTCCATCACAGCCAGCTATTTCGGCTACGCCAGCAATGCCGCGCTGGCCGATTTTCGCGATAAGTTCTTGGTGCAGGATCTGCAGTCCACGTTGCACACCGATCCTTGGGATCCGCGCAACTGGTTGTTCGCCTGGGCCGGCGGCGTCAATGATCGCCGCGGCGTGCAGCGCTGGCTGGATGCACATTTGTTTCACGGCGCGACGTTCAGCGCGCTGGATGGGCCCGGCAAGCCGATCGTCTGGATCAACGCCTCCGATATCTACAACAAGACTCCGTTCGTGTTCGACGGCCAAACCTTTGGCGCCCTGTGCAGCGATCTTTCGCAGTTGCCGCTGTCCGAAGCTGTTGCGGCGTCGGCGGCCGTGCCTGTCGCATTCGCGCCAGTGGTGATGCAAAGCTTTCCCACGGCGTGCGACTACCAATTGCCCGGCTGGGCGCAAGAAACGCTGGATGATCCATTGAGCCCGGAAGGCCTGCAGGCATTCGCGCGCGCGCTGTCCAACTATCACGATCCCGCGGTCATGGGTTACGTCAAGCTGCTGGATGGCGGGTTGATCGATAATTACGGACTTCTCGGGCTTTCGCTGCGCCGTCTGGAATCCAACACCCCATACGGGCCGATGAGCGCCGTGCAGGCGGCCAATCTCAAGCGCCTGCTGTTCGTCGTGGTGGATGCTGGACAGTCCACCGGAACCTCATGGGTGCAGACCGTTTCGGGACCGGATGCACCGGCGTTGTTCAATGCGGTGAGCGGCACCGCAATGGCGGCCGGCATGCGTGGCAGCTTCGACATTTTCATATCCCTGATGGAGCAGTGGCACGACAAGGTGCTGACGTGGCGCTGCGGGCTCAGCGCTGCCGAAATCGCGGGCTATCGCGGAACAGCGGACGGCTACGATTGCCATGATTTCGAGATCTATATCGCGCGGGTGTCGTTTTCGCTGCTCGATGCCGAACAGGCCAAGAAGCTGTCGCGCATACCCACTACGTTGGCGCTTCCGACCGCAGAGGTCGATGCGCTGATTGCGGGCGGCGGCGAAGCACTCACTCGCGCGCCCGCGTATCAGAACTTTCTGCGCAGTTTCGCCGGCGGAAAGGTGGCGCAGCTGGTCACGTTGCGCTGAGAACGGTCCAGGTCTGCACGAGGCCAACGAGTGCGACAATCAACAGCCCGACATTCGCCAGCATGCCGATCATGATGCCAAGGCCACGCGATTTTGGATCGGCCATGTAGCGCTGCATGTAGATGATACGGCCGATCAGGAAGATGATTCCGAACAGCGCTGGAAGCCAGGCGATGTCGCGATAGAGCAACGTGGCCAGCCACAAGAGCGGCAGGAACAGCATCATCTGCTCCAGTGTATTGCCGTGAACGCGGAATGCGCGGTCGAATTCCGGATGCCCTGTGGTGGCGGGCGCGGCCACGCTGTGCCGCCCGCGCATCCGGCCTACCATGCCGCCCATAAAGACAAAAAGCAGCAGCACCAGAATGGTGACGACGGCGCTGTAGAGCTCTTCATACGTGATCGTCATCTGTCTCCCCTTTGCACAGCTGGCGAATCGGGAGTTTACCGGATCAGAGGTTGTCCCGTGAGTCCTCCGGATTTACCCCAGCGCAGCGCCGCGCGTGCGGATGCGGCTTTCCTTCTTCACGGCGGGCGCGATGGGCGGCAATGCGCTGCTCGATACGCTGCTTTTCTGCTGCGGGTAATTTGTTCCAATCCGCATCGAGGTTTAGCCTCAGCTTCTGCAGATCCGCTGCGCTCATCGATTTGCGTTCATGGCGTATCTGCCGCGCGCGCTCGCAGCGCTGGGCGATGCTGAGCTTGTGCCAGTCCGCCCCATGCATCTGCTTCATGTAGACGAAGCGTTCTTCCGGCGTGAGGCCGCCCCGCAAATGAGCCGACGGCGCTGACGGCGCGGGAGGTGCGGAATAGGCGCCGGCGACGGGAATGGTCAGCGCCGCACAGATCACCAAAACGGAAGGTCGCATCGTCAAGCCTCCTTGAAGTCGGCCCCCCCCTCAAGCATAGCCGGTTCCACCGGAGAGAGTAGGGCAAACCGGTTCCTTCCGATGAATTAATCGGTTGTCGGAGCACGCCGCCTAAATGCCCCTGGGATATGCCGGGGAGGCATGGCTGTTCCAGCCGACGAATGTGGCCACTGCGCTAGTGCATTGCGATTACATTCGTGTCCAGCAGCGATTTCACAGATGGTCCCATGAAGTCGGTTCTCCAGACGCTTGTCCTAGGTTGCCTCGCCTGCCTCGCGCCGGCCGCGGAGGCCGTCGACGCGGCAAAGCCCGGCATTGGACCCCGGGTCCCGCTGATCGAGCACACGGCCTACGGCGATAGCCTGAACTTCGACATCATTGCTGACAATCCCGCCTCTGAAGCGCTGGAAATCACCCAGCTGGAAGTCGAATACTTGGATGGCGCGGGCGCAACGCTGCTTGCGCGGCGGCTCGATATCAACAGCGGTGCCATCCGTACCATCGCCGAGCGCCGGATCGAGCCGCGCCAGGTGCGGATGATCTTCAATCCGTTTCCCGTTCTGCCGCGGGGGCTTCATCCCGCCGCGGTGCGCGCAACAGTGTGGCTTTCGAAGCCGGACGCGAAATATCTGCCGGTCGGGCATCTGGAGTTCGCCGCAAAGAGAACGTTCACCGCCTCGGTTGCCGAGCGCCGAACGGCGCATCTGTTGTTGCCCCTGCAGGGGCGTGTCTGGGTTTGGGATGGGCACGATCTCTATTCGCATCACCGCCGCTGGAACTATGCGCACCCCGCCGCGCGCGCACTCGGCTACATCTCGAACATGGACCGCTATGCCTATGATTTCGTGCTCGTGGACTCGCGCAACCGCATGGCGGCGCATGAAGACGATGAGCGCAACGAAGACTACGTGGGCTACAAGGCGCCGGTGCGCGCAGTTGCAGATGGGACCGTACTGCAGATGCGGAGCAGTGAGCCGGACAATCGAACCTTCGATGAGAAATCCAGCACGATCAACCCGCTCTATTCCTTCGGCAATTACATATTGCTCGATCACGGTGGCGGTGTTTACAGCGTGTTCGGCCATCTTCATCAGGGCAGTGTGCGCGTGAAGGTGGGCGATCGTGTTCGGCGCGGCGAAAAGATCGGAGAGGTCGGTTCATCCGGCAGTTCGCTCTTTCCTCACCTGCATTATGAGATGATTGATGGCTACCGGCCCGGCGGCGAAGGCCTGCCAAGCTACTTCGACCGCCTCGTGCGAGTTCGTGGCGCTGCGCGAGAGACGGTCAGTGGAAGCATCGACAGCGGTGACATCGTCGAAGCCAGATAGCTGCCTTGATGGATTCTTACCCTTACCCTAGAAGGCGCCCGTCTTCTTCGGAGTCGCCATGACCGCGATTGTCGACATCACCGCCCGCGAGATTCTGGACTCTCGGGGCAATCCAACGGTCGAAGTGGATGTGCGGCTGGAGGACGGCTCGCTCGGCCGCGCTGCCGTGCCTTCCGGCGCCTCGACCGGCAAACATGAAGCAGTCGAGCTGCGCGACGGGGGCACGCGCTATGGTGGCAAGGGCGTTGAGACGGCCGTCGCGGCGGTGAACACCGAGATATTCGATGCCGTCGGCGGGATGGATGCCGAGGAGCAGACGCGCATCGATTCCATCATGTGCGATCTCGATGGCACGCCCACCAAGAGTCGATTGGGCGCCAATGCGATCCTGGGTGTCTCGCTGGCGCTGGCGAAAGCGGCCGCGCAGGCCTCTGGCCTGCCGCTCTACCGCTATCTCGGCGGCCCCTCGGCGCGCGTATTGCCCGTGCCCTTGATGAACATCGTCAACGGCGGTGTGCACGCCGACAATCTCATCGATTTCCAGGAATTCATGATCGTCCCTGTCGGCGCGCCGAGCTTTCGCGAAGCGCTGCGCATGGGCGCCGAGATTTTCCACACGCTCAAGAAGGCGCTGCATGACGCCGGGCACAACACCAACGTCGGCGACGAGGGAGGCTTTGCGCCCAACCTGAAGAGCGCCGATGAGGCGTTGTCCTTCATTTGCAAGGCCGTGGAGAAGGCGGGCTACAAACCGGGCGACGATGTGATGCTCGCGCTGGATCCGGCGTCGAGCGAGTTTTTCAAGAACGGCAAATACGTGCTGGAAGGCGAGGGCAAGACGCTCGATCCGTCGGGGATGGTAAAGGTGTACGAGGATTTGTCCGCGCGCTATCCCATCGTCTCCATTGAAGACGGCATGGCCGAAGACGATTGGGACGGTTGGGCCGAGATCACTTATGCCTTGGGCACCAAGGTGCAGCTGGTCGGCGACGATCTGTTCGTCACCAACGTGGCGCGGTTGCGCGAAGGCATC
>JBJMVL010000048.1:0-5012 GCA_045810735.1 Alphaproteobacteria bacterium
CGCCGCCGTCGGCAGCATGCTGCCCTTTTCTTCGGCGAGGTGCTCTCGACCATGCTGGTGCTGCTGCGCGTCGCCAAGCGTGTGAAGGGAATCGGCGACCCCTACGGCCCCGTAACGATGCGGGTTTTGCGGCAGGCCCTGCAGGAGATCGGCATCTACGATCGCAATCGCGAAAACCTCTATGCCCTACCACACTCCACCTTGCGCGCACGGCTTCACACATCGGTGCTGCGCATTTCGTCGCCGTTGAACGGCATCTTTGACGCCACGGAGGAAATCCGGATGGCGCAGCAGCGCCTGCGGCTGCCGGACGTGCGTCCCGATGAGCGCGAAGAGATGGAAGCCCGGATCAAGCATCTGACAGATCTGCGGGAAGGCGGATTTCAGTTCATGGAAGAAACGGCGCAGGAAATGGAACTGCTGATGAAGGAGCTGGAGCCACTCGCAGGACAGCGCTTTGTCGACGCGGTCACCGCAGCACGCGCCTAGTGCTGGCGTCGCGTGCCGCAAGCTGATAGCGGCTCAGCCGTGAACAATCCGGCGAACAGTGCTGACGACACGGAGGATGATTTCGCTTCCGCGATGGAGGCGCTTCTCCCCGACCGCCGCCTGCCGCATGCGCAACTGCAGAAAGCCGCAAGTTTGCTGAACGACGGCCGCTTCCCGGCCGCCGCAAATGCTACCCAGCAATTTCTGAATTCTCATCCGCAGGATGTGAGCGCACTCCAGCTGATGGCGGAGATCGCCACCCGGTTCGGCCGCCGCGACGAAGCCGAGACACTGCTGGCGCAGTGTATCGTGATCTCCCCAAATTCCGTGCCGGCCCGTTTTTGGTACGCCAATGCGCTACTGCAGATGAACAAGCCGGAAGCTGCCCTGGAACAGACAGACTGGCTGTTGACGCGCGATCCTGAGAATCCGGCTTTCCGCTCGCTCAAGCCGCTCGTGCTCGAAGCCATCGGCGAGTACGGGCGCGCTGTCGGCCTGTGGGAAGGCCTGACGCGGGACTATCCACGGCGAGTGGAGTGTTGGCTCCGCTATGGCTATGCGCTCAGGGCCATTGGGGAGCGCGCGAGCTGTGTGGCCGCGTTCCGGAAGGTCAATGAGCTGGATCCTTCGCTGGGAGAAGCCTATCTGGCGCTTGCCAACCTGAAGACGTTCCGCTTTGGCGAGGAGGATCCGTCACAAATCGAGGCGCAGCTCGCACGCTCCGATATCGATTCCGCCGACCGGGCCCAAATGCATTTTGCTCTGGGAAAGGCATATGCCGACCAGAAGCAATACGCCAAGTCATTCAGCAATTATGCGCGCGGCAACGCGCTGCATCGCCTTGGGATCGCTCACGATCCTGAGATCGGCACGGCTTACGTGCGCCGCTGCAAGGGTGTTTTCACGCCGGAGTTTTTTCGCGACCGGCAGCACCAGGGCTGCAATAGCAATGAGCCGATCTTTATCGTGGGCATGCTGCGGGCCGGCTCTACTCTCGTGGAGCAGATTCTTGCCAGCCATTCCCAGATCGAAGGCACGCGAGAACTCTCTAATGTCAGCGTAGTATCCAAACAGGTGGAACACCAATATGCCCCCGACAATCCTGCGGACTATCCTGCGGTACTGGGAAAACTCGATGCGGACGAGCAGGTGCGGTTAGGCAAAGCTTATCTGGAAAGCGTGGGCGTTCACCGCAAGCTGGGGCGGCCGCGCTTCACGGACAAGATGGGGCCGAACTATGTTTACATTGGGCTGCTGCAATTGATCCTGCCTAAGGCAAAGATCGTCGATGTCCGCCGGCATCCGCTCGCCTGCGGGTGGTCCAACTTCTCGCAGCACTTCGCCAAAGGGCAGAACTTCTCCTATCGCCTTGCCGATATCGGACGGCTTTATCGAGACTATGTGGAGCTGATGGCGCATTTCGATCGGGTGCTCCCCGGCAAAGTACATCGCGTGTTCTATGAACAGTTGGTGAGCGATCCGGAAGCGGAGGTTCGCTGCCTGCTGGATAATCTGGAACTGCCCTTTGAAAACGCCTGCCTGGAGTTCCACAAGACCGATCGGGCCGTCACCACCATCAGCTCGGAGCAGGTGCGCAGCCCGATCTATCGCGATGCACTCGATGAGTGGCGCCACTACGAGCGATGGCTTGAGCCGCTGAAGGCGGCGCTTGGACCGGTGCTGGAGGCGTATCCCGCCGTTCCGGATTTTGGCTGACGATCAGGCCCGCTTTCCCGATGGTGAAAGTATCGACACGCCCGGCTCCGGCCGCTTGAACCAGGCAAACGCGGCCGAAGCCAATACCACTATGCCGCCCAGCGTGACGCTCTCGCCAATCCCGATCCGGCTCGCAAGAAACCCGAGCAGCAGCGCGCCCCAGGGCATCATGCCAAGGAACGCTTGGGTGTAATGCGAAATCACGCGGCCACGGTATCGCTCTTCGGCGGAAATCTGGATGATTGTGTTTGTTGTGCCGCCGAGCAGCATCAGGCTGCACGCCGTCGGTAGCAGTAGCGCAACACTGAGCCACAACACATGCGAATGGGCGAAAAGAATCAGGCAGATACCGAAGCTCGCCGCCGAAAAAATGGGGGCCAGGGTGAGCCAGCGTTCGTGGATGCGCGACAGGCTGTAGGCGCCGATGAGGGCTCCGATGCCGACTGCCGTCATCAGCGTGCCGTAGCTGGTGGATGCGCCGTGCAGGATGTCGCGCGTGAAAGCGGGCAGCAGCGAAAGATACGCCGCGCCAAACATGGATGAGATGCCAACCAGCACTAGTGCGATACGAATGCGCGGCATCCTGAACGAATATCGATACCCCAAAATGATGTCGCGCCAGGCGCGGCCCGTACGCCGGCGCGGCCGAGAGGGCAGCCGCATCAGGAAAAGGCTCGTCAACACGGCGGCGAACGACACCGCGTTCAGCGCAAAGCAGGGCCCCTCCCCCACCAGCGCGATCAGCGCGCCGGCAATGGACGGTCCGATCACCCGGGCAAGATTGAACATCATGGAATTGAGCGCGATGGCATGCCGCAGGTCCTCGCGTCCCACCATATCGATGGTCATCGCCTGCCGCGTCGGCACATCGACCGCGTTGATCAGACCGATGCCGAAAGCCAGCAGGATGACCTCCCAAACCTGCACGACACCGGAGATCGTGAGGACGGCCATGATCGCCGCCTGGATCATGGAGAGTGCCTGCGTCACAAGCAGCATTTTTCGGCGGTCGACGCGGTCGGCGATCATGCCGCCGAACGCTGCCATGAAGAACACCGTCACCTGCGCGCAGAAAGAGGTCAGCCCCAACAGAAACGGCGAATGCGTGAGGCGATAAACCAGCCAGGCCTGCGCCACCGACTGCATCCAGGTGCCCATCAGGGACACAAGCTGTCCGGAAAAAAAGAGGCGGTAGTTGCGGTGACGAAACACGCGCAACAGCGCGAGCGCCGACGAGGGCCGCGCCAACGCCTCGATTTCCTGCTCCGCAGGCGGCTCGTCCGGCGGCGTGCCGACGATCGGCTCTTCCAGTTCCGCTTCACTCATCTCAAAGCTGAATCCAGCGGACCGCGCCCGCGTCTTCGCTGGGAAGATCCGCCCGGCAAATGAATTGTTACACGAACCGGCTGCCGATGCATGCGTTGTTGCCCAAGGTGTAACCCCGTGTGTCTCGATTCTGATCAGTTGGAGCGTGCGTTCCAAACGCTTGAGAATGATTCCACGCCCAATTGACTTGATTGAAGGCGGCACTATCTTCGCAGGACTGCGGAAAGGAAGATGGCGAAAGATTACATCGGTTATCAGGCGCTGACGGATGCTGCGTTGCGGGGCGTTGTGCGCAGTGCGCTCAAGCGCGTCGAAAAGCAGGGGTTGATCGGATCGCACCATTTCTGCATTACGTTCAAGACGGAATTTCCCGGCGTTGAAATTCCCGATTTTCTGCGCGAGCAATATCCCGACGAGATGATGATCATCCTGCAGCACCAGTACTCCGGGCTGAAAGTGCGGGACGATTTCTTCCAGGTTACCTTGTCGTTCAAGAAAATTCCCGCCGCGCTCACGGTGCCGTTTGCCGCGCTGACGCAGTTCGTCGATCCGGGCGTGCAGTTCGGCCTCCAGTTCCAGGGCAGCGAAACGGCGGGCGAAACCAAGGCTACCCCCGCTGTTACCGGCGCCAAGCTCGCGCTGGCTGGGCCGAAAGCCGTGCCGGAATCGCCCAAGGAAGCTGAAAAGTCAGCCGCCCCTGCCGAAATCGTCAGCCTCGACGCATTCCGGAAGAAATAGGCTGAATCGGCCAGCGCGCTGCGCCGACTCATATATGTTTCTATATGTTTGAGGCGCGGCCCAATAACCCGCGAAAGCTATGACCACCACACGCACGGAAACCGACAGCTTCGGCCCCATTGAGGTGGCTGCGGAAAAATATTGGGGAGCGCAGGCGGAGCGCAGCCTGCACAATTTCAAGATCGGCTGGGAGAAGCAGCCGCTCCCCATCGTGCGTGCGCTGGGCATCATCAAGCGCGCGGCGGCCGAAGTGAACATGGCGCTGGGCAAACTCGATGCCAAGCTCGGAAATGCCATCGTGCAGGCGGCGCAGGAGGTGATCGAAGGCAAGCTGGACGACCACTTCCCCTTGTCGGTTTGGCAGACCGGCTCAGGCACCCAGTCGAACATGAATGTGAATGAGGTGATCTCGAACCGCGCCATCGAGCTTCTGGGTTGCGAAAGGGGTTCGAAAAAGCCGGTGCACCCGAACGATCACGTCAACATGAGTCAGTCGTCGAACGACACCTATCCGTCGGCGATGCACATCGCCTGTGCGGAAGAAATCGTCCACCGGCTCATCCCCGCGCTCCAGCTGCTGCGCAACGCGCTGAACGACAAGGCGCAGGCGTGGAAGGACATCATCAAGATCGGCCGCACCCACACCCAGGATGCCACACCGCTGACGCTTGGCCAGGAATTCTCGGGCTATGCGCAACAGGTAGAAAACGGTATTGCCCGCATTGAATCCACGCTGCCGATGC
>JBJMVL010000049.1:0-23609 GCA_045810735.1 Alphaproteobacteria bacterium
GAGAGCTCGATAGCTGCATTCGTACTGCGTTGAACAATCGGCGCCTGATCGATCGGGTGTTCGTGGGCAACGAAGCCATCATGTCCGGCTATGTGAGCCCGGAGCAGCTCAACCGCTATATCAAACGGGTGCGCGATGCTCTGCCTAACCGCATCAAGATCGCGACGGCCGAGCCTTGGTCCACATGGCTGCTGTATCCGGAAATAGCGCAGAACGTGGATCTGGTGGCGGTGCACATCATCCCTTATTGGGAAGGCATTTACATTCGGGATGCGCTCACCTTCGCCCAGCACGCCTACAAGCACGTGCAGGACGCAATCCCCAACAAGCCGATCATCATCGGGGAATCCGGCTGGCCCTCGGAGGGACGTACCCGGAAATTTGCCGAGCCCTCGCTCGCTAACGAAGCCTATTACGTCCGCAGTTTTGTGCAGCTCGCGATGCACAAGGGCTGGGATTATTACGTCATCGAAGCCTACGATCAACCGTGGAAGGGCGGCGTCGGCGGCACGGAAGGCGCGGTCGGCGCCTATTGGGGTTTGTTCGACGCCGAGGGCCATCCGAAATTCGCGTTCGCCGGCATGCTGCGCAATTTTCCGCAATGGCGCGTCTACGCCTTCCTCGCCGGCATGTTCTCGCTGCTTCTGGGACTGTTGATTCTCGGCCGCATGCCGCGCGTGCGCCAGCCGGGCTATTTGGTGATGGGATCGCTGGTGGCGCTGATCACCACGGGATTGCTGGTGCTGCTGGATGCGACGAGCCTCGAATATATCGAGCCCAGCGACCTTGCCGTAATCTTCGCTATGGTGCCGCTCATTCTGCTTGCGGCCACCGTGATTCTTACAGAAGGCATCGAGCTGGTGGCGAGCCTGTGGCGCATGGAGCGCCGCGCCGTTCGCGCTGCTATTCCAGTGAAGGCACCGTTCGTCTCCATCCACGTGCCCACCTACAACGAGCCTCCCGCCATGGTGATCGAGACGCTGAATGCGCTGTCGCGACTCGATTACGAAAAGTTCGAGATTATCCTGCTCGACAACAATACACGGGATGGCGCCGTGTGGAGTCCCGTGGCGGAGCATTGCGCCACACTCGGAGCTCGCTTTCGTTTTTTCCATCTGAACGGCGTCTGCGGCTACAAGGCCGGCGCACTGAACGAGGCGCTTCAAAGAACGGATCCGCGCGCGGAGTTCGTCGCGGTGGTCGACAGCGACTATCAGGTGGAACCTTTCTGGCTCCGTCGCTCGATGCCTCTTTTTGCGGCGCCGGAGATCGCCTTGGTCCAGGGCCCGCAGGACTATCGCGACAGCACGCAGAGTACCTTTAAGTCTATGTGCTACGAAGAGTACCGTGGGTTCTTTCACATCGGGATGGTGGAGCGGAACGAAAGCAACGCGATCATCCAGCATGGCACGATGACCATCGTGCGTCGCGGCGCGCTCGAAGAAGTGGGGGGTTGGAGCGCATGGTGCATAACGGAGGATGCCGAGCTTGGACTCAAGCTATTCGAGGCTGGCTACGGCGCGGCGTATATATCTGAGAGCCTAGGCAAAGGGTTGACGCCCGACACGCTTGGGGCCTTCATGACCCAGCGATATCGCTGGGTGTACGGGGCCATGCAAATCATGAAGCGCCACGCTCGCCCCTTTTTTCTCGGCGGAAGAAAGTTGCGCTGGGCGCAGCGCTACCATTTTCTGAGTGGCTGGTTGCCATGGATTTCCGATGGGCTGGCGCTGATCATCACCATGTTCGCGTTGGTCTGGACGGTGTTGATGACTGTGGCTCCGCGCCATTTCGACGTGCCGATGATGGCCTTGTCAGGTGCAGCGATTGCGCTGTTTGCGGCAAAGACAGCGAAGACGCTGCTGCTATACCCGAAAAAGGTGCGCTCCGGCGTGAGGGGAGCCCTGTACGCATCGATCGCGGGTCTGGCGCTGACGCATACTGTAGCGAAGGCGATGTGGAGCGGCTTACTTACCTCGCGCAAACCTTTTCTGCGTACACCCAAATGCGAAGATCCCGCATCGCTCGGTCAGGTGTTGCGGCTCGCTTGGCAAGAAACGACGTTGCTTACGCTGGGCGTAATTGCCATCTTTGCTACGATGATCGGTCGCGGCTTCGATGACCCCGCCGCGCTCCTGTGGATGTGTATGCTGGCAATCCAGAGTCTGCCGTATCTTGCAACCGTCGTGACCGCCTTGCTGAGCGCACAATCCAATGCCCGCAAGAAATCAGCGGGCATGATTGTAGCGCTTCCGCCAGTGCGTGCGCCGGGTCCAAAGCCAGTGCTGCCCAAGGCAGCCTAGCTCACAGCGCAATCATCTTTCCTGGATTGAGTATGTTGTTCGGGTCGAGAGCACGCTTCAGCACCCGCATGGCTTCGACTTCAGCTGTGCTTTTGTAACGCGGGATTTCGTCCCGCTTCATCACGCCCACGCCATGCTCGGCGCTAATGGAGCCGCGGAATTCCTGCACGATGTCATGGACGACGCGATTGATTTCCTTCCAGCGGTCGAGAAAGCCGGTGCTGTCCTCACCCTTGGGTGCGCTGAAATTGAAATGGATGTTGCCGTCCCCCAGATGCCCGAACGGCACAGGCCGCACACCGGGAGCAAGCTTCTCCACCGCCTCGGCACCGCGCAGAAGAAAATCAGGAATGGCGGCAATCGGCAGCGATATGTCATGTTTGATAGACCCGCTCTCATGCTTTTGCGCCTCGGACAGACTCTCGCGCAGCCGCCACAGGTCCGTCCGTTGGGTTTCGCTGGCCGCCACGATCGCATCTGTGACGACACCATCTTCTATCGCGACCGCAAGGCATCCCTCAATCGGTTCCCGCAGACGTGAATTCGTGCCGGCCGTCGCTTCCACGACAACGTACCAAGGCGATGGCCTCTGCAGCGGATCACTCGTCTGTGGAATATGCGCCAGCACCATATCCAATCCGATTCGCGGCATAAGTTCGAAAGCGGAAACGAGCCCCCCGGTTGCCTGCTGAATCCGGCGAAGCAAGGCGATAGCGGATTTGACATCCGGCAAGGCGGCGAAAGCCGTGATGCGCTCCACTGGTTTTGGAAACAGCTTCAGCGCTACGGCCGTGACCATGCCCAGCGTGCCTTCCGCCCCAATGAAGAGCTGTTTGAGATCGTAGCCGGTATTATCCTTGCGCAGGGAGCGAAGCAGATCGAGTACGCGGCCGTCCGCCAGCACCACTTCCAGCCCAAGGACCAACTGGCGCATATTGCCGTAGCGAAGCACGTTAGCGCCGCCTGCGTTCGTCGAGACGTTGCCACCGATCGTGCAGCTCCCTTCCGACGCGAGGCTGAGGGGAAAATAGCAATCCGCGTCGTCCACGGCGTTCTGCAGCGCGGAAAGAATTACCCCTGCTTCCGCAATCGCAGACATGTTAGTCGGATCAATCGACCGGATCTGGTTCATTCTGCCAAAGTCGAGCAGGACTTCGCCGTTGAACGGAATCTGTCCACCAACAAGGCCGGTGTTGCCGCCCTGCGGCACTACCGGGGTGCGCGTCTCATTACAGATCGCAAGAATGCGGCTCACCTCCGCAGTTGTGTGCGGCTTGAGCAGCAAGGAAGAGCGGCCACGGTATTTGCCACGCCACTCGATGAGATGGGGTGCTATCTGCTGTGGGTCTTCTGTAAAGCCTTTTGAACCGACCAACTCCTTGAGACGTTCCGCGACTGTCGGATGTATGCTCATGACCCGTCTCGCGGGGCCGCTGCCCGGCGCAGGCGGTCATTGATCGCTTCGCCGAGGCCATGTTCTGGAATTGGCATTATGGCAATGCGCTCGGCGCCGGCTGCATCAAGTTCCCGCAACATAGCGAACAGATTGGCGGCAGCTTCTGTCAGATTTCCGGATAGGCTCAGGTTTCGCACTACCGCAGCATCGGGCCCGTGGGGCCCAAACGCGAGAAGCGCTTCCTGCATGTCTGCATCTCGCGCGTTGAGCCGCAGTGCCGCGCGCGGGGCATAGTGGCTGGCAAGCCGCCCTGGCGAGGCTAGCCCGCGGTCCTCGGCCGGAGCCAGCCGTCCTGCGACGTGCTCGATATCCTCCCGCGCAATTGCACCCAATCGCAGCAGCACGGCACGCTTGCCTTCGAAACCGACGACGGTTGATTCAATACCCCGCGGCGTCGCCCCACCGTCGAGCACAAGCTGCACGCGGTCTCCAAGGTCATCCGCCACATGTGCCGCGGTTGTCGGGCTTACATGGCCAGAGCGGTTGGCGCTGGGGGCAGCGAGCGGCAGTTCGCATTGCGACAATAGCCGCCGCGCGACAGGGTGCGCGGGTATCCGCAACGCGACCGTCTCCAGTCCGGCGCTCACCAACAACGAAAGCGGACCGTCTTGTTTGCGCGGCAACACTAAGGTGAGCGGCCCCGGCCAGAATTGCTCTGCAAGAAGCAGCGCGAGTGGCGTGAATTCAACGAGTGCGCCCGCCCACTTAGCATCAAGTACATGAACGATCAGCGGATTGAAACGCGGCCGGCCTTTGGCCGCGAAAATTCCTGCAACTGCTCGGTCGTTTGTCGCGTCGGCGCCCAGCCCATAGACCGTTTCGGTGGGGAACGCGACCAAGCCGCCGTCCTCTAAAATCTCCGCAGCCCGCCCAATTTGCTGGACATCCGCAGGGACGAGATTGCTGGCACGAGCACGCATAGCTGCACTTTAGAGTCACTCATACTCCAAGGGGAGGGGAAGGCCCAATGCAAGGCTTGCTTCGACGCTCAGCCTTTGGTCGCTATCAGGTTGACGTTCACCGTGACTTCATGCGCTACGGGATCTGGCTTTTCCCATTCGCCGGTGCCGACCCGGAAGTCCGTGCGGAGCACCTGTGCCTTCCCGACCACATGAGCGGAATTGCCGGTGATGGTCAACGTAAACGGCAGGCTAACCGACCTCGAAATGCCCTTTATCGAGAGTGTCCCCGTCGCGACGTAGTCGTTGCCGGCCTTATGCGCGAACGCGATTGTGCGGAACAATGCTGTGGGAAATTGCGAAATCGCGAACCCGTCCGCTCCCTTCATGCCAGCATCAGTCTCGGCATCTCCTGAGGTTTCGGTGCCCGTTTCAATGGTGATATTCGCATGCGAATGGGTGAGATCGGCGGGATCGAACTCGATGTCCGCCTTCCAGGAGCGGAAAAAGCCCGTGAACGGTTGTCCGGCCCAGCTCACGGTGAACCCAAGTTTGCTCTTTGCGGCGTTCACGATCCAGCGCTGCGCGGCAAAGGCGGGTGTCGTAAAAGCCCAAAGAGCCATCACCGCCATCAGCAAGCGTTTCATGGCGAAGTCTCCAGCCTGGCTCGCCGATACGGCAGCATGCGCAACAGTAGCTCGTCGCGCCGGATGAACTGGTGGTAGAGCGCAGCCGCCACATGCAGCGGGATCAATACAATTGCAGACCACGCAAGGACGTTGTGCATGCTTTCTAGCGTGTCATGTATGGCGACTTTCTGTTGACGCAGAAGATCGGCCATGAACCAGATGTGCGGCCAATTAAACATATGGAAGTAGACCGTTGGCCGCCCAGTAGCTGACGCAGATACCATGATCCACCCGGTGAGCGGGATGGCCACGATCAAGAAGTAGAACAGGTAGTGCGTCACGCGCGCCGCTGCTCGCAGGCCCCAATACATGTCCGGGGGCAGGGGCGGCACCGTATGCGTAAATCGCCATGCCAGCCGCAGCAGGCTCAACACCAGTACCGTAAGACCAATTGATTTATGCCATTGCGCCAACTCGCCCTTCGAGGGGCCAGACGGCAGGTCGGCGAAATAGAGGCCCAGACAGATGTTGGCGATCAGCAGCGCCGCAATCACCCAATGGAACAGCATTGCGACCGTGCCGTACCGCAGTTGAATCTCGTCTTTCATGCGGAGTGCCCGTTGTGTGAACCGACGCAATAGTGCAACGGCTAGCCTCAGGCGCAAGTCACACGAATAACTCGCATGTCGCGAGCTTGCGGTCCACCAAACCGTTCCACTGCGGTTCTGACGCAGCTAGGTCGCGGCGTTGAACACGCTATGCAGTGTGCGAGAAATTACGCAGCCGACCGTGTGTCCCACTGCAATTGTAGCATTCCACGCGGCAGCCTGGACCTGGGCAGGTGCGCTATAAGCGGTGTGTGTGCTTAAGGAACGCGCATTTCGGCTGCTCCCTATCCCACTGCTGGCAAGGGCAAGCACAACCGCTACAGCAATAACGAAGAACTTTGTGAGATAATAACGACGATCCATTTCGCGCCTCCACGATGAATCGACGGATGGAAATTGGCATTTATTTCAGCCTTCGCCAATCATGGCAGCCATGAAATGGATGCAATGTCACGGGTTGGTGAAGGTAACTAGGGCTAAAGCGAGGGGTAGGCGGCCGCAGCGGCAGCTTTTTTCTCTGATCTGTCTGGCTGCTGGCGCCTTCACGTTATCTGCGCGCGGCGGAGAGATGCCCGCCTGCCTGCCGCCAGTTATCGGTATCGCGCTGGTCAAAGGTGCAAAGGAACAAGGGGTTCTCCTTCTGGACGATCGTCGAACCGCCAAGCTGGAGGGTTTGGTCTGGCCGGCACCCGATCGGGATAATCCGCCGCACTCGCTTCTAAAGCTGTCCATTACGACATTGCGCGAGTTGGTGGCTGGACATCGCGTGCTCCTCCATGTCCGCGCACCGAAGCTGGACCGCTACAGGCGATTGCGCGTCCAGGCCCTGCTCGAAGATGGCCGATGGCTTCAGCGGGAGGTGCTACGGCGCGGTCTGGCGCGAGCCTCGATTGCGCCGGATCGGCCGGAATGTGCGCGAGAACTTTACGCCGCCGAAGCGGAGGCAAGGACCGCCAAAGTTGGTCTGTGGGCCATTCCAGAATATCGGATTCGCTCGCCGGAGGCGCTGCGCTGGCGAGATCTCGGGAGTTTCCAGATCGTCGAAGGGCGGGTGGTGAATGCCAAGGTGAGTGGCGGTCGCGCTTATTTGAACTTCGGCCAGAACTGGCGCACTGATTTCACCGTGACGATAGCGCCGGCAGATATGAAGCGGTTCAAGGCCGCCGGTATCGACCCATACGGCTACGCGGGGAAACGCATTCGTGTACGCGGCTGGATTGACCGGCTGCATGGCTTCGAGATCGAAGCGGCTTCACCGGACGCGATTGAGGTTCTGAAGTAAAGGCAGAAGGGCCCGGGAGATAGCCCGAGCCCTTCCGGATTTCGACACCTGATTTGAAGAACCGCGTTATGCCGCTTTTTTAAGCAGCGCGCCTTCTACGCGCTTCACCGCGGCCTGCTCATCGATCCGCTCGACGGCTGCGAGCTCGCGTGCCATGCGCGCCAGCGCCGCTTCATAGAGCTGCCGCTCGGAATAGGACTGCTCGGGTTGGCCGCTCGCGCGGTGCAGGTCGCGCACCACTTCGGCGATGGAGACCAGGTCGCCTGAATTGATCTTCGCTTCGTATTCCTGCGCCCGGCGGGACCACATGGTGCGCTTGATGCGCGCGCGGCCCTTCAGGGTGTTGAGCGCGCTCGACACGACATCCGGCGAGGATAGCTTGCGCATGCCGACGGCCTTGGCCTTCGCGGTCGGCACGCGGAGGGTCATTTTGTCCTTTTCGAAGGTGATTACGAACACTTCAAGCTTGTAGCCGGCGACCTCCTGTTCCTCGACGCGGGTGATCTTTCCCACGCCATGGGTGGGGTACACCACATGATCATTCGCCCTAAAATCCAGCTTCTTGTTGGAGTTCGCGGGCACCTTCTTTTTTGCAACTGCTATGGTCATATCTAAATCCATTCCTCGAGGGCGCTCGCTCTTGACAGCAGCAAGCGTTGCCCACGCTGCGCTGCAACTCCAACCCCTGTGACTGACGGCACGCCTCGGTCCGTCCAAAACCATGACGCGGTGGAGAAGAACCCAGCGCGATAATGCGCGAATCCCTCTTCTGGTGCCGACGGTCCGCTATATAGCGGAACTTTACTGTTTTGTGAAGCCCGATCAGTCCAAGTCCTTGAAATAAAACGGTTTATTTTTTCATTGCGCGGAGAATTACCAGCACTTTCAGAGCGTTATCCGCGCTGCAGACAACGGCGGGGCCTAGCATCAAAAGAGATTGTAATTTCGTTTCAGGAACCGCTGCCGGGCTTATCCGAAAAGAACTTGTCAAATTTGTCGGGCATTCCCTCGAACTCCTTCGCGTCTGCGGGAGCGGTGCCCTTGCGGGTGATATTGGGCCATTTCTTGGAGTAGTCGGAATTGAGGACCAGCCAGGGCTCAAGGGCCGGCTCAGTGTCCGGCTTGATGGCTTCAGGGGGGCATTCTGGCTCGCACACTCCGCAGTCGATGCAGATGTCCGGGTCGATCACCAGCATATTTTCGCCCTCGTAGAAGCAGTCCACTGGGCACACTTCCACGCAGTCCATGTACTTGCACTTGATGCAGGCGTCGGTGACGACGAATGTCATTCGGAAACTCCGGGCTGCGCCGTCCCTTACGCGGCAGGGGCGGCGTGATCAAGCGTAGCGGCGTCGCTGAGCGCCTCATAGAGCGCTCGGGCTTCGGGGGCAGGGCCGCGGCGAAAACCCAAGGCCTGGACACGGATCACCGCCACTTCTCGGTGACCGCGGGGCACTGTGAGCACATCGCCTGGTTTCACCGTCAGGCTTGCTTTCTCGACCCGTGCATTGTTGAGGCGCAACACGCCGGAGCAGGCCGCCTGCTGGGCGAGGCTGCGCGTCTTGTAGAAGCGCGCATGCCACAGCCATTTATCAATGCGCAGGCGTTCACTCTGCATTCATGAGCACCTTCAATTTCGAAAAGGGAGTGTCGTCGGTCTCGGATTGGTTGAGCGGCTTGCCGCGCTTTGCGTTTTTGCGCGGCGGATGCTTGCGAGCCGGCTGAACCTTTGCGCGCCACACACTCGTGGCCTCTTCTGCGCTGCCGACGGCTACGCGGCTCCAACCAAGTTCTTCGAGCACGTGTTCGAGTGTTTCGCGGTCGCAGCCGAGCAGGGACACGACCTTCGACATCAGCGCATTAGCAGTGCCGCCGCTTCGCGTCGCTTGTCCGAGCTCATCTTCCAGACGGTCCAGCATGTCGAGGCGGACGGCGCGGTTCGCGACGACACGGAACCCGGCGGCTTCCACGAATCCGCGCGGTCGCTCGTCGTCGAAGTCGAACGAGGTGAGCCCGGCGGGCGGCGGTGGCGGAATGTTTTCGAGGCGATTCTTCACTGCCCAGAGCAGCGACAGTAGTGCGGCAGCATCGGGACGGATGAGCTTTGGCAGGTAGATGGAACGGCGGGCGAAGCGCACGCCGAAACCGCGAAGTCCATGCATGGCTGTGCGGGCATCCGGCGGCAGCGTGGCGCGGCCGAGATCGAGCGAACCCAGTGCTTCGCACAGTTGATGGGCGATGCCGCGCGCTTCCGGCTCCAGCGCCACGAGTGATCCCGCTTTCACATCCGCGGCTTTGCGCAACGCGATCAGCGGTTCCAGACGCGATGCAATCCGCTTCTCGATCCAGTCATCCAGCCGTGTCTGCAGACGCTGGCGCAGTTCCGGCGAGAGATTATCATCCGCGAGCACTTGAACATTCGGCCGCAAGTCGCTGACGCCGGCGCGCAACTGCCCGACGATCGCGCCTTCCCACCACAGCCGCCCGTGCTCGCTGAGCGAGATGTCCGTGTCTGCTGCGTTCGCAAGCCGGTTTGAGCGCGCATTAAATTCGCCTTCCAGTCCCTTCAGCGCCGCACCCCGCAAGGTGCGACCGTGAATGCCTTCGGCGCGCGGATCAGGTGTGAAGCGGAAGCCTTCCAGCTTGCCAATGACTTCGCCGCCCAGTTCCACGCCGCCGGATTCATCCAGCTTGAGATCGTACAGATCGTCTTCGCGCAGCCGCTTCATCAGCACCGAGGTGCGGCGGTCGATGAAACGCTGGGTCAGCCGCTCGTGCAGGGCATCCGAGAGGCGGTCTTCGATGGCGCGCGTGGTCTCCTGCCAGTGCGCAGCGTCTCGTACCCAGCCCGGGCGGTGCGCGGCATATGTCCAGGTACGAATCTGCGCGAGGCGCCCGGAGAGGGTGGCAACATCGCCGTCGGTCTCATCGAGCCGCGTGACCTGACGCGCCAGCCAGTCTTCCGGAAGCGAGCCGTGCTCACTCATCAAGTAGCGATAGATCTGCTCCACCAGCTTCACATGCTCATCCGGTGAGAGCTTGCGGAAATCCGGCAACTGGCAGGCATCCCACAAAATCTTCACCGCTGCCGGTGCAGTGGCCATGGGACGAACCTCGTCATGCGCGGCCAGGATGCGCAAGGACACGAAATCCATCGCCGGACGCGCTTTCACCAACCCGCGGGTGGGCGGCGGTTCATCCAAGCTCTGAAGGAGTTCGTCCAAGCTTCTGAAGGACATGGAAGAATTGCGATACTGTAGAACCCGCACCGGCTCATAGCGGTGGCCTTCGACCCGTGCGACGGTTTCTTCCTCCAGCGGCTCGGCTTCGGCGGTGACGCCGAACGTGCCGTCGTTCATGTGGCGGCCCGCCCGGCCGGCGATCTGGCCGATTTCCTCCGGCTTGAGTGGCCGCACGCCAACGCCGTCGAACTTCTCCAGCGCCGAGAAGGCGACGTGATCGACATCCATGTTGATGCCCATGCCAATGGCATCGGTCGCGACGAGAAAATCGACATCGCCGGACTGATAGAGCGCGACCTGTGCGTTGCGAGTGCGTGGGGAGAGCGCGCCCAGCACCACGGCGGCGCCGCCGCGTTGCCGCCGCACCAGCTCGGCCAGGCCGTACACGTCGTCGGCCGAGAACCCGACGATGGCCGAGCGGCGGGGCAGGCGCGTGAGCTTCTTGGCGCCCGTGTACGCGAGGTCCGAAAACCGCGGCCGGGTGATGAAATGCGCCTCCGGCACGAAGCGCTGGATGACGCCGCGCATGGTCTCGGCGCCGAGAAACATCGTTTCTTCCTCGCCTCGGGCATTCAGCAGCCGGTCGGTGAAAACATGGCCGCGCTCGGGGTCCGCGCATAGCTGGATCTCGTCCACGGCCACGAAGGCGGTGCGCAAATCCAGCGGCATCGCCTCCACAGTGCATACGAAGTATTTCGCATCCGCCGGGACGATCTTTTCTTCGCCGGTAATCAGCGCGGCGACTCTCTGACCCTTCACTCGCGCGATTCGGTCATAGATCTCGCGGGCGAGCAGGCGCAGTGGCAGCCCAATCATGCCCGAGCGATGCGCCAGCATCCGCTCGATGGCGAAATGGGTTTTGCCGGTGTTGGTGGGGCCAAGAACGGCGGAAATGCGGTTGAAGCTTTCGGACCTCACCGCGCCGCCGGACACACGCGCAACTTTCATGATGAGGCTAATATGGCCTTTTTACCGTCCGCCGCAATTGCATGGGCTAAGTTGAATTAGGCGGGGGCAGGCTGGGTTTGCGCCCGCAAAGCGTCCCACTTGACGGTGTTCAGGCCCACAATGGCCAACCATAAGCCAAGCAGCGTTTCGCCGGCCTCACCCGGGAGAAAGCCGCACCCGTGCAGGATCGCGGCAAAGGTAGGCCATAGGAAGTGCGCCGATGTGTTGAGAAGATAACCCACGCCACCGACCGCGAGCAGGGCGCCGAGCGCTTTGGGCAGAAAGCTCGAGCGAATGATCAAGTACCCCACAAGCAGGCATTGTACGCCGAAGCAGACCATGCCGCTGAGAAGAGTTTCCGGGCGCAGCCGCAGGAGGGCGAACACGATGCTTCTGCTCGGCTCGGCATGTGCGCTTGTGAGCAGATCACGGAACACGAAAGGCGACATGTCGCCTGCAACGTTCGCCATCCAGATCGCACATCCAGCGACGCTGAACAGCGCTGCGATCAAAGAAACGGTCGCATCGACCGGCGCGAGCAGCCGGTACAGGATCGCTGTCAGCGCAAGATACGCCGCGGTTCCCGCAAATTCGAGCGTCAAGCCGAGACGGTAAAGTTGCTCGTTGGAGAAGATATTGCGGATCGTTCCTGCCGGATCGTGGGACAGGATCAGCTTCTCCCGTACATAGGCTTCCGCAAACATCCCGCAGGCAATGCAAAGAAGCCAAAGCACACCGGCGGCGCGCGCCCACATTCTCGGCGAGGTCACGAACAAAATTCCTGCAAGAGGAAGCGTCGCGGAATTGCCAATCGAGCAAGTTTCATCTGCGTCCCCCGTTCAACTCCACCCTAGCTATGCTTGGCAGCGGCAAAGACAAGGAGGCGGCGACATCGCTCTAAGGGCTCAGTTCAAAGACCGTACCGCCATCGCCATTGGCGCCGAAGAGCACTGTCGTTCCATATAGATTGCCGAAGGGATCTCGGATCACAGGCGCGAGCGGCCCGTCGCCATCCGCGCAGTGATCTAGCGAGCAAAACGTGTAGAGCGCCGAATAGCTCTTGCTCGTGAAGGAAAAGACCGTTCCGCCGAAGCCGGCGTTACACCCACCAATAGCGGTGGTGCCGTAAAACGTAGCAAAAGGATCCAGAAGAAGCCCGGCGGCCGGATTGTAGCCGCCGCAATCGCCGGGATCGAAAATGTGCACCGGCTTTTCCCGCCATGCCCCTTCTTTACGTGCCATCTCAAAAATGTTGCCAGCATCGATTGGTCCGTTGCTTGTACCGAACAGACGGCCGCGTGCATCCATGACGAGCGCGCCGGCTGGGAGCGCGCCATCGGTGCAATTTTCCAGCTGGCAGAAATTGTACAGGATGGTCTCACGCCAATTCATGTTCCTCGCATTGGACTTGAGCTGATAGACGATGCCGTTGTTGGTGCTGCCGCCGACGCCGGTCATGCCATAAAGCGTGCCGGAATCATCCATGATCAGGTCGGACCCCGGCGACCTTCCGTCCGTGCAGCCGCCGGTGCCCTTTGGGCAAAAGGCATAGATGACCTTGTGCTTCCATTTCGTGCCGTCCGGCACGAGCCGATAGATGGTGCCCGCGCCTGTTCCGCCGCTCACCGTGGTTCCGTACAGCGGCGATGTTCCATCGTACGGCGCGCCGGTTTGCTTGCCTTGGTAGGTTAAAGTGGAGGCCGCCTGATCGCCGAACGGATCGCAGGAGAACACGTGCAGTAGTGTCTCCCTCCATTTCGTGCGGTGCGCATTGGGCGAGAGTCGGAACACCGTACCGCAGCCGTGGTTTGCGCCGCCTTTCTCGACAGTCGTTCCGTAAAGACTGCCGTTCACATCGAGGATGAGAGAGGCAACAGGTCCGACGCCATCGTCGCACGTCCAGCAGAAGCTGTGGAGCACCTCGTAGGACCATTGATCGCCATTGGGCGACAACTCGAAGACCACGCCGCTACCGTTCGCGCCGCCGACCTCTGTCGTGCCGTAGAGGTTGCCCGCTTTATCGCGGACCAGTCCGGCGAGCGGCGAAGAGCCGTCCGCGCAATTTGCTTCAGCACAGAACGAATGCAGTGTCTTCAGCGTCCATGCCTGCGCGCTGCCTGACAGGAATGCCGCGGTGATCAGCACGGCTGTGACGGACGTGACTGCGACGCGCAGCTTTGACAAGACTCGGCGATTGGAATGCATGGAGCGCCCCCGAAAAATGCGGCCGCCGCTCGCGGCTATTCTACGATCCTAAATGACGCATGAGATTGCGATAAATTCCGCACGACCATTCACGCCGGCGTGATGGCGGGCCGGGACGCCAGCCTGGGACGTATCGCTTGCGAGCGTTCACCGTCCTTCGACGAACTGCTCGGCCAGAATGCGCTCATCCAGGCTATGGCCGGCATCGAAGAGCATGGTCATGCCGATGGAGCGATCTTCCGCCACATCAACACAGGTAACATTTCGCACCTCGAAATCATCAGCGACGGCGCTCACAGGACGCTTATCTGCCTCTAAGATCTGGAACTTGGTGCGCGCCCGGTGCGGCAGGAGCGCGCCATGCCAGCGCCTGGGCCGGAACGCGCTGATCGGGGTCAGCGCCAGCAGCGCCGCGTCGATCGGCAAGATCGGCCCGTGCGCCGAAAGATTGTAGGCGGTGCTGCCGGCCGGCGTGGAGATGAGAACGCCGTCGCAAATTAATTCGTTGATGCGGACTTTCTCATCAACAAGAATTCTGATCTTGGCAGCCTGCCGGGTCTGCCGAAGCAATGAGACTTCATTGAAGGCGAGGGCCTCCGTGATCTCGCCACCGGAACTGGCCGTCATTCGCAACGGGTGAATCTGCGCCGGCTCCGCCTGTTCCAATCTCTGTTCGAGGCCCGCTTCGCGATATTCGTTCATTAGAAATCCGACGGAGCCCAAATGCATGCCGTAGATCGGCTTGCCCTTGCGGAGAAATGCGTGAAGGGTCTGGAGCATGAAGCCGTCGCCTCCCAAGGCGACAATAAGGTCTGCCTCGTCTGGCCCAGCGTCGGGATATAGCCTCCGCATAGTCGCCAAGGCCGCTTGCGCTTCCGAAGTATCGGCCGCCACGAAATGGATTGCCCGGGTCACAGACTCATCCTCCAGTCAGCGACATGTGGCGGCGCAGTGCGGGTGATGTGTGATGTCGGTCAATGATGAAGTCATGACCGTGTGGTTTACGGG
The DNA here is from genome assembly GCA_045810735.1 of Alphaproteobacteria bacterium. Taxonomy (GTDB): domain Bacteria; phylum Pseudomonadota; class Alphaproteobacteria; order Micropepsales; family Micropepsaceae; genus Rhizomicrobium. The sequence continues at coordinate 14,581 of JBJMVL010000049.1, forward strand.
CAATGGCGCTCTCGATCACCGCGTTCAGCAGACTGTCATTCAGAGAGGCGCGCAATGGCGTGCGAAGGTCCGCGCTGTGCTCCTGCCCCAGGCACATATACATCGTGCCGGTGCAGGTGACGCGCACGCGGTTGCAGCTTTCACAGAAATTGTGCGTGAGAGGCGTGATGAATCCCAGCCGCCCGCCAGTTTCGGCAACATGAAAATAACGGGCAGGTCCGCCCGTGCGATGCCGCGTTTCTTCGAGTGTGTAACGCTGCGCCAGCTGCGTGCGAAGAACCGACAGCGGGAGGTAAAGCGCCATGCGATTGTCGATATCGCCGAGGGGCATCGTCTCGATCAGCGTGAGGTCCATGCCCCGGGCGTGCGCCCATTCAATCATCTCGGGGATTTCGTGCTCGTTTATATCCCGCAACGCGACGGTGTTCAGTTTGACGGTCAAGCCTCCTGCCTGCGCCGCTTCTATTCCGTGCAGGACCTTCGAAAGCTCGCCCGAGCGAGTGATCTCCCGAAATTTGTATGGATCCAGCGTGTCCAGAGAGACATTCACGCGGCGCACTCCCGCCGCAAAGAGCTGATCGGCAAAGCGCGTCAGTTGACTGCCATTGGTCGTCAGTGTCAGTTCTTCCAGGCCATTGCCGAGCCGGCGCCCCAGCCGCTCGAACAACCACATGACGTTGCGCCGGACCAGCGGCTCACCGCCGGTGATCCGCAGCCGCGTCACGCCCTTTGCGATGAACGCGTTACAGAGCCGCTCCAGTTCTTCCAGGGAAAGGAGTTCGGCCCGCGGCAAAAACTCCATGTGTTCGGCCATGCAGTACACGCAGCGGAAGTCGCAGCGGTCTGTAACCGAGACGCGCAAATATGAGATGCGGCGGCCGAACGGATCGAACATGGTTCAGTAATAGCAGGACAGGTGCGGGATTACACCCGCTCAGCAGGCGCGCAGCCAGTCGGAGGCGTCCCGCTTGCTGAAAGCTGCAAAGACATCGTCTATCTCCAGGCGATCCCCCGGCTGGAGCCGCGCATCAAGACAACGGCGTTGACGGGACAATTTGTAGATGGTTGGGAACACGCAGCGATCGATGCCAATCGCACGGCATGCCATGGCCACCGGCCGCGGGCCGCTTTCGTAAAGCAGGTGCTGCACGCGCGAATAATCAAGATCAAGAAGCTTCGCGAGTCCAAGCTCGAACAGTTCAAGCCGCCCCTCCAGCAGGACGCGGATCAGAAAGCCGACTTTCAGCTGGCCTGCCTCTGCTAGCTTCTCGATCAGCCTGCGCCCATTGTCGGCGAGATCGTCGGCTTGCATTTGTGCAGCAAACGCCTGCCTCTGGGGCGGTGTAACCATCACAGCACCGCTGCCATAAACGGCGCTGTTCTCGCCTAATGAGGGATTCACGACGTCAGCCCCAATAATGCCGTTCGGAGCTAATAACAGCGGGCTGTTAACAGCGTGTTAAGGTAATGGCTGGGTAAACCAAACGACTCGGCACATGCGGCCCGAAGCTCCCTTCATTCTTACCATCGATCAGGGGACGACCTCCACCCGGGCCATCCTCTTCAGTGCCGACATGCGGCCGGTGGCAAGCCACGCGATCGAGTTGCGTCAAGTTTATCCGGCCAATGGCTGGGTGGAGCATGATCCGGAAGAGATCTGGCAGGCGGCAGTGAGTTGCTGCCGGGCGGTGCTGAAGGCCGTTTCGGCCGAAGAGGTTGCCGCGATCGGCATCGCCAACCAGCGCGAGACGACCGTTCTATGGGACCGGGCAAGCGGCCAACCTTTGCACAATGCGATTGTGTGGCAGGACCGGCGGACGGCGCAGCGGTGCCAAAATCTAAGGAAGGGTGGTGCCGAAACCGCGGTCACAAGAACGACCGGCTTGCTGCTCGATCCATATTTCTCCGCGACGAAAGCCGAGTGGCTGTTCAACCACATTCCGGGTGGGCGCCAACGGGCTGAGGAGGGCGGCCTCGCCCTTGGCACCGTGGATAGCTGGCTCATTTTCAAGCTCACCGGCGGCAAGCGGCATGTAACAGACGTCACAAACGCTTCACGCACGATGTTGCTCGATCTGCACACGCTCGCATGGTCGGACGAGATGTTGGGCACTTTCGATATTCCTCGCGCTGTATTGCCTGAAGTTTGCGATAGCGCAGCAGAGTTCGGCCAGACCGATGCGAAACATCTTGGATCTGAAATTCCGATCCGCGGTGTGGCTGGCGACCAGCAGGCTGCATTGTTCGGACAAGCGTGCTTCGGCCCCGGCGATGTGAAGTCCACTTACGGCACCGGCTGCTTTGCGCTCGTCAACACCGGCGGGACCGTTCCGATTTCCGAGAACCGGTTGCTGGCCACGTGCGGTTATCGGGCGGGCGGCAAAACTGCTTACGCCATCGAGGGCAGCATTTTCACCGCCGGGGCTGTGGTCCAGTGGCTGCGCGATGCCTTGGGCTGCATTCGCGGCGCGGATGAAATCGAGGCACTGGCGTCCACTGCCAAGCAGGCGGATGACCTCTATTTCGTTCCTGCCTTTACCGGGCTTGGCGCCCCCTACTGGGACCCGTCCGCGCGCGGCGCCATCGTCGGGCTGACGCGCGACATAGGATCGGCGGAGATCGCCCGCGCCGCGTTGGATGCTGTCTGCTATCAGACCCGCGATCTTCTTACAGCCATGGGCCGCGACATGAGCTCAAGCAACCTGGGCACACCGTCGGCGCTAAAGGTGGATGGCGGCATGGTAAAAAACGATCTCTTCTGCCAACGGCTCGCCGATCTCACTGGCTTACCGGTGGAAAGGCCAGTCATCACAGAGACGACTGCGCTGGGCGCCGCCTGTCTTGCGGCGCTCGGTGCAGGTCTGTTCAGCGATTTCGCGGACATCTCACGTGGGTGGGCACTGGATCGCCGCTTTGATCCTTTCATGCACCCGGCTACACGCGATGCGCTGTACGATGGATGGAAAAGGGCTGTCGCGCGCGTGCGGCTTTGATCTACATTGCTGCCGGGAGACCACAGCGAACGAATTTCTTGGAGATCGCGCCAATGCTGGACTTTGCAGAACGGATTCGGTCCCTCAAGGCACCAGAGGAACACGCAATCCGCTCGCTCGAAGGAAAGGTCGGCGCGGAAGAATGGAAGCAGCGCGTCGATCTTGCCGCGCTTTACCGCGTCGTCGCGCTGTACGGCTGGGACGACCTGATCTTCACGCATATCTCCGCCCGCGTGCCTGGGCCGGAGCACCACTTCCTGATCAATCCGTACGGGATGCTGTTCGAGGAGATCACTGCCTCTAGTCTTGTTAAAATCGATACGGAGGGGAATCAGGTTGAGGATTCACCTTATCCCGTGAACCCGGCCGGCTTCACCATTCACAGTGCGCTGCATATGAGCCGCAAAGATGCGCATTGCGTCATGCATCTGCACACGGTGGATGGCGTCGCGGTGGCGTCGCAGGAGTGCGGGCTGCTTCCGATATCCCAACATGCGCAGTCCGTGTGCGGCGATCTTGCCTATCATGACTACGAGGGCATAGCCCTGGAACTTGGCGAGCGCGAACGAATCGTCGCCGATATCGGTGACAAGAACACAGTGCTCCTGCGCAATCACGGCACGTTGACGATCGGCAAAACCTGCGCTGACGCGTTCATGCGGATGTATTACCTGGAGAAAGCATGCTCGATGCAGGTACGCACCCTGGCCGGAGGCACGCAGCCCTACGGAATCAACCAAGGTGTCGCGGAAAAAAATGCCGCAATCAGCCAAGCTGCGTTCGATGGCTTGCTGAGTGCGCTGGCTTGGCCGGCCGTGTTGCGGAAATTGGACCGGATCGATCCCGGCTACCGGCATTAACCGGCACATGAAGTTCGGCATCGGGCAGTCGGTTCGGCGGACGGAAGACAGCCGCTTTGTCACGGGGCAGGGGCAGTACACCGAAGACCTGCACTTCGAAGGCGAAGCGCATGTGATGTTCCTGCGCAGCCCCTATGCGCACGCGCGGATCGCGTCCATCGACACATCGGCGGCAGAAACGGCGCCCGGCGTGATCAGTGTGCTGACGTGGAAGGATGTGGAAGCCGCCGGCGCCAATCCGATGCCCTGCATGGCGCCGCTCAAAAACCGCGACGGTTCGCCCATTAAACAAACTCCGAAGCCGCTGCTAGCCAAAGATCATGTGACATTCACGGGCGAGGCAATCGCGATGGTGGTCGCTGGAACCTATGCGCAGGCCGTCGATGCCGCCGAGCTCGTGAATGTCGAATACGAGTCGCTCGATGCGGCTGGGACCTTGGCCGCCGCGCCGACAGGTCCGCAAATCTGGCGCGATGCGCCGAACAACGAATGCTTCGACTGGAGCGCCGGCAAGGAAGAGGACTGTGCGGCCGCTTTCGCAAAAGCCGAGCACGTCGCAAGTATAGAAGTCGCGCAGAACCGCGTCGCCCCCTCCTCGATGGAGACCCGCAACGCCATCGGTCTCTACGATTGGGCAACGGGCGGGTACACGCTCTATTCCGGCAATCAGGGCTCCGGCGGCTTGCGCGATCGTGTGGCGGGCATCCTGAATTTGCTCAAGGACAAGCTGCGCGTGATTACCAAGGACGTCGGCGGTGGCTTCGGGATGAAGGGCTTCATGTATCCCGAGCAGCCGCTGGTACTGATCGCCGCGAAGCAACTTGGCCGCCCGGTACGCTGGATCAGCACGCGGACCGAAGCCTTTCTGAGCGACGATCACGGCCGCGATGCGCGTACCAAAGCCGAGCTCGCCCTGGATGCGGAGGGCCACATCCTCGCACTGCGTATTACCGGCACCGCCAACATGGGCGGATATCTGTCGCAGTTCGCGCCGTTCATCGCGACGGTTGCGGGCGGCCGCATTTTCGGCGGGCTCTACCGCGTCCCCGTCGCGTTCGCACACATCAAAGGTTATTTCTCGAATAGTGCGCCGATCGATGCCTATCGCGGCGCAGGTCGTCCGGAAGCCGCCTATTTGATGGAACGGCTGATGGATGTGGCGGCGCTGAAGAGCGGCATCGATCGCGTGGAATTGCGGCGGCGCAATTTGCCAACGCCGGAAGAGCTTCCCTATCAGAACTGGTTCGGCGTCCAGTACGATTCCGGCGATTACCCGCGCATGCTCAATACGGCTCTGCAACGTGCGGATGTCGTTGGTTTTGCAGCTCGCAAGGAAGAGTCCAAGGCACGCGGCAGGCTCGGCGGGCTTGGCATTGCTTACTATGTCGAGATCACGTTCGCGGTGGGCAGCGAGCCCGCGCGCGTTGCGTTCACGGATCACGGTGGTGTCGAGCTCTATGTCGGCACGCAGTCAAACGGGCAGGGGCACGAGACCGCGTTTGCGCAACTGGTGGCCGAACGCCTCGGCGTGCCGTTCGAGTGCATTGCGGTAAAGCAGGGCGATACGGACTGGGTGAACGGCGGCGGCACTGGCGGCTCGCGGTCTCTCAACATGTCAGGTGGTGCTCTGCAGGTTGCCTCCGATGAAGTGATCCGGAAAGGCAAGGCGGCGGCAGGCCATGTGCTGCAGGCAGGTGGCAAGGACGTCGGCTTCGAGGTCATGGAAGGTACCGGCCGCTTCCGCGTGGCAGATACCGAGCGGGAGATCAGCATCGGCGAACTCGCGGTCACCTTGAAGCGCGAGACAATCCCCGGTTTCGAGCAGGGGCTCGACAGCGACGGCGCCTATGTTGGCCAGGCGTCCACCTTCCCGAACGGCTGCCACATCTGCGAAGTGGAAATCGATCCCGAAACCGGGAAAGTCGATCTGGTCTCGTACAAGGTGCTCGACGATTTCGGCCGGGTGATCAATCCGATGCTGGTGGCAGGCCAGGTTCACGGCGGCGTGGCGCAAGGCATCGGTCAGGCGCTGCTGGAAGATGTGGTTTACGATGCCGAATCCGGCCAACTGCTCACTGCCAGCTTCAGCGATTACGGCATGCCGCGCGCCTACGACGTTCCGGACATTGACTTCGCCTACGAAGAAATCCCCTGCAAGACCCATGCATTGGGTGCCAAAGGCTGCGGCGAAGCGGGAACGGTGGGCGCTTGTCCGGCAGTGATGAGCGCGGTTGCGGATGCACTGGGGGTAACGCACATCGACATGCCGGCAACGCCGGAACGCGTGTGGCGTGCGCTGCGCGACAAACAAGCCGCTTAAGGCGTTCCGCTCGCCGGTGTCGCGCTTTGGACCGGCGCAGATTGTGTTGGCGCGGGTGATGCCGCGGTTGCAGCAACGGGTTGCGCTGCGGGAGCAACAGGCGCTGCGGCGGCAAGCTGATAGTCTGCAATCGCCTTTGTCAGCACATCCTTTTCTTCGCAGCCGCTGGGGCACAGCCGTGTCAGCGCTGTCAGCTGGGCGCTGGCGTTCGCGAGCTGGTTCATCTTCAGATATAGCTCACCCAGATACTCGCGTGCGCCCTTATGGTCGGGGTCGCGCGCCAGTGCCTGCTGGTAGAAATCGAGCGAACCCGGATAGTCACCCAGCATACGGTGGGTGTAGCCGAGATAGTTCAGCACGTCGGCGCTGTTGGGGCGTTCGTGCAGCGCGCGATTCAGGTACGGAATCGCGTCGGCGTATTTTTCGTGATGGATAAGGCGCACGGCCGTTCCGTAGTCGTCCAGGCTGACCGATCCCCGCATGCCGCCGCTGTAACCGCCCATGCCACCGCCCGCCATTCCACCGCCACTGCCACCACCCCCCATGGCAAAACAGGGCAAGCCACCGGCAACAGTGAGTGATGCGGCCAAGACTAATGTGGGAATGCGCATGGTTGCTTCCTGTCGTGCAGTTGAGAATAGCACAATCTGCCGGGCAGCGTTCGTTGTATTGACGCTGGCCGCGGTGTGAAAATTCCCGGGCGGGGTCGGCGAGCGGTTCGGCGCGGCGAATCTGGCAGAAAAGATGCCAAACTAAAAAAGGGCCGGGTGATGAGCCCGGCCCCAAGGCGTTGGGTAATGGTGGGGTGTCTTCAAGGGAAGACACATGCAGGTTCGCACCGCAAGGTTAACAACTGCTTAACAGCATCAACAAAATTTAGGGGGTCAGAAAGATTTGTATCCAAAATGTTGGAGGCCACGCCCGGAATTGAACCGGGGTAAACGGTTTTGCAGACCGCTGCGTCACCACTCCGCCACGTGGCCTAAAGGCGGCGCGGCCTATAGCAGATGCCGGCCGGAATAGCCAAACCGAGGCGACGAAACGCGGAAGTCACTGGGCAGCCGTCACGTCAAATCGAGCCCACGACGAAATAGTACGCGATCCCGGCCACACAGCTGCTTGCGAGGACGGGAATCATTCCAACCCTAAAGCGGAAGATGGTAACCATCGCTGCCACAGAGATGGCGAGTGCCGGCCAGTTGATTGTCGGCCATACCGGAATCGTTAGCGCCATGCCGAAGGCATGCACCTGATGCAGCTGTGCAAAGAGCGTGTGCAGAGCGAACCAAACGGCGAGATTGAGAATCACGCCGACAACCGCGGCGGTGATCGCAGAGAGCGCCGCGTTCAGCGACCGATTGCCGATCAGCGACTCGACGTAAGGGCCGCCTGCAAAGATCCAGACAAAGGGCGGCACGAACGTCGACCACATCGCAAGCGCGCCGCCGAGCACGCCCGCAGTTGCGGGCGGCAGCGCGCCGGGATGGCGGAAGGCCGCCATAAATCCCACGAACTGCACCACACTAATCAGCGGCCCCGGCGTGGTTTCGGCGAAGCCGAGACCCACAAGCATCTCGCCGGCCTTCAGCCAGTGGTAATGCTCGACCGCCTGCTGCGCCATGTAGGCGAGAACGGCGTAAGCGCCGCCGAATGTCACCACCGCCATCTTGCTATTGAAGGCAGCGATGGCGGTGAACACGTTCTGTGGGCCCAATGTGAGAAGGAGCATCATCAATGGCGCGAGCCAGATCGCAGCTCCAATGACCGCCGCCTTCAGGAACCGAGCCCAGGATGGCCGCACATGCTCAGGCGCGGCGCGGGCGAACATCGCGTCGATGAAGGCGGGAGGTCCGGAATCGAGTTTCGCCGCGCCGTGTCCGGCGCCGCTCTTGAACCAGGACACTCCGGCAAGATTGCCCACATAGCCGATCAGCGCCGCGCAGAGCACGATGAGCGGAAACGACGCGCCGAACACAAAGATCGCGACAAAAGCGAGGGCGGCGATGGCAACCAGACCGCGGCTCTTCAGTGCGCGCCTGCCGACGCGTACGACCGCTTCGAGAACGACGGCCAGAACGGCTGCCTTCAGTCCAAAGAACAGCGCCTGCACGGCGCCGATGTGTCCAAGCTCGGCGTAAATCATGCTGAGCGCGGTCAGGACGAAAAGCCCAGGCAGGACGAAGAGGATGCCAGCCACAAGACCGCCGCGCACTCGGTGCAGCAGCCATCCGATATAGATTGCGAGCTCGTGCGCCTCGGGACCGGGCAGCAGCATGCAGTAATTCAGCGCATGCAGGAATCGTGTTTCGCCGATCCAGCGCTTCTCCTCCACCAGAATGCGGTGCATCACCGCGATCTGACCTGCGGGGCCACCAAAACTCAACGCGGCCACCCGCGCCCATGTCCGGACAGCCTCTCGAAAAGGGACGGCATCGCGCATAGCATCCGGCTTTGCGGGATGGTCGGATTGCTTGTCGCGAATGTTCGGCCTCTGGTCCACAGTTACGTCCTCGCATAACACGGTTTGTCAGCGGCGGGGGTGGCCAGTATAAGCCGCCGCCATTTCAGTGGATCACGCGATGCCGGATTACAGGACGCAGCGCCTTAACATGGTCGACTCGCAGGTGCGCACAAACGACGTGACGGACGTGCGAATCCACGAAGCGATGCGCGAGGTGCCGCGGGAGCGTTTTGTGCCATCGTCAAAACAGGCGGTCGCATACACCGACACACCCGTAGAGATTGTGTCAGGCCGGTTTCTCCTCGACCCCCGCACGTTCTCAAAGCTGGCGCAGCTCGCAGAGATCGAGCCAACCGATCGAATTCTCGATGTGGGCTGCGGATCGGGTTATTCGA
>JBJMVL010000050.1:0-30261 GCA_045810735.1 Alphaproteobacteria bacterium
GATGGTCCAGCGTGCGATGCAGGACGCGGGATTGTCGTTTGCCGATCTGGAGCGGCTCGCCGTGACCACCGGACCGGGGACGTTCACCGGTCAGCGCGTGGGATTGGCGTTCATGCGCGGCCTTCGCCTTGCGCTGAAGCTGCCGCTTATCGGGGTGACGACGCTTGAAACCATGGCGCGAATGGCCATGGACAAAACTTCGGCACCGTTCGGCGCGGCGCTGCATGATGCCAAGCGTGGCGAAGTTTACGCCGGATTGTATGCGCGCGGCTCGACCCTGCTGGATGCCGCGCTGATGCCGCTCGATTCAGCCGTCCAGAACTTGCGCGATGCGCTGAGTGGGTGCAGTGGCTTGCTGGCTCTTGCAGGCACGGCCTCGCGCGCCACCTACGAGCAATACCTCGCGCTCGGCGGTGCAGCCGTTGCAACCAGCATCTCCACGCCTGACGCGCTATGGGTGGCCAAGCTTGGGCTGCTGGCAATTGAGAGTAGCGAAGCGCCTCGCCCGCTTTATCTGCGGCCGCCGGATGCACGACTGCCGGCGCGAACCGCTTGATGAATATCACTCGGGCGCAATCTTACGACGCGGCTGTGCTTGCCGCCCTTCACGCGCAGTGTTTCGCGGAGCGCTGGAGCACACCAACCTTCGCTGACCTGACGGATTCTCCAAACGTCGTCGGCCTCTTGATGCGGACGGATTCGGAGACGCCAAGCGGCTTCATCATTCTTCGTCTTGCCGCCGATGAGTGCGAGATTCTTTCGCTTGGTGTGGTGCCAGAAGAACGATGGCGAGGGCTAGGATATCAGCTGCTAAGAGCGGGAGCGCAGGAAGCTTTCCGGCGCGGTGCGCGCGCCATGTTCCTGGAGGTGGCCGTGAGCAACATCGCGGCTCTGGCGCTTTACCAACGTGCGGGATTTCAGCAGGTGGGCCGGCGAAGCAACTACTACCGTAATTGCGAGTCGCTCGCAGACGCCCTTGTGCTTCGATGCGAATTGCCCATTGCCACATGGGAATTGGCAAGCAAGTCGTCTAATCTGGGCGCGGAGCGAAACGACTTGCCGATGACACGAATCGAAAACCTGTGTGCCGAAAAGGGCTTGCGGATGACGGATCAGCGCCGCGTCATCGCCCGCGTCCTGTCGCAATCTACCGATCATCCCGACGCCGAAGAGCTGTATAAGCGAGCGTCAGCGATCGATCCGCACATTTCGATTGCAACCGTCTATCGGACCGTTCGCCTGTTCGAAGATGCGGGCATTCTGGAGCGTCACGATTTCCGCAACGGCCGCTCGCGTTATGAGGAAGTGCACGAGTCTCATCACGATCACCTCATAGATATCCAGTCCGGCAACGTGATCGAATTTCGCAACGAAGAGATTGAGCGGCTGCAAAAGCGCGTGGCCGAAGAGCTCGGTTTCGAGCTGGTCGACCACCGGCTGGAGCTCTACGGCGTGCCGCGAAAGACGGAGAAGCCGGGCGATCAGTAACGTCGATGCACTCCCTTCGCGCCGTTGTTCTCTTATTCGTGTTTTTTCTCGCTACGGTTGTCGGCATTCCGTGGCAGGCGAGTGCCGTGCGTTTTCGCTGGGCGCGCCGCAAGACCTTTCCGCACCGCTACCACCGCTGGCTATGCCGGCTATTCGGGATCCGGCTGACCGTCATCGGCAGGCCCATTCAGGATGGAGGCGTGCTGATAGTGGCGAACCACACCTCGTATTTCGATATCATCGTGCTCTCCGGTGCCGCGCGGGTGTCGTTCATCGCGAAGAGGGAGGTTGCCAGCTGGCCATTGTTCGGCACGCTGGCGCGTCTGCAGGAGACCGTATTCATCGAACGTGAACGCCGCAGCAAGACGGTGGCCGCCCGCGACTCAATTCGCGAACGACTGCAAGCCGGGGATGCCCTTGTGCTGTTTCCGGAAGGCACGTCTGACGACGGAAATCATGTGCTTCCCTTCCGCAGCGCCCTGATGGGCGCCGCCGAAGTGGAAGTGGGGAGCGACACACAAGGGCATGTACAGCATGTGCCAGTGCAGCCTGTGTCGGTGAGCTATGTGGGGCTTCATGGCATTCCCATGGGGCGGGAAAACCGGCCGCTCTTCGCCTGGTACGGCGACATGGATCTGGTGCCGCATTTGTGGCGAGCGCTGAAGGCCGGCCCATTGGACGCGGTGATCGAATTTCACCCGCCGCTGACACTGGATGCATACGGCGATCGCAAAGCGTTGGCAGCCGCCGCGGAAGCCTTGGTGCGGGAAGGCCAGGCACGAGCGCTGGCCGGCACCTATTTCGAGGGACCAAAGGCGACTGCCCTGGAGCGCCTGCGCCGTCGCCGGGCCGTCGCCAAGGCAACGGTCTAGGCACTCTCCTTGCCAGCCTGCCGCTCCATCGCGCATAACCCCCGCCCGACGGCTCTGCGTATGAAGAAGCTCTTTATAAAAACCTACGGCTGCCAGATGAATGTCTACGACTCCGCGCGTATCGCGGATTCGCTGGCGCCGCTTGGCTATTCGGCCGCGGATGCGCCCGAAGATGCCGACATCGTGGTGCTGAACACCTGTCACATTCGTGAGAAGGCCGCGGAAAAGGTGTACTCGGAGCTCGGCCGGCTGCGCCGTCTGAAAGAACAACGGGCGGAAGAGGGCAATCACATGCTGATCGCCGTGGCCGGCTGCGTCGCGCAGGCAGAAGGCGAAGAGATCGTCCGCCGCCAGAACGCGGTGGACATCGTGGTCGGTCCACAGTCGCTGCACCGGATTCCGGAGATGATCGCGCGCGTGGAGCGCCGCGAAGGGCGCGCGCTGGAAACGGATTTTGTGCCGGAGGAAAAATTCGATTCTTTGCCCGCGGCTCGGGCGGAAGGCCCGACTGCATTCCTGACCATTCAGGAAGGGTGCGATAAGTTCTGCACCTTCTGCGTCGTGCCTTATACGCGCGGCGCGGAATACTCCCGCCCAGTCGCGCAGATCATGGACGAATCGCGGCGCCTTGTAGACGCGGGTGTGCGGGAGATCACGCTGCTCGGCCAGAATGTGAATGCCTATCGTGGGCAAGGGCGGTATGGCGGCGTATCGAGCCTCGCCGCATTGCTGCACCGGCTTGCGCAAATTGATGGCTTGGAGCGGCTGCGCTACACGACCAGCCATCCGTGTGACATGAGCGACGATCTGATCGCGGCACACCGCGATCTCCATAAGCTGATGCCGTATCTGCATCTGCCGGTGCAGTCCGGTTCCGATCGCATTCTCGATGCCATGAACCGGCGGCATAGTCGTGATCACTATGTCCGCTTGGTCGAAAGAATCCGATCAGCGCGCAGCGATATTGCGTTGTCGTCCGATTTCATCGTCGGATTCCCCGGCGAAACCGACGAAGATTTCGAGCAGACCATGGCGCTTGTGCGCGAGGTCAATTACGCGCAGGCGTATTCTTTCAAATACAGCTCCCGCCCGGGTACGCCCGCCGCTGCCGCGCGAAAGCAGATTCCAGACGACGTGAAATCGGCACGGCTGCAGTCGCTGCAGGGACTGCTTTCCGCACAGCAGCGTGCCTTCGCGAACTCCTGCGAAGGACTTGAGATGCCAGTGCTGTTTGAAAAGCGTGGCCGCAAACCCGGACAGGCGGTCGGACGCTCGCCCTATCTCCAGCCGGTACATGTGGAGGATGCGGAACATCTCGTCGGCACAATTTGTGATGTTGTGATCCTACGCGCGCTAACGAACAGCCTCAGTGGCGCATTTGCAGGCGCACGGCCAAAAGCGGTGGCCGTGCATTGAGTCCTGCGCAGGCAAAGCGGCGCAAGCTGGCGCACGAGCAAGTGACCCTCGAATTCCCCGATAATTCTTTTCTCGCCGCACTCGGCGGTGCGCACCAGAAGAATTTTGTCCGGCTTGAGCAGAAGCTTGGCGTGCGAGTGGCCACGCGGGGCAACCTCGTGGCGCTGGAAGGATCGGCCGAGGCGCGCGAGCGTGCTGCCTCCGTATTGCGAGCGCTGTACGCGCGGCTCGAAGGTGGCGAGGATATCGGGTCGGGGGAAGTGGATGCCGAAATCCGCTTTGCCCGCCACGAAGAGCCAAAGGCGGATGGAGATTTTGGCATTCCTGCCGTGAAGACGGCTGCGGGGCGCACCGTGCGCGCGCGATCTCCGGCGCAAAGCGCGTATCTCGATCTCATGCGAACGCATCCGCTGGTGTTCGGCATCGGTCCAGCCGGAACAGGGAAGACATATCTGGCCGCCGCATTCGGTGCGCATCTGTTGTACGAGCGGCGGGTCGAGCGGCTGGTTCTCTCACGACCAGCATTGGAAGCGGGGGAGCGGCTCGGTTTTCTCCCGGGTGATCTACGCGAGAAAATCGATCCCTATCTGCGCCCACTCTACGACGCGCTGTTTGAAACGATGGGCGACCATTGCACGCGTCTTCTGGAGAGCGGAACCATCGAGGTGGCACCGCTTGCCTTCATGCGCGGGCGCACGCTTGCGCGCGCGTTCGTCATTCTCGATGAGGCGCAGAACTGCACCTCCGCCCAGATGAAGATGTTTTTGACTCGATTGGGCGAAGATAGTCGGATGGTAGTGACAGGCGATCCTTCGCAGAGCGATCTTCCCGGAGGTCGCGGCGAAGGATTGAGCGAGGCGTTATCGATCCTGGATGGCGTCGAGGGCGTTGCAACGGCGCAGTTTAGCGACAAGGACGTGGTTCGCCATCCGCTGGTTACGCGCATCGTGCGGGCCTATGCGGAAAGCGACACGCCGGCATTGCGGCAACGCTATCGCAAGAAAGAAGGCGCCGGGTGAGCCGAAGTTCGGGTGCAGCAGCCCGGCCCAGCACCTCCGTCCTCATTGAAGATGACGGCTGGCGGAAAGCAGGGTCCAATCTGGCATCAGCTGTGAAGCGAGCCGCGAAGCTCGCGCTTGCCCGCGGCAAAGTGTCGGGCAGATTGCAGGCCGGTCTCACGGTTTTGCTGACCTCCGACGCACGGATTCGCGCACTGAACAAACAGCATCGCGGCAAAGACAAAGCCACAAACGTACTTTCCTTTCAGCCTGCTGCCGGTATCAGCTATCTCGGGGACATCGCCGTCGCCTATGGCACCGCCTTACGCGAAGCGGAGGCTGCCGGAACGCCGTTGCTGGATCACAGCGTTCACTTGGTAATCCATGGCGTACTGCATCTTTTAGGCTATGATCACGAGGAATCGAGAGCCGCCGAGATCATGGAATCGCTCGAAGCCGAAATCCTTGCACAAATGGGAATTTCCAATCCGTACAAGCGGCGGACCCGAGCCGCCTGACCGATGTCTCACGCTCACGATCCCGCGTCAGTGCAGCGCGAAAACGGGCGCGCCTTTTCGTCCTTTCTAAAGCGCATGAGCCAGGCGTTACGCGGGCGGCATGCCGATGCCATTCGCAACAGCATCGAAGAGGCCATCGAGGAAAGCGAGCGCCAGAATCCGGAACTGGCGCGTCGCGAGCGCGTGATGCTTGCGAACCTCCTCAAGTTCGGCGAGATGCGCGTCGACTTGGTCAAGGTGCCCCGGGCCGATATCGTGGCAGTGGACGAGACCATTTCCATCTGCGAACTGATTACGAAATTCCGCGAGGCGCAGCACTCGCGGCTGCCGGTCTATCGTGAGTCGCTCGACGATCCGATTGGGCTAATACATATCAAGGACGTCCTCGGCCTTGGCGAACTTGGGCCCGATGGAATCATGCGCTGGCCTGACGTGCCGATCTCGCAGGTCAAACGGGATATTCTGGTTGCGCCGCCGTCCATGCCGGCGAGCGACCTGCTTGTGAAGATGCAAACCACACAAATTCATCTGGCTCTTGTCATCGACGAATATGGCGGCACGGACGGTTTGGTGTCGATCGAGGATCTCGTGGAGGAGATCGTAGGCGACATCGGCGATGAACATGACGTGGATGAGGCGCCACATCTCACCAAGCTCAGCGATGGCGGCTACGAGGCGGATGCCCGCCTGGACCTGGAAGACTTTACCGAACAGACGGGGATATCGCTGCAGCTGTCGGACGCAGAGGAGGATGTCGATACATTGGGTGGCTTGGTTGTGGCGCTGATCGGACGGGTGCCTCAGCGCGGCGAAATCGTCAGCCATAATGGATTTGAGTTCGAGGTATTGGAAGCCGATCCGCGACGCATAAAGCGCCTGCGCCTGCGGCCTCCTGCGCCCGTCGTTTCCGCCACGGCATGATGCACGGCCCGCTGCGCGTGGCCTATGACGCATGCGATCATGCTGCCGATTTCTTCCGGCGACAGCGTGGGTTTCACAGGATGGGAATCGCGATCGTCGCGGGTGCCCTTTCGGCGTTGTCGTTCGCACCATTTGGTCTCTTTCCTCTGCTCCTTCTCTCGTTTGCGGTGCTGGCGCTGTTGCTCGATGGCGCCCATGCGGATCGCCGGCCGGTGCTGCAAAGCGCAATGACAGGCTGGGCCTACGGCTTCGGACAGTTTGCTGCAGGACTTTACTGGGTTGCCTACGCCTTCTTGGTCGATCCGCTTCAACACGCCTGGCAGATTCCCTTTGTTGCGATGCTCTTTCCGGGAGGTCTTGCGCTTTTCACCGCATTCGCCTGCGCCTTGGCGGCCTTGTTCTGGCGCGAAGGGTGGGCGCGCGTGTTCACCCTGACAGCCGGCTACATGCTCGCAGAATGGCTGCGGGGGCATATTCTCACCGGATTTCCCTGGAACTTGCCGGGCTATGGTTGGGATGCGTCTCTCGCCATGCTGCAGAGCGTTGCGCTTTTCGGCGTCTATGGGCTCTCGCTGCTGACAGTGCTGTTCGGTGCCTCACTGGCGTTGCTGTGCACCCCTTCTCGCGCGCCGGTTATTCCGATGGCGCTGGCCATGGCCTTCGCCGCTCTCTGGATTGGCGGAACGATTCGGCTGGCGTCCTCGCCCATACAATTTCTGCCCGGGATCCGGCTGCGGATTGTCCAGCCAGATGTTGCGCAGGTAGACAAATACCGCCCGGAACTGCGCGGCCGCCACTGGCAAGAGCTGCTCGATCTTAGCCGTGTCAAACACGGTGCGGCACCGACGCACATTGTCTGGCCGGAAGCGGCGCCGCCTTTCCTGCTTGCGCGTGCGCCGCAAGCGCTCTCCGACATTAAGGCCCTGACCGCCGGCGGAACCGTGCTCATGACCGGTGCGGTGCGCGCGGAGGTCGAACGCAGTGGTCGACCAGTGCTGCACAACAGCTTCTATGTCTTCGGTCGCGACGGACAGCTACGCGCTACATACGACAAATTCCATCTCGTGCCGTTCGGGGAGTATGTGCCGTTCCCCCATACCTTGCATGCGCTGGGCATCGACAAGCTTGTCAATCAGCCCGGCAGCTTCGCGAGCGGCGACGCGCCCCACACCTATACCGTCCCTAATGCACCAGCTACGGGCCCGCTGATCTGCTACGAAGTGTTGTTTCCCGCACAAGTCGTGGGCGAACCACGTCCAGGCTGGCTGGTGAATGTCACAGATGACTCGTGGTTCGGACCTGCAACATCAACCGGACCCTATCAGCATTTTCTGATCGCAAGAGTGCGTGCTGTAGAAGAAGGACTCCCCATCATACGAGCGGCAAATACCGGTATATCCGCGATCATCGACCCGCTCGGCCGCGTGCTTAATTCTTTGGGCGTGAACAAGACGGGCGTTCTCGATTCACCATTGCCCGCCGGCCTTGCGCCCACTGTCTTTGCCAGGATTGATCACGCGATTTTCTGGATGATGCTTCTGCTCTGTGCAGTCCTTGGTCTTTCCGCACGCGCGAAGCGGAGGTGATGCTGCTTTTCCAGCGGGTTGAAAACCGCTATGATTCTTTGGCGGGCGCCATTGTGATCTTCCGTGCAAAAGCGAGCCACACCGATTGATGAGCATATCGGGCGTCAAATCCGGGCGCGCCGAAAAGCGCTCCATATGAGCCAAGGGAAGCTGGGACAGCTTCTCGGCCTCACATTCCAGCAAATTCAGAAATACGAAAAAGGAGCCAACCGAATCGGTGCGGGAAGATTATTTGAGTTTGCACGCGCGCTGGGCGTGGGCGTTCTCTATTTCTACGAAGGTATCCTTGACGAATTGTCGGGGCGTCCATTTGGTTTTGCGGAGGATGAAGCTCCCGCGCCCAAGCAGCGAAACTCCCAAGTCGCAGAGCTGACCGCTGCGTTCCTTCGCATCAAGGATCCGGCAGTCCGCAAGCAGATTTTGGAACTGGTGAAAAGCACCGCCTCAGACTTAGGTAAAGGCCGTCGGCGTTAGTGCTTGCCGCGGCGCAGGCTTGGCCGCTTGGCCCTGCCGCTTGCCTTCGCGCCGATTTCCTTGAGCTTGACCGTCTGCCGAATAGACAACGACGAACCCGGTACGCCCTTCTCCGGATCGCGGAAGGCACGGCCGAAGTGCCCGACCCTGTCCTCCACCGAGCCGAGAAATTCATTTTCCCATTCCGACAGCGCGACACCGCGCCGGTCAGCAGCGCGGCGCGCGCGCTTCATCGCATTCAGGGCGGCGCGTTTGGCGCGTTCACCCCGATCGTTGCCCTTGGACTTGAAGGCCATGGCGACCACCTAAGCTGCTGGCCTACGGTTCCAGTTCGGAATCCCAGTAAAGGTAGTCGACCCAGCTTTCGTGAAGATAGTTGGGAGGAAACAGCCGGCCGTTGTTGCGCAGTTCGTTGACGCTAGGCTTGTGCGGAGGATTGCGGGGATACATGGCGATATGATGCGCCAGCCGGCCGCCCTTGAGCAGATTGCACGGCGCGCAGGCGGCCACGACGTTGTCCCAAGTCGTCTTTCCTCCACGCGAGCGGGGAATCAGATGATCGAACGTCAGGTCGTCACGGATGCCGCAGTATTGGCATTCGAACCGGTCACGCAGGAAAACGTTGAACCGCGTGAAAGCGGGCGTTCGCGTTGGCCTCACATAGGTTTTGAGCGAAACCACGCTCGGCAGTTTCATTTCAAACGTGGGGGAGCGGACGATCCGTTCATATTCGGCGAGGATATTCACCCGTTCGAGGAACACCGCCTTGATCGCATCCTGCCAGCCCCACAGCGAAAGGGGAAAATAGCTGAGCGGCCGGTAGTCCGCGTTCAGAACCAGCGCCGGGCAATTCTCAGGCGATCGCGCGGCGGCTAACACGAAATCTCTCCTGTGAAGGCGGGGGCTCCGTTTCTTGGGTTGCGATTGTAAGGATGCACCTGCGAAATGCCAAGCAGTCGCATCACCGCAAACCTAGCTGATTCGACGGTCTCTTGCTTCCCAGATCAACGTCCTGGCACGGAATCGCGAAAGCGAAGCAGTCGAGGAAGGCGGGCCCGCGTATAGCCCGGCTGCGAAGGACGGCCACAGTGTGCAAGCCAAGGCATCACACCCAATCTCCCGTTCGTTTATAAATCAGGAATGACGAGTGTGTTGAACCCTAAATTTCGTACTAAATATTTACTGAAGGTCCAGGATCACAGAGAATCCCTTTGTGTAGTCGTTTGGAGCTCTCCATCGAGCGGTCCGCATCCAAATTGCCCGCTACATCGCGGTCAGAAGCTTGAGCCGCTCAGCGGTGCCAGTTGGGCCTTCAGGGCAAAGAGGCTCGTTGTTGCCTGCATAGATGCCGTCGTGCGCGTTGCCCGCCCCAGCGCCCTTGGCTAAACAGCCCGACTTCGGGCCGATGGAGACGGCCTCCAGCCTCAGGGAAGTTCGCCATGAAAGAGCTCGACCATTTCATCGCCGGCCAGCATGTGAAGGGCACGTCGGGCCGCTTCGGCGACGTCTTCGATCCGGCCACCGGCGAGGTGCAGGCTAGGGCGGCCTTGGCCTCCCGCGCCGAAGTGCGCAAGGCAGTCGAAGCCGCACTCCAGGCATTTCCGGCTTGGTCGGCGACCAATCCGCAGCGCCGCGCCCGCGTCATGTTCAACTTCAAGGCGCTGGTCGAAAAGAATATGGATGAGCTTGCGCACCTGCTCTCGTCCGAGCACGGAAAGGTCCTGGCAGATTCGCGCGGTGACGTGCAGCGCGGGCTGGAGGTGATCGAATTCGCCTGCGGCATTCCGCATTTGCAGAAGGGCGAATACACCGAAGGCGCCGGGCCTGGGATCGACATTTACTCGATGCGCCAGCCGCTGGGCGTGGTGGCCGGGATCACGCCGTTCAATTTCCCCGCCATGATCCCGATGTGGATGTTTGGCGTGGCGATCGCCTGCGGCAACACCTTCATCTGCAAGCCCAGTGAAAAAGATCCCAGCGTGCCACTTCGATTGGCCGAACTGATGATGGAAGCGGGTGCGCCGGCGGGCGTCCTCAATGTCGTCAACGGCGATAAGGAAGCGGTGGACG
Source organism: Alphaproteobacteria bacterium (assembly GCA_045810735.1). Taxonomy (GTDB): domain Bacteria; phylum Pseudomonadota; class Alphaproteobacteria; order Micropepsales; family Micropepsaceae; genus Rhizomicrobium. Next base: position 10,344 of record JBJMVL010000050.1, read on the forward strand.
CGATCCTCCAAGATCCCGATATCCAGGCGGTGAGCTTCGTCGGCTCCTCCGCCATTGCCGAGTATGTCTATTCGCAGGGCACGGCGCACGGAAAACGCGTGCAGGCGATGGGGGGCGCCAAGAATCACGCCATCATCATGCCGGACGCCGACCTTGACCAGGTGACGAACGAATTGATTGGCGCTGGCTACGGCTCGGCCGGTGAGCGCTGCATGGCGATTTCGGTGGCGGTGCCGGTCACTGATAAATTGGCCGACGCACTAGTCGAAAGGCTCAAGCCGCGGGTGGAATCGTTGAAGGTTTCCACACCTACGGATCCCGAAGCAGCGTACGGCCCGCTGGTGACGGCCGCTGCCCGCCAGAAGGTGATGGACTACATCGATCTCGGCGTGAAGGAAGGGGCGGAGCTGGTGGTGGACGGCCGCGATTTCAAAATGCAGGGTTATGAGAACGGCTTCTATCTCGGGGGCTCGCTCTTCGATCGGGTGACGCCGGAGATGAAAACGTACCAGGAGGAAATCTTCGGACCGGTGCTGCAAATCGCCCGGGCGCAGGATTTCGACGAAGCCATCCGCCTGCCATCGCAGCACCAGTATGGCAACGGCGTCGCCATCTTCACCCGCGACGGCGATGCCGCGCGCGAATTCACAGCCAAGGTGAAGGTCGGCATGGTGGGCGTGAATATTCCCATTCCCGTGCCGCTAGCGTATCACACCTTCGGCGGCTGGAAGCGCTCGGCATTTGCCGACGTGAATGTGCACGGGCCGGAAGGCGTGCGCTTCTACACCCGCATCAAGACGGTGACACAACGCTGGCCCAAGGGCGGCGTTCGCGAGCATCCCGATTTCGTTATTCCGACAATGAAATAGATCTTTTCAGGGGCATTGAATGTCGCAGACTTTGGAACCGCGCACGCGGACGTGGCTAAGTTGGGAATGGCGCGCCGCGCTTATCACGATTGTGGGTGGCGCCATCGTGGCAATCGCGGTGACGGCTTACCTCCACTTCAGCACGCCCTCGCCTGAGCAAATCGAAGCAGCCCACCGCGCCAAAGTTACCGCTTCTGTTCAGGCCGCAGCAGCAGTGTGCACTCAAGCCCTGGCCGCCGCGAAAAATTACGGCATCGTGCCAAACTATGCCGTGATCGCGACCCCCTTTCCCACGGCAACGCGGGTGCAGGGGCGCTACGCCTGCGCCGGCGCAACCAACGCGGCGCGCTATGTCATCGCGGTTGACTTGATGTGTCGTGATCTCAAGAACCCGCGCTGCGTCGCGCTTTACAGCGTGGTCCAGCCCGACGGCACCATGCTCTATCGGCGCGGGACTTAGCGGCGCCTGACTATTCCAGTCCGCCCAAGCGGCAGATGTGATTCCATTCGACTTCGCTGACCGGCTGCACGGATAGGCGCGAGTATTTGACCAGCACCATATCGTTGAGTTTGGGATCGGCCTTGCATTGTGCAAGCGTGACAGGCTGGGGCAAGTCGCGTACGGCCTTCACATCCACCAGACCGAAACGTCCGCTTTCGTCGGTCGGATCCTTGCGGTATTCGCCGATCACCTCGACGAGCCCGACGATCCGCTTCTCGTCGCCGGTATGATAAAAGAAGCCGAGGTCGCCTTTTTTCATCGTCTTCATGTTCCGCGCGGCTTGCCAGTTGCGCACGCCGCTCCATGGCTCGCCTTTCGCGCCGCGGTGTTTCTGCATTTCCCAAGAGAACGAGTCTGGTTCAGTCTTAAACAGCCAGTAATTCATCTGCGGCCCTTCAGAATTCCGCGCCCATCGGATTGAAGGTCGGTTTCCACGGCCGGACCTCCGAATGCGCAAACAGACCGGCTTTTACGTAGGGATCGTTGGCGTGCCACTCCTTGGCGCTTTCGAGATCGTCCGACTCGAAGATGATGAGACTGCCGGCCATCTCACCCTTGGCATCCAGGAAGGGTCCTCCAAGCTTGATCACGGCGGTTTCGCGGGCATAGGCGAAGTGCGCTTCACGCGTTGCCGTGCGCAGTGCAAGGGAGCCCGGCTTATCAGTGGCTACGATAACGAACAGCATGGCATCTCCTATTCGGCTTTGAGAGGGCGCGACATCAGCCGCGGTACAGCGGCCTCGAGCGATAATACGCCGCCCAGAATCGCGGAGGTCGTTTCCGCAACGGGCAACTCGACGCCCTCTTGGTGGGCACGCGCAACCAACGCGGGCGCTGTTTCCACACCCTCCGTGAGCGGGTGCCCGCGCGCATCGAGCTCGGCGCGGGTGCACCCTTTTCCAATCGCAACGCCGAAAGCAAAATTGCGCGAAGCCGGACTGGTCGCAGTAAGCACGAGGTCTCCCAATCCCGAGAGACCCATCAGCGTTTCGCGGCGTGCGCCAAGCGCTTCACCCAAGCGGCGCAGCTCGGCGAAGCTCCGTGCAATAAGCGCCGCTCGCGCGCTCTCGCCCAATCCCATGCCGTCCACGATGCCGCAGGCGATGGCATAGACGTTCTTCGCTGCGCCGCCGAGCGCAACACCGATGACATCCTCCGACCCGTACGGCCGAAAACTCCCATGCCCAAGCGACACCTGGAGCCGCTGCCCGGTTTCGCACGATGCCGCGATGGTAACCGCGGTGGGCAAGCCGTTTGCGACGTCACGAGCAAAAGACGGTCCCGACAGAATAGCGACCCGTTCGCGGGAGAAGAATTCTGCCGGCACTTCACTCATCAAGCGGCCGGTGCTGCTTTCGATGCCCTTTGCGCAGATCACCACGGGCGCCGACTCTCGCAGATGCCGCTGCAAGTCGGAAAGCATTGCGCGCACGTGCTGCGCTGGCACTACCAGTAAGACCGCGTCCGCCGCCGAAAGCTCACTCAGCATGCCGGTGGCTGCAATTTCGACATCGAGCTGCACACCGGAGAGGAATTTCGAATTGGTGTGGTGCGCATTTATTTCTTGAACCACATCAGCCGCGCGCGCCTGAAGAGTGACCCGCCGGCCAGCGCGCGCTGCCGCAATAGCGAGCGCCGTGCCCCAAGCACCGCCGCCCACCACGCCGATATGGTCGTAAGCCATTGGATCCGTGGATGTATCGCTCAAAGTTCGGCGTCCGGCTGTATCCAAAAAGAATGAATGGTTTGTTGATTGTTCATTGGGCGGCACGTATGTTTCGGGAAAATAACAACAGGCAGGGCGAGGAAACAGGCCTATGCGCAAGGACGCTGCCCGCGACCGGATTATGGAGGCGGCAAAGTCCCGATTCTCCCATTTCGGCTATGGGAAAACCACGATGGCAGAAGTGGCGAGCGATTGCGAAATGTCTCCCGGCAACCTTTATCGCTTCTTTCCCGGCAAGCTCGACATTGCAGAGGCGATTGCCACGGAAGACTACGAAAAACACTTGGAACACTTGCGCCGGCTGGCGCAGGCATCCGGGCGCAGCGCCCGCGATCGCCTGCACGATCTGCTGTTTGAAGAGCTTCGCCGCACCTATCACAAGTTGGAGAAGGACCCGCGTGCACTGGAAATGGCGCAGGTGATCGCCCATCAACGGCCGCAATTTGCGCACTGGATGCTGGCCAACGAACGGGAAATTCTGGTGGAACTCATCGACGAAGCGGAGCTGCGCGGTGAATTCCGACCGCCGGGTGACAAGGAAGAAATCGCCGAAATGATTCAGTCTGCGACGATGAAGTTCCGGTATCCGCAATTGTGGTCGAAACTGACCCTGCCGAAACTCGAGCGCGAGCTGGAGGGCGTCCTCCGCCTGTTGACAGAGGGACTTTGCCCCCGCACTCCGGCCCACCGCACAGAACAACCCACTGCTGCCGGAATTCGAAACACGGCCTGATCGCCCATGCGCCTTCTTCCCATTATTGCCGCGGCTCTCGTTCTTTCGGTCACCACCGTGTCCGCCGATTTCACCAAGCAGGACACGGCCGATCTCAACCGCCTGAGCGATGCACTCAACGCCATCCGCAGCCTGCAAGGCGAATTCGTGCAGCTCGATCCGAACGGTGCCACGGAACAGGGTGAGGTATACATCCAGAAACCTGGCAAGATGCGTTTCGAGTACAAGCCGCCCAGTACGGTCCTGGTGGTGAGCGACGGGGTGGATGTTGCGGTCTTCAACAGGAAGCTGAACACGAAAGACCGCTATCCGCTGTCCACAACCCCGCTGAACATCCTGCTTTCCGATCATGTGAACCTAAAGGGGAGCAGCAGCGTGATCGGAATTGACCACAAGCCTGGCGAGATCGTGGTGCGCGCGCGATCGAATGACCGCCGAGTCACGGGAAACATCACGATCGTCTTTTCCGATCCCGAGCTTGCACTGAAGCAATGGACGGTGGTTGACGCGCAGGGGCTTGCGACAACGGTGACCCTGCGCAACGTCCAGACCGGTGTCGCGCTGGCACCAGAATTGTTCCTGACGCATGGCTGAGTTCAGATATGTCGCCATTGCGGGCAGGACCGCACCCGTTCCAAATGGGTTAGTGGAATTCCGGTAGCTGCAATGCGCGCGCCCGTCATTGGCATTCCCTGTGATTACCGCATACTTGGCCCGCACCCATTCCATGTGGCAGGCGACAAGTACGCTCGTGCCGTGCGCGAAAGCGCCGGCGCTGTGGTGTTGCTCATTCCGTCGCTTTCAACGCCTATGCCACCAGAGGAAATTCTCGCGGCGGTCGACGGATTGCTGTTCACCGGTTCGCCCTCCAACGTGGCGCCGCGTCGCTACAGTGGTACTGGCCCGCGTGAAGGCGTCTTGCAGGACGAAAATCGCGACGGCACGACCCTGCCCCTTCTGCAAGCGGCCATCCAGGCGGGGTTGCCGACGCTTTGCCTGTGCCGTGGCTTCCAGGAACTCAATGTGGCCATGGGCGGAAGCCTGCATCAACATGTCCACGAGCTGGAGGGCCGCCTCGATCACCGGGAAGATCACGATGCTCCGCTCGATCAGCAGTACGGGCCGGCGCATGAGGTGCGCGTGCTGGACGGCGGCCTGCTGGCAACGATCCTTCGCGGGCGGCGCTTCGAGGTAAACTCACTGCATTCGCAGGGCATTGACCGCCTTGCGCCGCCGCTGCATGCCGATGCTTTGGCGCCCGACGACACCGTCGAAGCGGTTTCGCTGCCGCAGGCCAAAGGCTTCGTGCTGGGACTGCAATGGCATCCCGAATGGCGCTGGGCGGAAAACCCGGTGAGTCGGGAGATATTCGGCGCCTACGCCGAGGCCGTTCAGCAATACGCCCGCGGCCGGTAAAAGTCGCTTACGGGAATTTCACCTGCGCGTTATTCCTGCACCCATCCAAAGTCATTACAGAAGCGAGTGCGCATGCCGATCCGCCAAAACGCTTCCAAGCGCCTCGTGCCAGTATTGCTGGCCGCGCTTGCTGTTGGGGTCTGCGGGTTTCAGGCGCCGCCGCCCAATCGCACGCCGGCACCAGCGATGCCGGTCCCGCCACTCTCCGTGGTTTCGGCCACGCTGAAAGTGCCTGGTGACGAGATCGTGCGCATGCTGAACGAGCGCACGCGGTCGCAGCTTGCCCGGATCGATAATCAGCAGGTCAACTGCTTTATCCAGAAATGCCAGCTCGATTTGGCGGCCGTCCGCACCGGCGACATTACCGGCCATGCGGCAGGCGCAGGCATGGTGCTCAATCTGCCGTTCGCACTGCACGCCCATCTTGACGTGAGTTCGAAGTTTCTCGGCAACGGCGGCGACGCGACGGCACAGGGGCAGCTCTCTGCCACCACGCAACTGTCGCTCACGCCGGAATGGCATGTAGACTCGCACACGGAAGGCGATGTGCGTCTGTCAAATGCCAAGCTCCGCATCGGACCGCTCAACATGAGCGTGGCGCAGTTGTGGAATGGAACCGAGGACAAGCTCTCGTCTTCCATTTTCCGAATGATCGACAAGCGCATATCCGCCGCGTTCAAGCTGCATGGGCAGGTCGAGCACCTGTGGCACAAGCTGCATCAGCCCATCAAAGTGGGAAAGGATCCGGAATCCTGGCTGGTGCTGTCGCCGGAGCGCTTGCGCATCACCCTCCTCAGTACTGCCGATGATGCTCTTGTAATTTCGCTGGCGGCCGAGGTACGGGGCCATGTGGTTGTGGGACAGCATCCAGCGGTGGCAGAAACCCTTCCGAAGCTGCCCGCGCCGCAAGTGTTGGATGCGCCATCTAATCGGTTCGAAGTTGCAGTGCCGGTTACCCTTTCCTTCGCAGACGCAGCGCGGCTCGCCATGCAGCACCTCAAGAAGAAACCACTACGCGCCGGCAAGGTGCAGGTCCGGATTGACAAACTGCAGATCCTGCCATCCGGACAGGATCTTGTCGTGGCGGCGCAATTCTGCATTCCGCAGGCTTGGGACTTCACGCACCTGCTGGATTCCTGCGGCCAGGTATATCTGCGCGGTGCGCCGCAATTCGATACGAAGACCGGCACCATCCGCATCAGCAATGTGCACTATGACATCGCAACGGAGAATCTGATGCTGCGCATGATGCGCGCGCTGGCCGGCAACGAGCTTGGAAAAGGACTGGAGCAGAATCTGGTATTCGATGAATCCAAGCAGATATCGAAGCTCAAGACTGATATCGCGGCCGCGCTGGCGAAACCTCAGGGCCGCGGGATCGCACTCACTGGAAAGATCGATTCCTTCGGCGAGCCGAAAGTCTCCTGGACCAAGGATGGTCTTCTTGCCCTGTTGACGGCGAAGGGCACCCTGACCGCTAAACTGAACATGAAAGGTCTGGAATAGGCTTAACGACCACGGTAGGCGATCCTTTACCGAGACGAAGCGAACGGAAACTGAGATGAAAGCCATTCAACCTTCCCGGCCGGGCCTTGCGGTTGCTGTCGTTGCGCTGCTGCACCTGCTTCCAGCGCGCGCGGAAGTGGTCGAAAGCAGCCCAAACGGCTTCGCGCTTCAACGTACCGTGCACATTGCTGCCGCCCCCGATCGCGTTTACGCGGCACTCATCCAGCCGGCGAAATGGTGGAATTCGGAACACACTTTCTCCGGCAGCGCCGCAAACCTCTCACTCGATGCCCGAGCTGGCGGTTGCTTCTGCGAAACCTGGAGCGGCGGGTCCGTGCAGCATCTCGTCGTGGTGGACGCCTTGTCGGGAAAGACGCTGCGCCTGCGTGGCGCGCTCGGGCCGTTTCAGGGCCAAGGGATGGATGGCGCACTCACCTTCACTATCAAGCCGGCCGGCGATGGCGCCGATCTCACCATGGAGAATATCGTCGGAGGTTTCATGAAAGGCGGCGTTTCCAAATGGCCGCCGCTCGCCGATTCCATGCTGGCAGAGCAGATGATCCGCCTGAAGCGCTACACCGAAACCGGTTCGCCGGACCCCGAACCAAATAGGAAGAACCCATGACCATAAAGCTGCATGTATTTCCGTTGAGCCCGCGCGCGTTCAAAGTGATGTGGGCGGCCAATCACCTAGGCATCAGCTTTGAACCTATGCTCGTGGATTTTTTGAAGGGTGCACATCGCACGCCAGAGTTCACGGGCATCAATCCCAATATGCGCATGCCGGTTCTCGAGGACGGGGATTATGTGCTGTGGGAATCGAACGCGATCCTGCAATATCTCGCTGCCCAAAGGCCCGAATCCGGATTGCTGCCCGAGGAGACCAAGTCGCGGATGCAGATCGTGAAGTGGCAGTTCTGGGACAGCGCACACTGGGACCCGGCCTGCGCCATCTTCGCCTTCGAGAATCACGTGAAAAAACTCTTCGGACGCGGTGAACCATCCGAATCTGAACTCGCTCGAGGTGGAGAACTGTTTGCACGCTTGGCGCCGGTGCTGGATGCCCAGCTCCAGAAGCATCGTTACGTGGCGGGCGATACGCTTTCGCTCGCGGACTTCTCGCTGGGCGCGACGAACTATATCGCAGAGCAGGCGAAATTCCCGCTGGAGCCCTACCGTGGAATTCAGCGCTGGGCGGCGGATCTGCGATCCTTGCCGTCTTGGCAAAAGACTGCTGCGGAAGCGCCCGCCATCCTCAACGCCAGCTAGCACAAACGCCGGCTTAACGCGCGAAGGAATTCCAGCACCTGGGTTCGGTCACGTGTGAAGCTGCGCGCTGGCTTTGGCCAAGGCGAACCTGCTATAGCTTTGCCATGACGCGAAAGTGCGCCTTGCTCATTCTCTGCGCCCGCATCGGCTACAATCCGCCGTAGACTCGCGGCCGCTTTGTGCGGCTCTCCGGACGCTCAGCGTTCCGCCTCCTTCATCCCTTTAAAAATAAGCGAGGCCGTCATGGTCAGCGAAACGCATAACCTCACCAAACATTGGCAGGCGCTGGACGCCGCCCATCACGTGCATCCGTTTACCGACACAGCCGCGCTCAACGCCGAAGGCGTACGTGTCATCACCAAAGCGGACGGAGTCTACCTCTGGGATTCCGAGGGCAGAAAGATCATCGACGGCATGGCCGGCCTGTGGTGCGTCCAGGTCGGCTACGGCAACAAGGAGTTGGCAGACGCCGGCAGCGAAGCGCTGCGGGTGCTTCCCTATTACAATCACTTCTTCAAGACCACGAACCCGTACACGGTGGAGCTCGCCGCCAAACTGGCGCAGGTGCTGCCGGAGGGACATGACCACATTCTGTTCGCCAATTCCGGATCGGAAGCGAACGACACCGCGCTCAAGCTCATCCGCTACTACTGGAACCTGCAGGGCAAGCCGGAAAAGAAGATCCATATCAGCCGTGAGCTTGCCTACCACGGCGTGACGTTTGCCGCGGCCTCGCTCTCCGGGCTTACGCCGATGCATCCGCAATGGGACTTGCCGCTGCCCGGCTTCGCCAAAGTGCCGACACCGTACTGGTTCGGCGCCAAGGCCGCAGGCTACGGCGATGTCGATCCCGAAGAGTTCGGCATGCTGATCGCCCGCAAGCTGGAGGATCGCATACTCGAACTGGGGCCGGACCGTGTCGCCTCGTTTTCTGCCGAGCCGATCCAGGGCGCGGGCGGTCTTATCTTTCCGCCGGCAACCTACTGGCCGGAGGTTCAGAACATTTGCGCCAAATATGATGTGCTCCTGCACGTCGACGAAGTGATCACTGGCTTCGGCCGCACCGGCGACTGGTTTGGATGCCAGACCTACGCTATTCAGCCCGACATCATCACCATGGCGAAGGGACTGTCCTCGGGCTACCAGCCGATCAGCGCGGTTTCTCTAGGCCGCCGAATGGCCGACACCATTCTCAGTTCGAACGAAGAGATGGTGCATGGCTACACCTACTCCGGGCATCCGGTTGCGTCGGCGGTGGCATTGCGAAACCTGGAGGTGATCGAACGTGCCGACCTCGTTTCACGGGTGAAGAACAGCATTGGGCCCTATCTGCAGCGCCGGCTGCACGAGACCTTCGAAAACCATCCACTGGTGGGTGAAGTGCGCGGTCATGGACTGCTCGCGGCCATTGAGTTGGTGCCCGACAAACCCAAGCGCAGCTTCTTCCAGGAGATCGGCCGCGTCGGCACTCAGTGTCGGAATTACTGCTTCAGCAGCGGGCTCATTTCCCGCGCCATTCGCGACACCATGGTGCTGTCGCCGCCGCTGACGATCAGCGAAGGCGAGGTGGAGGAGATCGTCGCAAAACTGAAGGACGCCATCGACCGCACGGGTCACGATTTCGGGAGGATGTGAGCGGCCAAACTCAGGGGTTTTGCTCCGAGCAGGACAGCTTCCGCAGAAACCTTGGGGTGGGCGGGGTACGTTACAATAATGTCACTGTCCATGGCCGATTAACCTAATTTTTCCAATAAAAAAAAATACTTGCAAGCTGTGGCACCCGTGCATAGCTTCGTTGGTGGAAGGGCGATAACTGTCCAGCAAGCACTGCCCCCCCGCTCGCAAGCTGGATGGCGCTCTTCTCAGGGTGCCGGTCATCCCCTCCCGGCATCCGGCGCTTAAAAAGCGCAGGCGACGCCCGATCAGCCCCCTGATCGGGCGTCTTGCTTTTCAGGCCTGGTCACCCGCCGCAAGGTTAGATTGATTCGGCCCCCACCGGGCAGGAGCGGCGACGTTCCGACGATCACCCGGTCGATACCGTGATAGGCGAGCCGCGCTGGACCGCCGAAAACAAGCACGTCGCCGGATTCGAGGCGAAGCGACTTCGTGGCGCCGCGCCGGCTGGTACCGCCGATCCGGAAAAGGGCACTGTCTCCCAACGAAGCGGACAGCACCGGTGCATCGATCGCCTGCTCATCCTTGTCCTGATGCAGACCCATGCGCGCCGCCCCGCGGTAGAGATTCACCAGGCAGCATTCTGGTGGTTCCGGGTACCGCGCTGCCGCGCCCCACAGCTCCAGCAAGATTTGCGGGATTGCCGGCCATGGTTTGCCGGTTTCGGGGTGGGTTGTGCTGTAACGGTAGCCGGTTTCGTCGGACACCCAGCCAACCGGACCGAAATTGGTCTCCTCGACAGAGAACGGCTTCCCGGAAACCGGCATGCGCGGCCGATAGAACGGCGCGCGTTTCGCCAATTCGAATACGGCCGCGGCGAGCGCCTGCTGCGCGGGCTTTTCGAGCGCCTCGCGCCACAGCAGAATGCCAGGCCCGATCTCCAGCGGTTTACTCAGCATCGCCCCTTGTAGTCTCACCCGCCACACGGATGCCGCGAAACGCATCGCCAAGTCCACGCGATTCCAGCCACGTCTTGAAGTCCTCTGGCGTGTAATCCTGCGAAATCCAATCGCGCAGACTGCGGCCGCCGCGCTCTTCCGTAAACCTGAGAAACGCACGCAACCACCGTTGCTGGCGCTTGGGAAAGTGCAAGTAAGGCCAGCGTGCGAATTGCGCTTCCGCATGCTCCCGCGCGTCCCATTCGCGCGTGTGCAGAAGGTAGAGGGCGGAAGCGAAGCTGGTGCGGTCCTGCCCACCGGAGCACTTCACCAAGAATGGCCGCGGGGCTTCGTCAAACGCATTCAGCATATCGAGCAGAATGAAACGCGAAGGCAGTCTTCGCGAATTGAACCGCACATCGCGGTGCGTGATCCGCAGTTCGGCGCAAACCCGTGTTTCATAATTCCACCAGCGCCAGCCCGGCTTTGCGCCCCGCAGATTGACAACACCTCTGATCCCACGCTCTCTCAGAAGTGGCTTCAGAAAGCCAATATAAGCCTGAGACGAGCGCGCGATCTCGCCCGGTACTACCCAGTAGAAATTGTAGAGAATGTCCAAAGGTGTGCGCATCGCTCACGGGTTTTGCATCTGAACCGGCGGCGCGGCAACGTTCCTACCTCGCGAGCCATGTCAGTCGCTCACATTGCCACGACGCGAAACTGGACCTATCTCACACGATCAGAGTGAATAGGCGGACCATGTCGCACAATCCGGATGAATTGCATCGCTGGCGTTCGACAACCATCCTTTCGGTACGAAAGGGCGGCAAGGTGGTTGTCGCCGGCGACGGGCAGGTCACCATGGGTCAGACCGTGATGAAGGCGAACGCCCGCAAGGTGCGCCGCCTCGGCAAGGGCGATGTGATTGCCGGTTTTGCCGGCGCGACCGCCGATGCCTTCGCTCTTTTCGAGCGCCTGGAAGCCAAGATCGAGCAGCATCCGGGCAATTTGGCGCGCGCCTGCGTCGAACTGGCAAAGGATTGGCGCATGGACAAGTATCTGCGCCAGCTTCAGGCGCTCATGGCGGTCGCAGACGCGAGGACCTCGCTGGTCCTTTCCGGCACCGGCGATGTCGTTGAACCGGAGAACGGTTTGATCGGCATCGGTTCGGGCGGCAATTACGCTTTGGCCGCCGCGCGCGCGCTGCTGGAGCTCGATCTCTCTGCCGAAGAGATCGCCCGCCGCGCCATGAGGATTGCCTCTGAGATCTGTGTCTATACCAACGACAACGTCGTGATCGAGAGCCTCGAGACCACATAATTGTGTGCGGTGGACTCTTGTCGATGCGCATCCCATATAGCGCGCCATGAGCTCGTCCTTCACGCCGCGGGAAATTGTTTCCGAACTCGATCGCTACATCGTGGGCCAGGGTGAGGCGAAACGCGCCGTCGCCATAGCGCTGCGCAATCGGTGGCGTCGTCAACAGCTCGAACCCGCAATGCGCGAAGAAGTGCTGCCGAAAAACATTCTGATGATTGGCCCAACCGGCGTGGGCAAGACGGAAATCTCGCGCCGGCTCGCGAAGCTCGCACAGGCGCCGTTCCTGAAAGTTGAAGCCACCAAATTCACCGAAGTGGGGTATGTCGGACGCGACGTGGAGCAGATCGTGCGCGATCTGCTGGAGATTGGCATCGCGCAGGTCCGCGACCGAAAGCGCCGCGAGGTGGAAGCGCAGGCCGAATCCCGCGCCGAGGAACGCATTCTCGACTCGCTGGTCGGCGAGAAGTCGAGCCAAGGCACGCGCGACTCCTTCCGCCGCATGCTGCGCGCGGGCGAACTGAACGAGCGGGAAGTCGAACTGGAGATGCACGAGTCCGCCGGAATGCCGTCCATTGAAATTCCTGGCATGCCGAACGCGCAGATCAGCATGGTGAGCCTGGGCGATATGTTCGGCAAAGCCTTCGGCGGGCGCGCCAAGACGCGGCGCATGAAAGTGATCGAAGCGCACGCGCCTCTGGTGGCCGAAGAAGCCGACAAGCTGCTCGATAACGACGCCATCACGCGTGAGGCGATAGAAACCGTCGAGAATAACGGCATCGTGTTCCTGGATGAGATCGACAAAATCTGCGCCCGCTCGGAGTTTCGCGGCGGCGGGGACGTGTCCCGCGAAGGCGTGCAGCGCGATCTGTTGCCGTTGATCGAAGGCACAACGGTCGCCACCAAGCACGGCAGTGTGAAAACCGACCACATCCTTTTCATCGCTTCCGGCGCATTCCATGCCGCGAAGCCTTCGGACCTGCTGCCGGAATTGCAGGGGCGCCTCCCGATCCGTGTGGAACTAAAAGCGCTCACACGCGATGATTTCGAGCGTATTCTCACCGAGCCCGAAGCCAGCCTGATCAAGCAGTACACGGCACTCCTTGGAACCGAAAACGTGACGCTCGACTTCACGGCGGATTCCGTATCTGCCATCGCCGATATCGCCGCGCAGGTGAACGCGACGGTGGAAAACATTGGTGCACGCCGGCTGCACACCGTGATGGAGCGGATTGTCGACGAGATCAGCTTCGCCGCCACCGACCGTGCCGGCGAAACTATCTTGATCAACGCGGACTACGTTCACCAGCGTGTGGACGGCCTTGCCAAGGATCAGGACCTTTCTCGCTTCATTTTATAGTCCCCCCGACCAACAGGGCGCACGCGCCTCCTCTCTTTCGCTCCGAAGCGGTATAGTGATCGGGTCGATCATTAGGGGAAGTGCCGTGCGGACCTGGAATTCTCGTTTATTGCTGCTCAGCCTGGTCCTATTGCCGCTGACCGGCATCTCAAATGCCGGATGCTCGGAGACAGTCCTTCACAGTTTTGGCGGAAGCGACGGTTCCGGCCCCATGGCCGGCCTCATCCAAGACAAAGCCGGCAATCTTTATGGAACGACCTATTTGGGCGGCAGCCACGACCTCGGCACCGTTTTCAAAATCGCGCCGGATGGCACCGAATCCGTCATCTATAGTTTTCGGGGTGTCGGTTCGAACGATGGGGCGAACCCGCAGGCCGGACTGACCCCCGACGCCGACGGAAACCTCTATGGAACGACACTGACCGACGGCAAGGGCGGCAACACGAGCGGTACCGTCTTCAAGATCTCTCCGGACGGCAAGGAGAAGATCCTGCATAGCTTCACCGGCTTTGGCGACGGGGTGGACGGAGCAGAGCCCATGGCTGGCGTCATTCTGGACGGAGCCGGTAATCTGTACGGCACGACATCCGAAGGGGGAGGAGCCAACTGCCCGGGAGGCTGCGGTACGGTGTTTCGCATCTCGGCGGATGGGCATGAAAAGGTTCTGCACGCATTCGATTCGTTTGACCGTAAAGACGGCGGCAATCCACAAGCGCCGCTGCTATTGGGATCAGACGGGAATTTTTATGGCACGACTGCGGCCGGCGGCAGCAATAACGACGGCACGGTTTTCAAACTGACTCCGAAAGGGAAGGAAACGGTGCTGCACAATTTCACGGGCTTCAACAGCGCGAGCGACGGCGGCGTTCCGGTTGCGCCGTTGATAGGCGATGCCGAGGGTATCATGTATGGAACCACGTGGCTGGGCGGCACCAGCGGCGAAGGGACCGTTTTCAAGATCGCGCCGGACGGTACCGAGACTGTTCTCTACAACTTCACCAACGGCCATGATGGGGGTGAGCCTCTCGGCGCGCTGTTGAGGGACGGGAGAGGCAACTTGTACAGCACCACCAGCATGGGTGGGGACGCCGGCTGCGGCACTGTGTTTAAGCTTTCGCCTGCCGGCAAGATCAAAGTCCTGTACACGTTCACCTGTGGCTCTGACGGACGGTTCCCCTTCGCAGGACTGATCGCCGAGAAGGGGTTCAGGCGATTTTTCGGGACGACCGAGCTGGGCGGTGCGCACGGCAGGGGCGTCGTTTTCCAGGTAAACAGATAGGGGATTGTCCGGGCGCCCGCTACGCGGTTGACCCCCGGGGATTTCCTTGCAAAAAGGCCCGCCTTCCCAGCTTCGAAAGGCCACGGAATGCGGGGCAATCACCTATTCACCAGCGAAAGCGTATCCGAAGGGCACCCCGACAAGGTATGCGACCGCATTTCCGACGAGGTGGTGGATCTGTTCTTTCGGGAAGGGCCCAAGCACGGCTTCGATACGAAAGATGTTCGCGTGGCGTGCGAAACGCTATGCACAACGAATCGGGTGGTGATAGCGGGCGAGACCCGCGGACCTAAAGGACTGGAGAACGCGGTTACGGAAGCTGCCCGCGCCGCCATTCGCGACATCGGCTATGAGCAGGACGGCTTCCACTGGGAAACTGCAGAAGTTGAAGTTCTGCTGCACGCGCAGTCGCCGCACATCGCCCAAGGTGTGGACGCGCGCGGCAACAAGGATGAAGGCGCGGGCGACCAGGGCATTATGTTCGGCTACGCCTGTGGCGAAACGCCGGAGCTGATGCCCGCTCCGATCTTTTATAGCCACAAGATCCTCAAGCTGATGGCGGATGCCCGGCATGGCGGCCGCGCGCCGACGCTGGGCCCGGATGCGAAATCGCAGGTCACACTGCGCTACGAGGATGGCCGGCCGGTGGAAGCGACGCAAATCGTGGTTTCCACGCAGCACCTCGACGACGACATGACCTCCGAAGATGTGCGCCGCGTGATCGAGCCGTATGTTCGGGAGGCGCTGCCGACGGAATGGATCAACGGCCACACCAGTTGGCACGTGAACCCGACGGGTGCCTTTGTCGTCGGTGGGCCCGACGGCGATTGCGGGCTCACCGGACGCAAGATCATCGTTGACACCTATGGCGGTGCGGCACCGCATGGCGGCGGCGCGTTTTCCGGCAAGGACCCGACGAAGGTGGACCGCTCGGCCGCCTATGCGGCGCGCTACCTCGCGAAGAACGTGGTGGCGGCGGCGCTGGCCGACCGCTGCACCATCCAGATTTCCTATGCTATCGGCGTGTCCGACCCATTGTCCGTCTATGTGAACCTGCATGGCACGGGACAGGTCGATGAAGCGAAGCTCGAGCAGATTCTCCCCGAGATGATGAGCCTCAAACCGCGCGGCATCCGCGAGCACCTGAAGCTCAACCAGCCAATCTATGCGCGCACCGCAGCCTACGGCCATTTCGGCCGCACGCCGGAAGCGGACGGCGGCTTTAGCTGGGAAAAAACCGATCTCGCGGACGCACTCAAGCGCTGCTTCTGATGTGAGCGGCGCGCACGCCGAACGCACGCGCCGCACGCTTTACGGCCGCCGCAAGGGGCCGAAACTCTCCGCGCACCAGCAGCAACTGCTCGATCATTTGCTGCCGGAATTTGAATTGCGGCTGAGTCCCGGCACCGACCCACGCAGCTATTTCTCCCAACCTGCCCGAGAAGTGTGGCTTGAGGTCGGATTTGGTGGCGGCGAACACCTGATGTGGCAGGCGCAGCATCATCCGAACGTCGGGTTCCTCGGCGCCGAACCCTACGTTAACGGCGTGGTGAAGCTGCTTTCAAAGCTGGACGGCTCTCCAATCCGGAACATGGGCATCTACTCCGGCGATGCGCGGGACATTATTGCAGCGCTGCCGGATGCGAGCGTAGGGCGTGTATTCATTCTCTTCCCCGACCCGTGGCCGAAGACACGCCATCACAAGCGCCGCTTCATCCAGATGCGCACGTTGAACCAACTTTCGCGCGTGATGAAACCGGGCGCCGAGCTGCGCTTCGCCAGCGACGATGCCGGTTACGTGGAATGGGCGCTAGAGCGGCTAATGGCGCACCCAGCCTTCACATGGAGCGCAACGCAGGCCGTAGATTGGCAGACCCGTCCTGCCGACTGGGCGCCCACCCGCTACGAAGCCAAACAGCTCCACGGCAAACCCGTATTCCTGACATTCCGACGTCGTTGAGCTTGCTTTTTCGGTGGCCCCCGCTTATATCGCGGCCATTCCCATACAACAGAAGTGCTGTTGTGTGGCGGTTCGAAAGAGCCGCCGCGGGGAAGACGCTTTGCTTTGGAGTTGGCAATTCTCACTGCCATGTCGCAATTGGAGCCGATCGTAGCCCCTGCCGTGGAAGCCGCGGGATACCGGCTCGTGCGCCTGCGCCTGATCGGTGGCAAGACGAAGACTCTACAAATCATGGCCGAGCGGCCGGACGGCCGCATGGACGTAGAGGATTGCGCGCGCCTCAGCCGGACGCTGTCGGAATTCTTTGACCGCGAGGATCCGCTCGAAGGGGAATATGTGCTGGAAGTCTCCTCGCCCGGTATCGACCGGCCCCTGACGCGTCTAACCGATTTCTCGCGCTGGTCCGGGCACGAAGCGAAGCTCGAACTCGCCACGCCAGACTCAACGGGCCGCAAGCGCTTCAAGGGAATGCTGCTGGGCCTCGATGGCAACGATGTCATTGTCGATGTCGGGGGACAGCGGCTGAACTTTCCGTTCCGCAGCATCGCCGAAGCCAAGCTCGTGCTGACCGACAAGCTCATTCAGGAAGATTTGAAAGCGCGCAAACACAACGCGCAGTAGGAGAAGAAGACATGGCCACAAGCGTTGCCGCAAACCGGCTCGAACTTCTGCAGATCGCGGACGCGGTCGCGCGCGACAAATCGATCGACAAGGCGGTTGTGCTGGGCGCCATGGAAGAGGCTATGCAGCGCGCGGCCAAGGCGCGCTACGGCAGCGAAAACGAGATCCGCGTCGATATCGATCCCAAAACCGGCGAGACGCATGTGTCGCGTTATCTGAACGTCGTCGAGTTGGTCGAGAACGACAAAATCGAAATCAGCATGGATGACGCCCGCGCGCGCAATCCGGCTGCGCAGGTGGGCGACATTATTGCGGAGACCCTGCCGCCGGTTGATTTTTCCCGCATCGCCGCGCAAGCCGCCAAGCAGGTAATCGTGCAAAAGGTACGCGATGCCGAGCGCGAGCGGCAATACGAGGAATACAAGGACCGCATCGGCGAAGTTGTTCACGGCATCGTCAAACGCGTGGAGTTCGGTTCCGTGGTGGTGGACCTCGGCCGCGCTGAGGGCGTGGTGCGCCGGGATGAAATGATTCCGCGCGAGAATTTCCGCACCGGTGATCGCATCCGCGCCTACATTTATGACGTCCGGCGCGAAATGCGCGGGCCACAGATTTTCCTCTCGCGCAGCCACCCGCAATTCATGGTGCGGCTGTTCGCGCAGGAAGTGCCGGAAATCTACGACGGCATCATCGAAATCCGCGCGGTGGCGCGCGATCCCGGCTCCCGCGCCAAAATTGCGGTGATCAGTAAGGATTCGAGCATTGATCCGGTCGGTGCCTGCGTCGGCATGCGCGGCGTGCGCGTGCAGGCCGTGGTGCAGGAGCTGCAGGGCGAGCGCATCGATATCATTCCGTGGAATCCCGATCCGGCGACCTTCATCGTAAACGCCTTGGCGCCGGCAGAAGTGAGCAAGGTGGTGCTGGACGAAGACACGCACCGCGTGGAGGTCGTGGTGCCCGACGAGCAGCTGTCGCTTGCCATCGGTCGCCGAGGCCAGAATGTACGGCTCGCCTCACAGCTCACCGGCTGGCAGATCGACATCCTGACGGAGGCGGAGGAATCGGAGCGTCGCCAGAAGGAATTCGCCGAGCGCACCCAGCTGTTCATGGATTCGCTGGATGTGGATGAGACCGTGGCACAGTTGCTGGCCTCGGAAGGGTTCGCGAGTGTTGAAGACGTGGCTTATGTGCCGCTGAACGAGCTTTCGGCTGTCGAGGGTTTCGACGAGGAAACCGCTCAGGAGCTTCAGACCCGCGCGCAGGAACACATCGATGCACAGAACCGCGAGATGGACGACAAGCGCCGCGAGCTTGGTGTCACCGATGAGGTGTTGGAGGTCGAAGGTATGACGACCGCCATGGCCGCATGCCTCGGCGAGCACGATGTCAAGACGCTGGAAGATCTCGCCGGCTGCGCTACTGACGATCTGCTCGGATATTACGAGACGAACAAGGAGAAGGAGCGCGTGCGCGTAGAAGGCGCCCTGGAAAGCTTCGGACTCACGCCGGAGGAGGCCAATGCCATCATTATGGGTGCGCGCGTGAAGGCCGGCTGGATCGAGGCGCCGCAGGAATCCACGGACGAGGGCGAAGCTGCAGAGGAACCGGCCAGTTGATGCTGTCGGCGCGGGAGCAGAAATGTGAGGAGCATGCGATGCTGCGCGAACGCCGCTGCATCGTCACTGGCGAGGCGCGGCCGGAATCGAAGCTCATCCGCTTCGTCGTGGGGCCGGAGAATGAGATCGTGCCGGATTTGGCAGCGAAACTTCCGGGCCGCGGGATCTGGGTGAGCGCGAACCGCGTTGCGCTGCAACGCGCCATCGTAAAGAAGCTTTTCGCCAGGGCAGCGAAGGCTCCCGTACGCGCGGCAGCCGATCTGCCGGAACGGCTTGAAGCATTGCTGGTAAGCAGAATGCAGGAGCATCTGGGCCTGGCGCGCCGCTCGGGCGCGCTTGTGCTTGGGTTCGACAGCGTGGTGCGCGCTCTGGAATCGCGGCGCAAGCCCGGCGTTCTCGTGGAAGCGCGCGATGGGGGGCAGGACGGCCGCCGGAAAGTGCTGGCTGCGGCACTCGCGCAAGGCGCCCAACCTCGAATGATCGATGCGCTGACAGCGGACGAATTGAGCATGGCTCTGGGGCGCGAGACTGTGGTACATGGAGCCCTCTTTCCGGGCCCGCTTGCGGATCGGTTTATGCTCGATGCCGAAAGGCTCGAGGGTTTTCGGCCGCGCGACGAGAAGAACGGGTCCAAGCCCCGTCCGGATGAAAGGCACGTATGAGCGAAACGAACGATACAGCGCGAACAGCCCGGCCGGCGGGCAAGACACTGTCGCTGAAGAAAACCGAAACCTCCACGGTAAAGCAGAGCTTCAGCCACGGCCGCAGCAAGGCCGTCGTCGTGGAGAAGAAGCGTGCTCGCGTTGCTCCGGCCCTTGGCGGGAGCAAGCCAGTTGCAGTGCCGGAGCGTCAGGCTGCCCCGAGCGCCGAAGCCCGCAGCCCAGAGACTATTGCGCCCGCACGCGATCTGCATCGCCCCGGCGTTGTTCTGCGCCAGTTGACGGAAGAAGAGAAGGAAGCGCGCTCTCGCGCCATCGCCGATGCGCGCGTGGCCGAGGACGAGGCCCGCAAGCGGGCTGAGGAAGACGCGAAGCATCGCGTTGTTGAGGAAGACCGCCTCACCAAAGAGCGAGCGGCAGCCGCAAAACGAAAGGCAGAAGAAGACGCACGCAAGGCGGCTGACGAGCAGGCCCGCCGTCACGCTGAAGAGGAAGCCAACCGCCGCATCGAAAAGAAAGACGAGACCGGTGCA
>JBJMVL010000051.1:0-41830 GCA_045810735.1 Alphaproteobacteria bacterium
AGCGCCTCGTCGGCATCCGGATCGTAGTCCTTCACCCGCTCGACCAGATCGGTCTGGCGCATGAGCTTCGGCCGGGGGCGAGGCACGAGCGGCGCCAGGATCTTGCCCAGCACTTCGGCGGAGCGGGCGAGCGCCGGCACGACCCCGGACTTGGGGGGCGGCGCAGGGCTGGCCGAGGTTTCCGCCATGGTGAACACTATAACGGAAAACCCTGACTTTTCCGCGGGCGCTGGTTCAAGGGGATTCTACCGTTTGGGAATTCAATATCTGTAAGCGAAACGCGGCCCGGCTACATCATATTGATTGTCGTTTTCAAAAACCCGCTCCACCCCCCTCCCCCCGGTCATGCGCCGCCGCCTGATCTGGGCGGGCGGCGGCGGCTCTTGCCGTATTCCCGGCACCGCGATGGATCAGCGTTTCAGCAGGTCTTGCCGCAGGGCTTGCCCGCCTCGAAGCCCTTCATCTGCTGGCCGTTGATGTATTCGCGCGATGTGCGCGCGATGACATCCCACTCCATTTGCGTGTGGCAGTCTCGGGCATAGGAAAGACGGCTGCCCGTCGCCAGGCGATCGCGGCAGATTACTCGATTGCGATCGGTGGTGGAGGCCTGCGCAGCCGGAGCGGAAGCGCTCGCAACAGGTGAAGCAGCCGCGACAGCCGGAACCGAAACGGCCTCTGCCGAACACGCAATGAAAACGCCGAGAACAGCGGCGAGATGGCTTGCACGGAAGTTCATATCAGCCCCTCAGATTTGGTTAGGGCGACATGCTGCGCTGGATATGTGGCGGTCGCGATTCACAAACCCGCGCGTCACTGGCTTGTGATCGCAGCTGGTCCGAAATGAAACTTGTACAATCGGCGGTGGTCCACATGACGATGCATGGCGGCGGTATGGTACTGTGGGGGGCGAATATTCGGGGGGCAAGGCATGGCTGCCACAAGGCGTGACGTTTTTAAGACTTCGGTAGTATCCGCGTTCGGTCTGATGGCCGGCGGTTCTGTTGTCCACGCCGCGGATTTCTCGACAACCAGAGTAATCGTGCGAGCCACGCAGAACGGTATGGATTATGACCTTCTGATAGACGCATCTGGGGAAGCCAAGATGGTATACATACTGGACAAACCGTACTATGGCGCGATCCCTGGCGGCATCGGGACCGGCACCCTAAACCCGGCAAAAGGGATCTATTACATTGTCAATCTCTCGGCGGTGAACCCACAACCAAGTTTGAAGTGCGATCAGAATGGAAATCTACTGCATTTCAACGATGTTGGCTCCAACACGTGGAACGAGATTGGGCAACGTGCAAAAGAGTGCCCGCCCAAAGCCGCCGACAAAAAGAGACAACGGCACCCGTAGATTCTGCGAACGGTGAAGCGTCACGGCATGATGGCGATACCGTGTCGCGGCGGCCGCCTTGGCTTGGTGCCGTAAAGGGCGGCGGCGCAGAGGGGACGCGCCTCAAATGGTGCGTTATGCGGAATGCGTGGCAGAGCGCGCCGCCATGTTCCTCCGCTAAACGCCCCCAAGCGCTCGCACGGCGGCCCCTTTTGGAACGAAAATTATACGCAATAGAGCCGCCGCCTTTAAAGGAGCTTTCCGGCCTCTGCAGGAAAAATGCCGGCCCTCCCTCTCGTTTCGACAGTCCTTCCGCGGCGTTGGAAGCGTGAAGACCTCTGCGGGACACATTATATAGAAATATTGTGTATCTGTCTGCGCATTCAGTTTTCTCGCGCTTTATTCTTAAAAGGATCGATCACGATCATTATTTCCTCGTCCTTGCCTTGACTTGAGAGTTCCGCGACCGTAAGTGCCGTCCCTTACCGAACCAAGGGAAAATTTATGAAAATTGGACATTTCCTGCTGGCCGCTTCGGCCGGTCTGGTTCTCGCTGCGCATCCGGCGAGCGCCCGCACACTGCAGGTTGGCACCTGCAAGGACGCGCAAGTCACCTTTTCTACGATCCAGGAAGCAATCGACGTGGCATTCGCCCACGACAAGATCACCGTCTGCCCCGGCAATTATCCGGAACAGGTGGTCATCACCAAGAGCCTGACGCTGACTGGCGTGAAGGGCTTCGAGAATCCGGTGATCACCGTGCCGGCCGGCGGCGTCGTCCAGAACACGACGACTCTGAGCGGCTTCCCGACCGCGGCGCAGGTTCTGGCCCAGCCGGACACCACGGCCAACGTCACCGTCCGCAACGTCGTGGTCGATGGGGCGGACAACAACGTGCAGACGTGCGGCCTTCAGCTAGTCGGTGTCTACTACCGGAACGCGGGCGGCACGATTCAGGCCGACACCATAAAGAACCAGTTGCCGCCCGAAGGTTATCAAGGGTGCCAAAGCGGCCTTGGCATTTACGTGCAGAACGCCAATGCCGGCACCGCTCCGGTCGTCATCACCGCAAACTCGGTCACCAATTTCAACAAGAACGGCATCACCATGAATGAAGCCGCGGCGACGGGCGAGATCACCCGCAACACCGTGGTGGGCCTGGGCCCCACCGATGTCATCGCGCAGAATGGCATCCAGGTGGCGTATGGCGCGAATGCTGACATCGAAACCAACAGTATCAGCAATCTCATCTATTCGCCGGGAACCTATGGTGCGGCAGGCATCCTACTGTATGGCACCGATGCCAGCACCTCGATCGTGAACCACAACACGGTGAACTCCGCCCAGTATGGCGCGGTGCTTGACGCGGTGAACGGCACTGCCGGCAACCGCGTGCAGGTCACGACGAACAAAATCTACAACGCGCAGTTCGCCGGAGTGGGTCTCTACAGCGATGGTCCGAGTGACGACTACATCAACGTCTCTGGCAACAACATCCAGAATACCAGCGACTATGACGGCATCGACGCCTGCAGCGACAACAACACCGTCACCAATAACAAGGTGGTGAACTCCGGCGGTGAATCGGCCATTCACCTCGACGGCCTTTGCACTGAGCCCGACAATTCGCAATCCGGCAAAAACAACACCGTTTCCGGTAACCGCATCACCAATGCCTGCGTAGGCATCCTGAGCGGTCCGGCGGAAGGCGAGAACACGGTTGGCACCAACAAATACAACAGTGTGCAGCACCAGATCGTGTATGGGCAGGACTCCTACTCCTGCGGCCCGCATCATGCGCCGGCACGTCATCATGCGCCGAAGCACTCGAAAGGCGGGCCGGTTCCGGGCGCCATAAGCCCGGTGCGGCGCTAGTCACACTAGTTTCGTAGAACCCATGGGTGCCGGGCAGCGATGCCCGGCACTTTTTTCTTCGTTCCAGAAAAGAAGAGGCGGAATGGCTTTGGCTGCCATTCCGCCCCCCGGTTAAAAAGAGCTTCGCCCTTTTCATACGAACGCCTGACGCGCGTTTCGCTAAAGCACGCCGCGCTTGTGCTCGCCGACGACCATGCGCTTGGGCCTGAACGCCCGCTTGAATACCGAGAGCGCCTTCTTCGGCTCGGCGTCGCCGCACATGAAGACGTCGAACGCCGCATAGCCGCGCTCCGGCCATGTGTGCACGCTGATGTGACTCTCCGCCAGCACGGCCACGCCGGAAATCCCGCCGCCTTCGGTGAAGGTATGCAGATGAATGTGCAGCAGAGTTGCGCCCGCGGCATTCACCGCGTCGATCAGCGCTTGTTCGATCAAATCCCTGTCGTCGAGCCCTTCGGCTTCCCACAGATCGATGATCAGGTGACTTCCCGCAAAGGTCAGACCGTTGCGTGTGATGAAGTGGTCCTTGCGGTCCTCATCCCCCAGGGGAGCAGGAACCGGAACGGTCCTCGCGGAAGCGCGGGCGCGAGCGCCCTTTACTTCTTTGATCGCCGCTACGAGTTCGAGTCGAGCCATTCTGGCACCTACCCTCTAAGTAGCGTTGACACCCAATGCGTCGATCGCCCTCCTTTGGCTTCGGACGCGGCTGAAGAAAAAAGCAGCGGACGGAAGGCCGTCTCGCCGCTTTGCTCCGTTGCCGGAGCAAGGCGGAATATAGGGCGGCCTTCCCCCCATGCAAGAAATTTTGAGGCCCAAAGGTCAATTTTCTGTCACCTTCGTTGCGCCTTCGCGGCACCTTTGCTGTCACAATTCTACGCTGCCGGATGCTCGATGGGACGCTGGACAGCTTCTCAAGCGAGCCCTAGAAGGCGCCGCTTTCCGCGCTCTTTCCCGCTTAGACACTGGAGAACACGATGGCTGCCAAAAGGTTCACCGAGCGGCTCCACACGGGCTACGCGCAGGCGATGGAGCTCTCCGGCGCGCCGCTTGCCGACGAAAAGAGCCGTTATCAACGGATAAGAATTTTCGACACGGTGGCAAACGGCCGTGTGCTGAGCCTGGACGACATCGTCCAGATCACCACCCGCGACGAGAGCGCCTACGCCGAGATGCTGACGCATTTGCCGATGCTGGAGCATGGCAAGGTGGAGCGGGTGATGATCGTGGGCGGTGGTGATCTCTCCATCGCCGACGAAGCGCTGAAGCACAAAGGCGTGAAAGAAGTCGTGCTCGTCGACATCGACGGACGCGTGGTGGAGCTCTGCCGCGAGCACTTCGCCGAGATCAACGCCAGGGCCTTCCGCGACAAGCGGATGAAGATCGAGATTGCCGATGCTTTCGAGTATCTCGGGCGCGCGGAGTCGAAGGCGCAGTTCGATCTGATCATCGCCGACCGCCCGGATCCTGTTGGCCCTGGCAAGGCCCTGTTCGGCGAGACGTTTTACGACCGCGTGAAGCATGCGCTGAAGCCGGGCGGGTTCGCCACCTTCCAGACCGGCGTGCCGTTCTATCAGCCATCAGAAATCACCGACGCGCTGAAAGAACTTCGCGCCTTCTTCCCGCAGTCGGGACTCTATTTGACCGTGGTACCGACCTACATCGGCGGCTTCATGGCCTTGTCGTGGGCGGGCAACGGGCGCAACGCGAAGCTCGGCACGCCTGCCGGCATCCGCCGTGCGCGCACGCGCTTTGCTTCAGCGAGGCTGAAGACCGACTACTACAATCCGGACATTCACGCCGCCGCCTTCGCCCTGCCGGAATGGATCGGGCGCCTGGTGCCGTAAAAGCAGGAAAGCCCGCCAACCGCGGGCGGGCTTTCCATGCAAATCTGCAAACGCAATCTAGCAGCCGGCGGCTTTCTTCAGCTGCGACGACGGCTTGAAGCGCAGGCTCTTCGACGCCTTGATCTTGATCGGCTCGCCGGTGCGCGGGTTGCGGCCGGTGCGTGGCGCACGCTTGGTCACCCGGAAGCTCCCGAAGGTGCCGATTTGATACTTGCCCCCGTTTTTCACGGCTTTGAGGCCGCCTTCCACCGCCCCAAAGACCATCTCCACAGCGCGCTTTGCGTCGGCCTTGTTGATCTTGCCGTGCTTCGCCACCGCCTCGACGAAATCTGTCTTGCTCATGCTTTCATCCCTTTCGATACCGAACGTCCGGTCGGCGAATATAGCCGCGCAAATCCGCCGCGCCTTCCAATCCTCGCGGAATACTGCGATTCGCGGGCGGTCATCCACAGAAAAGGATGCAATTTGCTTTGATTTCGGCGCGGCCATGCTCCGGATGCGAGGCGGCAACACAGATTTCGACGCTTTCCTGCCGGGAATCTGGCTGCGCCGATTCGCTCAGGCGAAGATCATGCTCGCCTTCAGGCCCGGTTGATTGTCGGACAATTCAAGCCGCGCTTCGTGCAGCCGCGCAACTGCGGCTACCAGACTGAGCCCAAGACCGGTGCCGGGCGAATGGCGGCTCGCCTCCAGCCGGACGAAACGCTCAATAGCGCGCGGGCGATCGTCCTCCGGAATGCCCGGACCGTTGTCGGCAACCGACACGATCGCCCCCTTGCCGTTTTGCTCGGCAGCGATCGTAACCTTGCCGCCCGACGGCGTGTACTTGATCGCGTTGTCCACCAGATTGGCGAGCGCCTGCGACAGCAGATTGCCGTTGCCGCGAACCTCCAGGGGCTGAGCCGGCATCATCTCCAGTGCGATGCCGCTCTCCTCGGCGACCGGCTGGTACAGTTCCCAAACGTCATGGGCCAGTGCCGAAAGGTTGACCCGCGACATTGAGTTGCGCGCAGCGCCCGCTTCAGCCTCGGCAATCAGCAGCAGCGAATCGAAAGTCGAGATCAACCGGTCGGTTTCCGTGATCGCCGCCTCGATCTCAGGAGCTTCCTGATCGTCCACGGGCAGGCGACGCAGCGTTCCTTCCAGCCGGTTGCGGAGGCGATTGAGCGGCGAGCGCAGGTCGTGGGCCACGGAATCCGTCACCTCGCGCATGCCCTTCATCAGCCGCTCGATGCGCTCAAGCATCCGATTGAGGTTGCGCGCGAGCGTGTCGAACTCGTCGCCGGCGCGCGACACCGGTAGTCTGCGGGATAGGTGGCCGGCCATGATCTCGCGGCTCGTGCTGTTGATCTGGTCGAGCCGCTTGAGAAGATTGCGGCTCATCACGGCGCCGCCGACAAGGCCCAGGGTCAGCATCAGCGCCACGCTCCAGGGAAGCGCCGTTGTGAACATGCGCTCGGTGTCGGAGCGCTCATGGACATCGCGGGCGACCAGCAGCTGCAAGCCGCCGACCAGCTTGAACACCCGGCCCCGCGCGGGATGATGCTCCAGGATTCCGCCAACGCGCCGCTCGTAATCAAACTCGACGAAACGGTTACCTGTCCGCTTCACCGTCGGCCAGGCATCGAGATTACCGGCGAGCGGGTGCCCCAGTGACCCGACCAGCAGGTACAAGCCCTGTCCGGCATGCATCGAGCGGGCGGTGATGACGTCCGTCAGGCCACCCAAACCCTGGCGCTGGTATTGTTCCGAGAGGCCGGCGATTTCCGCCTGGATGGTCTGATCCGTTTCCTCGTCCAGCGCACGCTTCGTGTTCCAATACGTGAAGCCCGCGAGCGCGCCGGCCGACACCGCGAACAGCGCCAGGTAGACGAGCACGATGCGGAAAGCGAGCGTGCGAAAGAGGCGGAAGCCGAACACGGCCCTTAGCCTATCAGGTTTGCCAATCCTGTCGCGCCCGGGTCGATGCTACGGGCGCGCGCGGATCATGTAACCCGCGCCACGCACCGTCTGCAGCAGCGCCGGCTCGAACCCCTTGTCGATCTTGGCGCGGAGCCGCGAAATGTGCACGTCGATGACGTTCGTCTGCGGATCGAAGTGATATTCCCATACGCTTTCCAGCAGCATGGTCCGCGTCACCACCTGCCCCGCGTGCCGCATCAGGTATTCCAACAGGCGGAACTCGCGCGGCTGCAGCTCGATGCTGCTGCCGTTTCGCCTCGCGGCGCGGGTGAGCAGATCCAGTTCCAGATCGCCGACCGCCAGTTTTGTTTTCACCGCCGACGGCTGACGCCGCCGCATCAGGGCATCGATGCGCGCCAGCAGCTCTACAAAGGCATAAGGTTTGGTGAGGTAATCGTCGCCGCCGGCTTTGAGGCCCTTTACACGGTCGTCTACCTCTGAAAGGGCGCTGAGAAACAGCACAGGCGTGACGTTACCGTGCTCACGCAGCTCCTGCACCAGTCTGAGGCCATCGAGCTTCGGCAGCATGCGGTCGATAACGGCGACATCGTAGGGGCGCGACAGTGCAAGCGTGAGCCCTGTTTCTCCGTCCGCGGCGTCGTCTACAACATGCCCAGACTCGCGCAGCCCGTTGACCAGATAACGCTGCGCTTCGAGGTCATCCTCAACAACAAGCATGCGCATGTCCCGCTCCTATCCTCTAAAAAGTCAAATACGCAAACATGAATAGGGTCCGCGCCGGCAATGGTAACGGGGGGAAGGGGTCACCCATGCCGGCGCGGGGGCCGGACAGCACCGGCTTTCGCCGGTGAAGTCCGGTACGCTGTTCTTACGCTTGGCCAATTTTGAGCGCGACGAAACGTTGCCCGTTCTGTCCGTTCAACAGAACCAGCACCGCCGAGCGCCCCGCGGCCTTTGCATCTGCAATCCTGGTCTTTACCTCCTGCGGCGTGTGAACCGGTTTGTTTGCGATGGAAACCATCACATCTCCCGGCTGAACGCCTTTGTCCGCCGCGTCACTGTTCGGATCGACCTTGGTAATGACGACGCCGTTGATGTCCTGCCCCAAGTTAAAGGCGTGGCGAACCTCAGGAGTGACGGCAGCAAGGCCAAGTCCCATCGCCTGTGCTGTCGTCGCCGGCATGGAGGTCGGCTGGTCAGGATTGTCGTCGTTCGACGCGACCTGCTGGTCTTTCCTTACGCCGACCAAAGCCCGCAGATCATGACGCGAGCCCTCGCGGACAACGGTGAAGGTCGCGGTCGTGCCGGCCTGCAGGGCCGCCACGCGTCGCGTGAGATCGCGGGAGTCGTCGACGGCATTGCCGTTGATGGCTACCACCAGGTCGCCCTGGTGGAAACCTGCCTTCGAAGCCGGACCGCCGGGCACAACGTTGGCGACAATCGCACCTTTCAGATCCTTCGATCCAAAGCTTGCGGCCATCTCCGGCGTGATCGCCTGCACCTCGACGCCCAGCCAGCCACGGGCCACCCGGCCATGCGTCTCGAGCTGCGCCACGACATCGCGCACCGTAGAAGCAGGAATCGCAAAGCCGATGCCGACGCTGCCGCCGGAGGGCGAGAAGATCATAGAGTTCATGCCGATGACCTTGCCGCGGATGTCGAACGTCGGGCCGCCGGAATTGCCGCGGTTGATGGGAGCGTCGATTTGAATGAAGTTCGTGTACGGACCATTGCCGACGTCTCGGCCAATGGAAGATACAATACCGGCGGTCACGGTGTTGCTAAGGCCAAAGGGATTTCCAACGGCCACGACCCAGTCCCCGACACGGACTTGGTGGTCATCGCCGAATTCCACCGAAGGCAGCGACCGGTCGCTCTTGATCTTCAGCACCGCGACATCGGTTGCCGGATCAGCGCCGATGAGCCGACCATCAAACTCGCGCCCGTCGGGCAGCTTCACCTTAATGCTCTTTGCGCCCTCGACGACGTGGTTGTTGGTGACGATGTAGCCCGACTTGTCGACGATGAAACCGGAACCCATGGCAACCGCTTTACGCGGAATGCTGAATTGCTTGCCGTCCTGTCCCTGCTGGTTGAAAAAATCGCGGAACGGTTCCGGTAAATCCTGCAGGTTCATGCCCGCCGCGGCATTCACTTCCTGCTGAACGGTGACGGTCACAACGGCTGGGCTGACGCGTTCGACAAGGTCAGCAAAGCTGAACGGGGCACCGGCCTCGAGCATGTGCGGCTGAACATTGCGGACCGCCGCAATCTGTTGCAGATGCGCCGGCGGATTTTCGTTGGACGACGCGTTGCTGGTTGAATGCGGCAGCAACGCCGACGCGCCAAGCCCCAGTATCAGAATGGCGGCAGCCGAGCTGGCCGCGAGCAGCCGGGAGCGGGCTCCTGGTTCTTTGAAGTTCATCCATGACTCCTTCGATAAGGGCGGCCCATGCAGCGACTCGGCGGACCGATGGCTGATACAAGGCTTAAGCCCTTTGCCTTACCTGTTTCTGTTCATATCATTAAACGTGGGCAACGATTCAAGACCGCAGCCCTCGTTCCGGAAGACGTGATCCTAAGGCCCTGTCGGGCCCGCGCGGAATCGCGCCTGCGCCTTCCATGCGACCAATGTTAGCACCGCTCCGCCCCCGAGCATGAGCAACAAAGGCGTGAGCCACAAAAGATAAGTATCCTTTTCCACCGGCGGCTTCATCAGGATGAATATCCCGTAACGATCAACCAAATACTTCTTCACCCCCTCGTCGCTGTCACCCGCCGCCAGTCGCTCCCGGATGAGCCGGCGGAGATCATCAGCCAGCGGCGCGTTCGATTCATCGAGCGACTCGCCCTGGCAGACCAGGCAGCGCATTTGCTTCTGCAATTCCATGGCCCGTGCCTCCAGCCCCGGGTTGGACGGCCTTTCCGGCCCCGCCAAGGCAGCGTGCGAAATCAGCAGCGCGGCCAAGACTGCCAGCAGCGCTCGCATCATTCTGCCGGAGCCAACTGCGGTGCGCGTAAGAACCGCACGCGCACGCGGCCGAACAGGCTCGCGAGCCCCCCCAAGGCCATGATGCCACCGCCGAACCAGATGAAGGGTGCGAGCGGGTTGACGTAGGCGCGCACCACCCAGCGGCCGTGCTCGCGCTCGTCCCCTAGTGCGACGTACAGATCGGCGAAGCCGCTGGTGCGAATGGCCGTCTTACTAATGGTTTGCCCTTCCGCCGGATAAGACCGCTTCTCCGGTGTCACCGCCGCAATTGCATGCCCGTCGCGAAACACATCGAGCTCGGCGCGCTGCGCGAGGTAATTGGGACCAGAAACGCGCACGACGTCGCGCAGCCGTAATTCATATCCGCCAACGTTCAAGGTTGCGCCCGGCGCAAGCACATCCGACGCTTCGCTTTTCCAAACCGAAACGGCGGCGATGCCGATGAGCGAAATGCCAAGCCCGGCATGGGCGAGCGCCGACGCCGCCGCGCTCCAGCCGAAGCTGCGGTCCTGCTGGCGACGGAACGCATCTGTCGCGCTGCTCGCGATGAGCCACGCCGCCAGTGCAAATGCACCTGCACCGGCAAGCACGGCAGGGCGTGCCACAGCGAGAACGATAACTGCCGCAACCATGGCTGCGGCGGCCGCGGGCCACAACGCCCGAAGCGCACCGGCCAGATCGCCGCGCCGCCATCCCAGCCGCGGGCCGAACGGAACGAACATCAGCAGCACAGCGAAAATGGGCGCGAAGGTGATCGCGAAATATGGCGCGCCGACGGAAATCTTCCGTCCGGTCAGCGCATCGAGCGCCAGCGGATACAATGTCCCGACAAAAACCGTGCCGGCTGCGGCCGCCAGCAGCATGTTGTTGAACAGCAAAGCCATTTCGCGGCTGATGGGATGGAACGCGCTGCCGCCTTCGAGTTTCGGCGCGCGCCAAGCAAACAGAACGAACGCGCCGCCGATCGCCAGCACCAGCATCAATAGAATGAAAAGTCCGCGCTGCGGATCATTGGCGAAAGCGTGCACAGATGTGAGCACGCCGGAGCGCACAAGGAATGTGCCGATCAGACTGAGCGAGAATCCCAGAATGGCGAGCAGCAGAGTCCAGGTGCGGAAGGCGCCAGTGCGCTCGGTGGCGAGCGCCGAATGCAGCAACGCCGTCGCCACCAGCCACGGCATGAGCGACGCGTTCTCCACCGGATCCCAGAACCAGAAGCCGCCCCAGCCGAGCGTGTAATAGGCCCACCAGCTGCCAAGCGTGATGCCGAGGGTCAATGCGATCCACGCCGTCAGCATGAAGGGGCGGGCGGCGCGAGCCCATCGCGCATCGGCTTCGCCGGTGATCAATCCGGCGGCGGCATAGGCAAAGGCAGCCGATAGGCCGACATAGCCGACGTAAAGAATCGGGGGATGGAACGCGAGGCCGGGATCCTGCAGCAGCGGATTGAGGCCGGCGCCTTCAAAGGGTGGCGGATCGAGCCGTATGAATGGATTCGATGTGAACAGGATGAAGAGCAGGAACGCCGTCCCCAGCAATCCCTGCACACCGAGCGCGGCGGATGCCAGCCGATTGCCGCCGCGCTGCGCAAGCGCGATGAAACCGGAATAAAGCGCGAGTACGAAGACCCACAGCACCATAGACCCTTCATGATTCCCCCACGCACCGGCGATCTTGTAGAGCAGCGGCTTCGCGGTGTGAGAGTTCTGCGCGACATCGAGAATGGTGAAATCGGACACGACGAACGCGAAAATCAACGCGCTGAACGCGAGACCAACGAATACGAGCTGACCCATCGCCGCGCTCGAAGCAATGGCGCGCGCAACCGCGCCCTTCGCGCCGGCGCCCCCAAATCCGGCGAGGCTCTGCACAACCGCGAGCGCCAGCGCGAGACACAATGCCAGCTGACCGACTTCGCCCGTCATGTGCCGTCTTCCTTCCAGCGGCCCGCACGCTTGAGCGCATCGACCACTTCGGGCGGCATGTACCGTTCGTCGTGTTTCGCGAGCACTTCGCTCGCGCGAAAGCTGCCGCCGTGTAGCGCGCCCGTGGCGACCACGCCCTGCCCTTCGCGGAACAGATCCGGCAACGCGCCGGAATATTCCACCGGCATGCGCCTGCGCCCGTCGGTGACGACAAACCGAACCTCCGCGCCGGGCCCGCGGGAAACGCTGCCCTTCTCCACCAGACCTCCCACGCGGAAGCTGACGTCCGGCGGCACATGCTTTGCGGCAATATCCGACGGACTGTAGAAATAAAGCACATTGTCCTGGAGCGCGCGCACCACCAACGCCGCCCCCACAGCTCCGGCGAGCACGAGGGCGATGGCGAAATAGAGCCGGCGGCGCTTTTTGGGACTCATGTTCTCCTGCCGATGAGAATTTCAGTATAAGGATCGAACGGGGGCACTCCAACGCGACCGCCCGCCCCACGTAGACGGAGCGATCATGCGATTCTTTCCCTCCGCGGCACTGCTAATGGCTGCGACACTTTTGGCGGCTTGCCTGCCGGTTTCCAGCAAGGTGCCGGTGGGAAGCACCCTCGGCTTCAAGCCGGACAGGAGCCTGATGGGGATGTGGAAAGCAACCGGGCCGGACGGCGGCGAGCCCTCCTTCGTGCACATCCTCGGTAACGATGACGGGACGATGACGGCGTTGATCGTGACCCCGCCGCAGAAAGAAAATCTCGGCGAGTGGAGCGCCTACAGCCTGCGCGCAGCGATGGTGGGCACCAATCACATCGTCAACGCGCAGGAGCGCAGCGCGAACGGCAAACCGTCGGAAGGCCCTTTGACCGAGTTGCATGTGCTGCTTCTCTACCGCCAGACCGGCGCAAAACAGGTGACGCTGTACCAGATGGACGACGGGGCCGTCGCGGCTGCGATCCGTGCAGGCGAAGTCGCAGGCGAGATCGAGCCCGGCGACAATGGCGACGTTCGCATCACGGCAGCCGAGCCGGCACTCGACGCTTTCATGAAAACACCGCGTGCCGCGAAGCTGTTCGTCAAACCGCTGGTGGTCCTAAACCGCGCCGACTAGCGCCGGTCAATGCGGCGAGCGGTGCAGGATGCTGTCGCCGATGCCGGTTTCGTAGGCGAGGCCGGCCGGCCTTAATGTAATACGGTGAGGCCATTCGGCGCGCGCCAGCCCTTTGCGCTCCAAGGCATGCCATACCTTCTCATTGTATAGCCCGGTCATGTCCTTGGCCGATACGACGCCGTCGCCGAGATGCACATGATCCCCATGCGCCTGCGGAAATTGCTCGATGGTGATCTCGCCCGCCGCAGGTCCCCGAGCCGAGGATTGAGGCAGCCGCGCCAGCACCTGCAGAACGGTCAGGGTGCGAAGCTGCAGCGGATTGAGCTTGAGCGGATTCTGTTTGGGCGGCATGCGGTCTCCGGCGCGACCGATTATAGAAGCGCGCCGTCCCCCGCAATGGCGCGTGTTGACGGTTAGGCAGCGGCCCAGGCAGAGCCAGCAGTGCGGCCGTGGCGGTGGAGATACTCGCCTTCCGTCGGGCTGAACAGGATTGCCGTCAGTTCGGTCGCCACCGCTGCATATTGCTCCGCGTTCAGCCGCGTCTCGTCGTCGGCATCGCGCAGTTCGCGCACAATCACCTCATTGTAGCGCTGCAGCGCGACGGTGATCTCCTCGTCCGCACGTTTCAGCGCCCCGCCGAACGACGCCTCCGCGGCAAGCGGCCGGCAGCCGGATACCAGCCGCGCATAGCTCAGCGCGCGATCGCACTTGTCCGGATCGGTCGGTCGCGACATGTCCGGCACCATTGGGTCGGAGCCGTCCTGCTGGCCGACCATCGGCAGCGCCGCAAAGATTTCCTTCGGCGCCCGCTCCATAAATCTATCCATCACTTCGGCGACCGCCGCGCGATCTTTCACGAGGCGCTGGCCCCAAACGCCGTCGCGTCGCAGTTCGACTTCCTTCACCGCGCCGTTCGAGAGCGCAGTGAAATCTTCGAGATGGGCGAGCAGCGTATCCACATTGAACTGATTGGGCAGCGCCGCGCGAATCGCAGCGCCATGCATCTCGATCGCGGCGAACAGGACCTCACCAACAAATCCCATTTCCACATTGCCGCTGTTCGCCCCGTTCGCGACACCTTCCAGCGGGAGACGCAATGCCTCCCAGACGTTGTCGAGCCGCCGCATGACGACCAGCGGCAGGTAGCGAGCCGCCTCCGGCGCGCGACGGGCGACCACCTCATGTACAGCGCGGTAGACCTGAATGAGGTCTTCCGTAAGCGACTCGATGCGCTGCGGCAGGCGATCCTGGAAATCGCAGATTTCCAGACCCGCCGATAACAGCAGCGCCATCTCGCGCGCATCCTCCATCGGCGCATCGCCGCCAAGCGCCTGGCGTGCGGCCTTGCGGCCGCTCTCGCTCGCCAGCTTGCCACGGAGCGCATCGGAAGAGGCTTTCCAGAAATTGGTAACTTGCGCCTGCAGTTCGTCGGCGCGCAGGCCCATTGCCACCGTTTTCACGGCCAGCGAAAAGGCGTTCAGCGCTTCCGGCATCAGATCCTGTGCAAGCCAGTTCCACACCGGCGTGATCGATCTGCGCGCAATCCGGCCCTTCAGCTTCTGCTGACACGGATCGTTGGTGAGAAGGTCCTCGAACGGCCGGCAAAAAATGCGCAACGGCGTGTTGGCGCGCTCGGAGCGTTCGCCCTCACGGAGGGTCGGCCTCAGGCTGTCGAGGATCAAGTCATGCGGCAGGACCGTGCCCTCGTTCATCCGGTCGATTTCGACGGCGCGCGCAACCCCACCCGCAATGCTGGGCGGCAGCGAACCGACAAACGCCCGAAGCAGATCCATCTTGTCGCGTGACGCCATATCTTTACCCTTTGCGAAGCTGAACGGCCGTCGCAGCCACCCCTTTGGCCTTAGCTTACGGCGCGCGTCGTTAACGCGGTGTTTCGATTTTGCGCTTTGCCAGTCAGGGTGCGCGCGGCAGCTTCAGCCGCGCCTGCAGCCCACCAAGCGGGCTTTCGCCCAGCTCGAGCGAGCCGCCGTAAAGACCTGCAATTTCGCCGACGATCGCGAGGCCGAACCCGGAGCCCGGCACGCTTTCGTCCAGCCGCTCCCCGCGCTCTCCCACGCGGCCCCGCTCTTCGGGATCGAGACCAGGACCGTCGTCATCGACGCAAAGATCAAGCTCGCCGTCCGGCAGGCGCACCGCTTTCGCTTCAACCCGCAACGATGCCCATTTGCAGGCATTATCCATCAGGTTACCGGCCATCTCTTCGAAATCCTGCCGCTCTCCCCGGAAAGCGAGGTCCGCAGGCGATTTCGCGCCGATCGACAACTGACGCCCCGCATGAATGCGCGACAGCGTGCGCGCAAGATCGTCCAGCACCGGTTTCACCTGTGTACGGTTACCGAGAACGGCGGCGGCGCCGGCAGCGCGAGCGCGCGACAAATAATGATCGATTTGACGGCGCATGGTTTCGACGCGCGCGGTCACAACATTGGCAAGCGGCCCGGGATTCGCCGAGGATTCGCTCGCCAGCACCGAAAGCGGCGTCTTCAGCGAATGTGCGAGGTTGGATACCTGCGTGCGCGCGCGCTCGACGACCTCAGCATTGTGATCGAGCATGCTGTTGAGCTCGCGCACCAACGGTGAAATCTCGGCCGGAAAGCGTTCTTCGAGGCGGCGCGCTTGGCCGTCGCGCACACGGGCAAGCTCAGCTCGCAGACGCCGCAATGGCAGCAAGCCGATGCGCACTTGAAGGAATATCGCCGCAATCAGGCCAAGGCCGAAGATGGCCGATGCCCAGATCAGCATGGTGTTAAAGTTGGCGACCTCGTTTCCGATCTCCGAGACGTTGCCGCCCACAAGAAAAGTGTAGACGCGGACATCGTCGCGCTGGGGCGTGGCGGTGATGGGAAATTCAATGCGCCGCGCCACCACGCGCACCGGCTGATTTTCCGGACCGATGCCATAGCCCCAAGCGATGCCCGAGCGCATGCGAAAATCGGTAAGCCGGATGGCGCTGTCCCACAGCGAGCGCGAGATGCGGATGTCGCCTTTCGGCTGCTCCGGCACGATCTGCCAGTACCAGCCGGAATACACGCGCTCGAAACGCGGATCGGAGAAGCGCTCGTGCAGCGACACGCGGCCGGCTGAATCCGGCTCGGCCGCCGCAATCAATCCATCGAGATCGAATTTCAGCCGCGAATCGAAATCGCCCTGCACCGAAGCGCGGAAAATTCCGGAGAGGACAAAGCCGCCGACGAGCAGCGCCAGCAGCGTCCAGACCGCGGCCGCAACGATCAGCCGCGCAGAAAGGGAGTTAAGCCTTTGCGGCAGCCCGGTAAGGCGCTGTGTCCGGAATTTCGAGACAATAGCCAAGGCCGCGCACCGTCTGGATCAAATTGGGATCGAGCTTCTTGCGCAGACGCCCGACGAACACCTCTATTGTATTCGAGTCGCGATCGAAATCCTGATCGTAAAGATGCTCGACCAGTTCGGTCCGGGAAACCACCCGGCCGCGGTGATGCGCCAGATAGGCGAGCAGGCGATATTCCAGCGAGGTGAGCTTCACCGGATTTCCGTCATAGGTGACGCGTGAGGAGCGCGTGTCAATGCGCAAGGGCCCGACTTCGATTTCCGAGGTTGCTAGCCCGGCGGCACGGCGCAGCAGCGCGCGCACCCGCGCCAGCAATTCTTCGGTATAGAAGGGCTTGGCGAGATAATCGTCTGCCCCGGCGTCGAATCCCGCGACCTTGTCGCTCCAGCGGTCGCGCGCTGTGAGAATCAGCACCGGCATCTTGCGTCCGGCCTTGCGCCATTGCTCGAGCACGCGAACGCCATCCATCTTCGGCAGGCCGAGATCGAGGATGACCACATCGTAAGGCTCTGTATCGCCGAGGAAGTGGCCCTCCTCGCCGTCGCTCGCGGCATCGACCACATAGCCGGCATCGCTCAGCGCCGTTTTCAGCAGCCGCTGCAGATCCTTGTCGTCTTCGACCAGCAATACGCGCATTGTTTACCTGCCTCGCGGTCCGCGACCGCCGCCACGCATTCCACCCAGACCGAAATGACCGCCTCTCCAGCCGCGGCCCCATCCACGCCCCGGCCGGAAATACCGCGGTGGCGGCCCTTCCGGTGGCCCGGCATATGGTGGCCGATAGTACCCGCGCGGCTCACGTGGATAGGGATACGGGCCGTATCCGCCCCAGCCATGGTTAACGCCAAGAACACGCCCCGTGCGCGCATCGGCATCGAGCCACATCACGCGCCCGTCGGGTGTGAGCCACTTGATGCGGTAATGCAATCGGCCGCCCGGATCGGCGAAGGGACCATCGACATCTGAAAAGCTGCCGGGATGGGCGCTGCGGATTTGCGGGAGGATGCGCTCCAGCGGCACCGTCGCATCCGGCCCATATGGACGCACGACCCTGCCCTGCGCCGCCGCCGGGGAAATGGCCAGCAGAAGCGCTGATACAGCGCAGATGAAAAGCCGCCAGCACATACCGTTTTCCTAGTCCGACAGCGATGAACCTTGGATGAATATCAACGCCAGAGTTCGTTCAGCGTGCCACCACCATTGTAGCGCCAATGACGGCTTGAGGCAGCAGGCTTCACGGTAAGCCCCTCCACGTGGGGCCGGCGTCGCCATCAAGCGAGAACCCGCGGGGCCAACCGGCTCCGCGGGTTTCTCATTTCGGCAAATCAGCTCGCAGGCATGCACAAACGCTGCACCGGGAACAAGCGCTTCACAACAGTTTACGGCGCATTCACCAGTTCATCTCCGCTTCAGCAACATGAACCGAGAATTTTTTTCGACCCCAGAGTGCGTTCAGGACGCGCCTGCCATTCTCGCGCCATCGCTCGCCGCGAACGGCGAGGAATTGGAACAGGAGAATGGACCATGAGAAGCAAGATCATCGCCGGCGCAATCGGCGCCCTGGCTCTGGTGGCGAGCACGGTTTCCAATGCCGCCGTTATCATCGAGAAGAAGCACAAGACGATCATCGCGCCGAACCGCGCGGTGGCCGCACGCTATATCGACCGTGGCCGCGTCGTGGAAGTCGTGCGCGCCCGGAACATCCGCGTCGTCGGCACGCCTTATATGTATCGCGGCTATTATGTCGTGAAGTGCGTCAATCGGTTCGGCCGGATGGCGTTCTGCAAGGTGAACCCGCGCACCGGCGGATTCATCGGCGTGAGCTTCCGGCTCTAACAAGACGCGAGCCTCGCCGGCTTTGCGGTAAGCCCCTCCACGCAGGGCCGGAGACACTCGGGAGAAAACCCGCGGACAGCGCAAGCTTCCCGCGGGTTTTCATTTGGCGCCGCGTCGGACATCCGACGGGGTTGCGCTATAGCGCGCACGGAATTTGCGGTTGAAATATGAGATATCGCCAAAGCCACAGGCCAGCGCAATGTCGCCAACGCGCTCATTGTCGAAAGTGCGGCTCGTGAGTACGCGATAGGCATTTGCGAGTCGCTGCATGCAAACGAATTCGGTCAAGGTCGTGCCTTCGCTTTCGAACAGCATTTGCATCGAACGTGGGCTCAGCTGATGCCGCGCTGCGATTTCCGACACGCTGAGAGGGCGGCACAAGTTTCTGGCAATGTCCTGCTTGACTGTCCGCAGTCGCGCGGCGCGCACGCCATCCCGCCGGACCAGATCCCCTGCTTCGCCGGCGGGGGCTGTGGCCAGCGCGAGAAGATCGTGTACGTGCGCAGCTACGGCCCGCTGCAATTCCGGGGTCGCGGCAAAATCGTCGCCTTCGAAAATCTCCAGATAGCGCAGCAGCAATTTCAATGCCGTTGACGTGCGTGGGATCGGTCGCGCGAGGCACTCCTCTATGCTGCGCAAGCCACTCCCGAGCACGGCACGTGGCGCGCGGAACGTAAGAAGATTGTAGGCGGACGGAATGCGGATACTGAATGGATCGGCGCAGGAAAGAACGATGGCATCTCCCGGTTCGAGTGCTATTTCGCGTCCCACGTGATCATACACACCCGGCGCGTTCGTCCACTGAAACAAAAGATCGTCATTGCCGTCAGATGCGAGTCCAGCGGTGCGTTTCACGCAAACCGGCGGACATGCGGCCTTGAACACATCCAACCCGGGTACACGGCGAATGGCGCCGCTGACGCGGAAACGGCCCGGCAGCGGCTCGATATCCAATCGAAGCATCTGCCGGCCGACAATATCGCGCAGAAATGGCACGCGATCACGCTTGCGGAACCGATCCGTAGAGAAGCGAACGCGCTGCGGGTTGTCTGCCGCAAGCTGTCCGGCTGGTCTTGCGTGACCCTCGACGTTCGTCATGCTTTCCCCGATTGCGAGCAAACGTAGCAGAGGCTGCGCTGACGCCCTAGGTGAGATTTGCGGCAATGTAAGAATTTTCTGTGTCGGTGTACCGACCAATCCGGTTGTGGCGTCCCTCGCGACGCAGTTGTCTCTCAATGGAACATCGCAACGCGTTCGTTCCTGTCTCATGTGCGCTTCGCTCCTGTCCAAGAAATTCCATCGACGAAACTCTAGCTTCGGCAAATCGGACCGGGATCGCGGACAGACACCAGGCCGCTTTCGCGGCCTATTCAAAGGAGGTTTGCATGTCTCGCATGTCAGTCGTTGCGGTTGCGGCGTCGTTGCTCATGGCGTCTTCGGCTCTTGCCTCAAGTCTCTATCCGAGCAAAGCGCTGCAAAATTTGGAGCCGCCGGGCAAGAACAACAAGCATAAGGGCGGAATCGTCGCCATGGACGGTTCAATCGTCACTGGCACCGGGTTCTCGGTGAGCCATGACGGCACCGGCCAATACACGATCGACGTCCCGGCGGGCTTTTTCACCAGCACATGCCCGGTAATCATGGTGGAGCCCGCCGGAGCGAATGGCGAGACGCCGATCACCGACGATTGGGACTACATCACCTGCGGCGGCAATGGGGAGGTCAAGATGCAGATCCGCATCCGCGGCAGAAAAGACGGCGCGCTTCAGGATAACGCGTTCCACTTCTTCATCAGCGAACCATAATCGCAAAACCCGCGGGCGCGAAAGCTCCGCGGGTTTTCGTTGCAAGTCTCACGCCCCGTGTCCCGACCCGCGAAGGAGAGTTCACATGCGCCATCGGCCCGGTTTGAAATTTTCAGCTTTGCGCTACGGACTGGCGGTTGCTCTCGCCAGCGGTTGGCTCTGTTGCGCCGCGTCTCAGGACGCCGCGCAGGCGGCGCCGACATTCAAGCGGCTGCATGCCTTCTGCATCCCAACCAACTGCAAGGGTGGTAACGATCCGGAATCGGCGTTGCTGATGGATGCCGACGGCAACCTGTATGGGACAACGTCTTTTGGTGGCAGCCACGGGTACGGCGTGGTGTTCAAATTCACCCCCAACGCTGACAAGAGCAAATACAGCGAACACGTGATTCACACATTTTGCGCGAAGGACCCTCCGAATTGTACCGACGGCGAAAGTCCCGACAGCGATGTGATCATGGATGCCGCCGGCAACCTCTATGGAACGGCGGCAAATGGCGGCACAAAGTGCTGCGGCATCGTCTATCGCCTGACGCCCAACGGGACCGGTTGGGGGTTCACGGTGCTTCACAATTTCGACGGAAGCGACGGGAATGACCCGGAGGCGGGGCTGACCTATGCCGGCCAGGCCTCAGGCGCGCCGTGGGACGGGAGCTCCCCGTTGTACGGAACCACCTCAGGCGGTGGCCAGTATAACGCGGGCGTGGCCTACCAGCTCGTGCACAGCGGCTCGACCTGGCCGTTGACCGTCATCCACAATTTCAACAGCGCGGGAGAGCCCGGCCCCCTTCTGATGGACTCGTCGGGAAATCTTTTCGGCACTGCGGCCGCCGGCGGCCTCTATCAAGGCGGGTTGATGTACAAGCTGGCGGCGAACACTTGGAAGCAAACGGTTCTCCGCAATTTCTGCAAGGAGGTGAACTGTACGGACGGTGGCGCGCCGCGCGGACGATTGCTGATGGACGCATCAGGCAATCTTTTCGGCACAACCTCCGTAGGAGGATCCAACGAAGGTGGCGTTATCTTCGAGCGTACATCAGGCGGCTTGTACAAGGTCATCCACAATTTCGCCTACGATAGCGACGAGACTCCCCTTGCCGGACTGCTGATGGATGCTTCTGGTAATCTCTTCGGCACAACGTTTTCCGGTGGGTCGCACGGCGACGACGCTTGCTCGAGCGGCAACTCTGGCGGGGGTTGTGGCGCCGTGTTCGAGCAAACGGCAGCGGGACAGCACGTCGTGCTTTACCAGTTTTGCGGGACTTACCATTGCCCGGACGGAGCAAACCCGGCGGCCGGCCTCGTGATGGACAAGAACGGCTATCTCTACGGGTCAACAACCTTGGGCGGCAATGATGACTTCGGAACCACTGGGGGCACCATATTCCGCATCCAGCGCTAACGCAGAGATCGCCGCGGGTGCCGCGCAGCTCAGGCCGCAGCGACCGCCTGCTCCAGCGCCTTTTGCAGATGCCGGAGATCGGCTTTCGTCGGATCGCGATCATTGAGCCAGCCGAAGCAGAGCACGACCAGCACTTCGCGCAGCACGATGCGGATGGGCTGCTCAAGGGGCATAACGGTGCCGAGTGCATCGAATGCTGCGTCGACGTAATCCATACGGCTTGGCATATCAGCGCCTCCGCGTCGGGGCACGATCACCGAACCACCACACGATTGCAGTGACAGCGGCGAACACCAGGCTGTCGATTACATAGGCGCGCGCGGTGTCGTTCGGCGCCATGGAAAAGAATGCGGCAGCGAGCACTGCCGACAACCCGAGCGTGAGCAAGGGACGCACCAGCGCGCGCGCCGCATCCACCCATTCGTAAGACGACGGCAACGCGCCTTCCGCCGACACGCTCGACAGCAATCCGTTCCACGAACCGGTGAGCGCTATCGGCGGCGCATGCTCGGCTTCGGGTTGCCGCCATTGCGACTGCAGTTTCAGCAGCTCGGTCTCGTGCGCCCATTCCGATTGCTTCACGACGAGCGACTGCTTGGTTTCCAGATAGCCGAACGTCTTGTTTGCGAGATTGCCGACCAGGCCGAAGATGCCGCCGGCGCCTGCGGAAATACCGCAGCCTAGAAGATGCCCAAAGGTGCCCATTTCGATTTGCTCCTGTTGCCGTAGAACCAGTGCGCAGGCGTGCCGCGCGTATCGAGGTGAAGAAAACTCTGGCCGTAGCCGAAACCGCGGAAGCCGCTCGCCTGCGCGGCGCGCTCCAGCTGCGCGGGATCGTGCGCCGCTAACGCGACGTCGAATGCCAGCTGCTTGTGCAGCGACAGGGGCGCGCCGCCGACGCGCGCATTGTGCAATGCGCAGCGATGGCCCGAGTTGATCGCCAGCGGGGAATCGAGCGCGCGCCTCAGGCGTGCGATGGCGTCGAGCGCTTCCGGCCATACACACATCTCGCCGCAGCAATGGCAGGCGAGTTCATGCGGCGAAAAATGCGGCCAGCGCGCGCAATCCCATGCCGCGCGCGACCAGTGCACGAGTTGAAACATGATGTGGTTCCCAAAGATCAGTTGGTTGTGAAGGTCCGCACGCTCCCGTAGCGTCAGGCGCATGCGGAATTTGAGCGAAACCGAAGCCAAAAATCTGCGCGCGGGCGATGGCCATTACACCGCGTTCGTCGGCCCGCCGCAGCAGTACGATTTCATGGGCGCGACCCAGTTCCGGCTGCTCTGCACGCTGGGCCTGCGCGACCATCATCGCGTGCTCGATTTCGGCTGCGGAAGCCTGCGGGCCGGACGGCTGCTGATTCCGTATCTGGCGCCGGAACGCTATTTCGGCATCGAGCCGAACGCCTGGCTGGTGGAAGACGCCATCGCCAACCAGATCGGGCGGGACATGGTGCGCCTCAAGCGGCCGAACTTTTCACACTCCGATGCGTTCGATGCCGGCGTGTTCGGCACGCGCTTCGATTTCATTGTGGGGCAAAGCATCTTCAGTCACGCTGGCCCGCAGCTGGTGCAGCGCGCGCTCAGCAGCTTTGCAGCAGCACTGGAACCGGATGGCATCTGCGCCGTCACCTTCGTGGTGAGAGAAGAGCAGGACGCGCCGGAAGGCTGGCACTACCCCCACTGCATCGCCTACTCGCCCGCAGGCATTTCGGCATTGGCGAACGAGGCGGGCTTGGTGCAGAGGCCGATTCCCTGGTTTCACCCACGGCAGTCCTGGTTCCTGCTCGCGGCGAACAGCTCTGCACTGCCGACGCCGAAGCAGGCGCGCCTGCTGCGCGGAATCGTGCTGCGCGCGCCGGAATTTCGCGACAGCATCGAGAAGAGCCGAACCGAGCCTGCGTGACGGTTCATTTTCTCCATATCGGCAAGACCGGCGGTTAGAAATATGCGGTAACGCGCACTTCGCCGCGTCCGCCTGCGCCCCCGGCGCCGCTTGCATTGCCGTTGACGCTCGCACCACCGCCACCGCCACCACCGCCCGGGGCGCCACCGGCGCCACCCGCCGCAGCAGCGCCGGATGTGCAGCCGTCGCCACCGCCACCGCCGCCGCCACCGAGGTAGGTATTGGAATCGGCGA
Organism: Alphaproteobacteria bacterium; assembly: GCA_045810735.1. Lineage (GTDB taxonomy): Bacteria > Pseudomonadota > Alphaproteobacteria > Micropepsales > Micropepsaceae > Rhizomicrobium. The sequence continues at coordinate 23,522 of JBJMVL010000051.1, forward strand.
TGCTCGTGCCGGCGCTGGAAGGCGCGCCGTGTTTGCCGCCGGCGGCATTCTTCATTTCGATACTGCCAATGCCGCCGTTGCCGCCCGATTGCGCAGCATCCGTCACCGAAATGCTCCCGCCACCTCCGCCGCCCCCAGATGTGCCGGTACCGCCGGGGTTGCTCGCTGCTCCCATTACTGTGCCGCCGCCGCTTCCCGGCAAACCGTAATTCGATTGGGCGGTGTTCGTAGCACCCGAAGTTAGTGCCAGGGTGCCCCCGCTGCCGATTGCCGACGATGGATTCTTCGCTTGCACAAACGGTGTGGTGCCGAAGGTGCTGTCGCCCCCCACAGAACCGTTGTTGCCGTTCGTATTGTCGCCGGTGACGGCCGCGCCACCGGCGCCACCCGCGCCCACTGCCACAGTCTCGGTCGCGCCAATGAGAGAAGCCTGAATTGTCGAGAGCGCAATCGAACCACCGGGACCGCCGCTGCCGCCGGAACGTCCGCTGCCCGCTGCGCCGCGGCGTCCGGATCCGCCGCCGTTGCCACCGGCAATCGCCAGAACATCAAGGGACTTGGCGAGCGGCGGCCTTGTGTATGTGCCGCTGGCGGTGAACGCCTGATTGAGCGGCGCGATATTCCAGCGCACGGAAGTCCACGCGCCGTCCCAGAACGCGAACATCGCTTCGTCGTATTGCGACGAAAGCCAGGCGACATCGTTGCCCGCGTTGTCCTTCACAATGACGCGGTTGGCGGATGAATCCTTCTTGCGCAGGATGATCCAGTCGTCGACGTCGGCGGTTGCTGGCAACGTGACGTTGAAGGCGCCGCCGGAGGCATCGGCGCGCATGAGGCGGCCGAAATGGGTGGCACCCAGCGTTGTCGCGCTGGTGATGTCCACATGCTTCAGTAACTGCGAGCCGGTGTTGCGGTTGAGGATCAGCGCTTCGTAGAAGGTGCTGCCGTCCGGCGAGACCTTGAAGTGAAAATTGTCGTCGCCGGTGAGGCCGATTTCCGCGCGGCCGGAGAAGTTCGTTTGATACAGCAGCGAGGCGGTGTCGGCGCTCGCGTTCTTGTTGAGCTTGGCCTGCACACCCGCGCCGATGTTGTTGAACAGCACCGCGGCGCTGGCGACGGTGAGCTTGTTGCTGCTGTCCGCCGCGGCATTGACGCCGAGCATCGGCACGTTCTCCAGCGGCACGGCGCTGACGAAATCCACCCACGCCGAACCGTTGTAGAAGATGAGCTTGGTTTCATCGGCGACGTAAGCCGAGAGGCCTTCGAACGGCGCGTAGAAACGCCAGCCGCCGTCGATGGCGTAAGCAACCTTGCCATCCTGCCCGGCCCACGCAGCCGTGCCGGTCGCTTTCACCAGATAGGTGTTGCCGTCGGCCGGCGTTGACGGCGGCGTGCTCAGATCGCGATCGAGAATGACGGTGGCGACCAGCGCATCGAGCTCGAGCAGCGCTTCATTGTGGGTGACGTGCTTTTGCGATTGCGCAGCCGCGAGCAGCGGCAACGCCACGCGCGGCGTGGTGTCGGACATGGTGTTTCTCTCAGATGAAGGTTGACGTGAAAAAGCCTGTCATCCCCGGCCGAGCGAAGCGTTAACATTCGCGAGGGGAAGGGGATCCAGGTGGATAAGCAAAGGTACTTTCGGAAGTTTAGGCATAGTGCCGCGCCACAGTTCCGAAGTCGGACTTTTTGTCGCTTCCTAGGTCCCCCTTCCCTCGCATTCGCGCGTGTCGCGCGAATGCTCGCCGGGGATGACAGGGTGGTTAGGTGAATACGATGCTCGATGTCTTTCCAACGCCGCGGCCGAAGGTGGAGGAGAGTTGGTAGACGGTGAAGCGGAAGGGCGACGGCAACCCGGACGGAAAGTCAGCAGCGATTTGCGCGGCGGTGTAGGTGAGCGACGGTGACGCAACGGAGCTGAAGGTGCGGATGACGTTCGAAGAGCTATCGAGAATTTCCACGTCGCAGCTTTCGGACGATTCGCTCATCGGGATTTCCACCTGATCCCAGCTGTCGCTCGACGGATCGCGGTCGCGGAGCAGCCACGACAGCAACAAATCACTGTTCGGGGCGTAAGCTGCGTCCAGCTGCACCGGCGACAGCGGCCGCAAGCCGATGCCGTGAAATTGCAGCGCGATGCGCTGATATGCCGGATCGGAGATCGGCTTGCCTTGCGGGCCATACAGATAATTAAACGGCAGCGAATATTCGGCTTGCGACAAGCCCAACTGCATCAGCGCCGAATCCAGCAACACCACGCGCGCGCCGGCCCCGACTGGCGACCGCATAGCGCCTTCCGTGCCGCGCTGCCCGCGCAACAAGCGCGATAGCGTCCATTCGCCCGGGCCGGTGAGCGTGGCGGTGGCGAACTGCAGCACCTCCCATTCGCCGTCCTCGTTCTGCACGGCCAGCGCATTGGCGCCGCCGAGCACGGACAAATCGTCAAGCGACGACAACGCCGTGCCATCGTAGACGGCGATCTTGAGTTCGTTCATCTCGTCCCACCGCCATGCCGGTCCGGCGAAGAAGTCCGCGGTGGTTTCGCCGATGGTGCCCGCCTTGGTGAGCGTGGTGTCGCGCACAAAATTCGAATCGGTTGCGCTGCGGAACACCAGCACCGAACCCGGCCACGGCAATGCGAACGCTGCGGCGCACGCATCCCACGGCTTCTGCTCTTCCGTCAGCCACGGCAGATCGAGAAACGCGGCGAGCGCACGGCCCGGCGATGACAACCCTTGCATCTGCCCCGACGCCCGCGCCGGCCCTACGATCTCCTCGTAGATGGAGGGATCGGTGGCGACCGCTTGTATCGAACGCGCGCCGGCATCGTTCACCTCCGTCAAACGCAAGCGCCGCTCGCGTCCGCCGGCGTCGAGCAGCACCTCGTCGGTGGGATCGAGCGCCAGCTGCGACGGCGGCAGCGCAAAGGCCGCGTGCTCCCGCATCACCCATGCATCCTGCAGCAGCCGTTCGCCGATGCCGATGGCGCTCGCCTGATCCATCACGATGGGAAGTGCGGCTTGCGTGACGCGATCCGACGCACCCACCAGCCGTCGCGCTTCCGCTACGGCTTGCCGGTAATCGGCATCGACATCGATGTAGGCAATGCGGGTGTCGGTCGGCAGGTCGGTTTCCTGCGCCCGGGTGAGCGAGAAGCCGAAATTCGGCTCGCCCTGCTCCGGAATCACCAGATCGGATTCGTAGAGCGCCAGCGGATTGGGCCGGCCGCGCGCCACGAATTCGATTTCGCCTTCGCTTTCGACCGCATCGAAGAAGTAGGCGACGGACAGCGGCTGCAGAGCATCGCGCACGCTCATCGTGTCGGTCACCGCATAGCCGGTGACCACGCCGTCGATGTTGGAGACATCGATGTCGCTGAAGTTCGCTTCTGCGCAAAGATCGGTGACCAGGTCGGGCAGCATCACGGCACCGAGGCGGCCGTTCAGCCAGTGGCCGAGATTGTAGTTCGCCGCATCGCCCCAGACATTCGCGAACGCGGGAAAGAAAGGAAACGGCCGCGCGTCCCAGCACCACAGATACACATTCCCCGTGTCCAGCATGGTGCCGGAATAGATCGTGGACGTAGGGTTGTTCGCGGGATCGCTCCAGAATTTCAGCTGCGCTTCCAGAAAGCGGCGCTGGATGAGATCGTCGCGCCCGCCATTGGAATAATACGGTAGCGCGCTTTCGCTCGACTTGGGATCGAAGAACACGTTCGGCTGATTCGCGCCCTTGTCCACCGCGGGGCAGCCCAGCTCCGTGAACCATATGGGCTTCGATTGCGGCACCCAGCCGGTGGGCGTTCCGCTTTCGCTGCCATCGGCGCGGTCGACATGCGCATTGCTCCACCAGGCCCAGACGTCCTTCTGCCGGAAGATCCATGGCTTGCCGTACCCATCGGTGATCGTGGTGCGCGTTTGTGAATCGCGGTCGGCGTCGCTGGCGTAGTACCAGTCGTAATCCTCACCGCCGCGGATGTTGCCCGTCAGATACGTCGGATCGTGGATGTTGGTGGGCCCGTTCATTGCATCGTAGTCGAGATGCGCGGTGCCGTCGCGCCAATCGGATAACGGCATGTAATTGTCGATGCCAATGAAATCGATGTTGGCGTCGCTCCACAGCGGATCGAGGTTGAAGAGCAGCGCGCCCGGCGCATCACCGGTCTGGTGATTGTTGTACTCGGACCAATCCGCGCCATAGCCGATCTTCGTGCCGCTCCCGACAATGCCACGCACATCCGCCGCCAGCGTCCTCAGCGCCGCGACGGCGGAATAGGTCGTGGCGCTGTCGCGCACGCGGGTCAGTCCGCGCAGTTCCGAGCCGATGAGAAAAGCGTCCACGCCGCCCGCCGCTGCGCAGAGAAGGGCGTAATGCAGCACCATGCGCCGATAACCCCAATCGTCGCCGCCGGTCCAACTCACCGTTGTTCCACTGACAGAGAAATCACTGATGCTGGCGCCCCCGAAGAAGGCGTTCACCTGATCGGCTGCCGCGCTCGTCTTGTCCGGCGAGCCGCTCACACCCGGTGCTGGATTGCAGGTGATGCGCCCCCGCCAGGGATAAGGCGGCTGGCTGCTTTCGCCGGTGTATGGGTCTTCCAGCGTGTTGCCGGTCAGGATGTCCATGAACAGGAAGGGATTGAACAGCACGCGAAGCCCGCGTGTCTTCAAATCCTGAATTGCTTCCACCACGCTTTGGTCCGACGGCGTGCCGCCGTAGGCCGGAAGGCCATTCACCGCGCTCACCACATGCGCATTGGCGCGGCTGACGCCATCGACCCCCCACGTTTCCGGGTAGGTGTCCTTCTTGGCGATCTCGACACCCGGCATCATTTTCGTTTGGCCGCAGCGCAGGTCGTCGCCGAACCAGCCGACCACCAGCGACACTGCGCCCATGTTCGGCGCCAGGGCCTGCAGTTCGTCGAGCGACGCGGTGTAATCCGCCACGCCGCTGGCGTTATGCGCATTTTGCGGCGTCGTGGTGCCCTGGCCGTTGTCGGCCGTGACCACTTCCGTCGCGTAGACGAACTCGCCGGCGCCGGGGATCAGCGCCACGCCGCCAAGCCGATTCTCCAGCGCATCGGGATTGTTGGCCGACAGCGAGCGAATGATCTCAAAATTCAGCTGCGGAATGCGGTTGCCGAAGTTGGTGAGGTCCATGTCCTCGAACACGATGTAGGCAAGCCCGCGATAGGCCGGCGTGTTGCCTGCGCCTTCGATCTCCTCGATCAGCGGATCGAAGCTTTGCGTTTCGTCACCGAAATAGAAGCGGGTTGTGAATTGCGAGATGTCGATGAGGTTGCCGTCGGCCCACACCCGGCCGATCTTCGTCACCACGCCGGCACAGAGTCCCACGGCAAACGAAATGGAGTAGCGGTAACCGATGTCGGTCTCCGTCACCTTCGGGCCGCCCTTGCCGCCGCCGTTCTGCTGATCGGATTTGATCACCGTCTCCTTGAACTTCGTCGCCCACAAGAGCTGGCCGGCGACGCGCATGCGGCCATAGACAGCGGAATCGGCGCGCCTTCCGTAGACGCCTGGATGTTCACGTCGGAAAGCCGCGGGCTTTTGCGCGTGATGTGCGTGCCGGGCGCGATGAGATTGTCGAGCTCCGTGCCGATCAAAGTGCCGATGGCGCCGCCGATCTCCGCGCCCGTGATGGTGGCGCCGAACATCGAAAAGCCCGCGCCAAAGAGCGACGGCCCAATCGCGGAGCCGGCGATGCCGAGAACAAGCGATGCCATTGTGTGAAATCCTTTTCCTCCCGCGCGAGCGGGGAGGTGTCGAACGAACGAAGCAAGTAAGATGGAGGAGGGACGCCCCCAGCGCGTTATTGGATACGCATCACCGTATTGCGGAAACGCCCGCCAGCAGCAGGCGCAGTCACATTCCGGGATAATCTTTAGCGATGTCTGGCTTTTTTGCCCTGGCGGCAGCGACATCAGCCTGGCCGCCTTGCGCGTCCCCGTTGCGCATCCGCGCCAGTCCCCGCACATACTGTGCCCCTGCGTTGGCGGGAGTTATCGCCAACGCAGCATCAAGATCGGCAATTGCAGCCGGGTAATTCTTTAGCGCGTATTCGACGTCGCCGCGAAACTCCATTGTCGTTGCATCCTTCGGGCGCAACTTGAGAGCGGCGTTGCAGTCTTCCAAAGCGTCCCGCGCTTCCCCGCGATTGAGTTGCGTGAGGCAGCGGTACTGAAAATAGTCCGGCAAATATTGGTAATCCCGGGGCGAGACGTAAATGGCCTGGTTAAGATCATCGAGGGCGAGATCGAGCTTGCCCGTGTGGATGTACGCAACCGCGCGCGTCGCGTAGGCCCAAGGCTCGCCAGAGAGCATGGTCTCATCGATCACCCGCGTACAGATGGAAATGACATATTGAGGATCCGTCGAACTCGGGTTGTAGCATTGCCGAGCCATATCCTCCGCCGCGCGACTCGACACCATGTATCCAGGCACACCCGCGTGCACGACGACATCGTCCATCAGGAAAAAGCCGAGGGCCAGGGGAACCGCTAGACAGGTAGTAAATGTGCGCATGCCAGTCTCTCCTGTCCGCCTTGGCAGGCGTTCGCCTGCTCGCCCTGCAAACTCTACCATTTGTCCGCCAAGGGATTTCGGCGCGCCACGTCATGCTGCGCAAGTAACAGGTGTGTGAGTCGCGGGCGCCGCCGCTACGGCTTCACACCCCAGAGGGCGAAGAAGGCCGGGGTATTCCTGTTGAAGCTTGTCGCCGCGGCGATGTCTTTCGCGCCGCCGGCCGCATCGCCGGTGTGTTGTTTCGCGAGACCGCGAATGTAGAGCGCGCCCGCGGTCTCCGGTTTCTCCTTCAGCACGGCATCGCAATCGGCAATGGCCTCGGCATACTTGCCAAGCCGGAACAGCACGAAGCAGCGCGCTTCGCGCGCGTTGGTGTCGCCCGGCTTGTCCTTCAGCGCGCCGTTGCAGTTCGCCAGCGCCCGATCCAACGGGCGGCCGCGCACGCCGCGCACCCAGCAGAGATTGGCGAACTCCTTGGCGTCGGGTTTCGCTTTCGCGGCCTCCGAGTAGTCGGCAAGCGCTTTCTCGCGCTGCCCCGCATCCTCGTAAGCATCGCCGCGCATTTCGTACACGACCGCAGGATCCTTCATCCAGCCGAGCGCGCCGGTGTAATCGTCAACCGCCGCCGCAGGCTCGCCGTCGAAATGATGCAGCAGGCCGCGAGCGAACAGCATGCAGGCTTTGGTTTGCACGGATGGTGAGAGGCGTTGCAGCATGCGCGTGATTTCGCCGATACGGTAGTGCGTGGACGGCGCCAGCATCGGCTCCATGAAGCAGCGGTCAGTATTTTGGAACGCAAGCGATGGGGCGGGATGCGCCAGGACCGCGGTACCGATCAGAGCAAACGCGGCTGTCCGGCTCTTCATGTCGATCGCGGTCTCTTTCCAATCCACATGACGCAGAGCGCTGCTCGAGACGTTCGTCAGTGCGCCTTTGCGAGCGCGCGATTTTCCTTGATCAGCGCGGCGCGAAAACTCGCCAGACGCTTGTCGTGTCCGTCGTCCCAGCTGATGTCGCGAATGCGCCATCCACCGCTCCCATGCACCAGGTCCATTTTCACCCGCGTGATATGCCGGTCGGAGCTCCAACCGATATCGACATCGGCGCGCGCCCCATCTTTCCCCGTCATCGTCACGTTGCGGATGGTTGCCTTCATCCCATCGCTGTCCTGGCAGACACAGACGGGATCCACGTCGATATCCCCCACTTCGCCCTTCAGCAGCCGTTCATTCTCCCCAAGCAGCGAAAGCGTGTCCCTGGCGAAATATCTTGGCTCTTCCTCATCGGCCAGCACCGCAAACGACCCATTCGGCTCATAATGATCGTAAAGCGCCCGCACAAAAGCCCTTGCCGAGACCACGTCCGCCGCATTGGATGCGGCGAACGCCGCCGCAAACGGCATCGAAGCCACGACGGCGATGGCAAACAGCTTCGTTCGCATTTCAATTCCTGACGTTCACACGACCTATTGCCCGGTGCATGCGTGATGCTGCTCGCCCTGGAAGCTGTACCACTTGTTCACCGATGTCGATTTCGGCGCCCCGAAGTAGGTGACGAAATCCAGCGACGGCAGCCGGTAGGTGAAATCGTCTTCCGTATATGGATAGACGTTCTTTAGTCCCACCGTCGCGCCGGGGCTGATGTTTGGCGTGTCGGTGCAGTTCACGCCGTTCATGATGAACGGGTCGTCCGTCACGTCGCCCAGTTCCACTGCAATCGCGGAGACATCTTCGGCAAAGGATTTCTTCGCATCCACGTAGGTGGCGAAGGCATAGACCTGCCCGCCCGGTGCGCCGCCGGATGCCGCATGGTAGCCGCCAACGCAGCAGCCCCCTTCGTCGAGATAGACATTGTAGGTCACGAACAGTGGAATCGCGGCGGCCGTGATACCATCGTCATGTTGCGTGACGAAGCTCTCCGCATATTGATCGAACTTCGCCAAACTGAAAGTGCCGACCTTTCCGCCGCCCAGCGGATTGTCGATCACCGCGCCGTCCTCTTTCGACACGAACACTTTCAACGCGTTACCCACCGTTACGTCGTACAGCAGGTGATAATCCGGATTCTGCTTCACGGATTTCCAGAAATTTCCGCGCTGGAAGGCATCGATGAACTGCGTAGTTCCGAGGTCTGTGCCGCCCTGGATGTAATCGATGTTCGATGTGAACAGCGGCGAATTAACGGTGTTCTGGATGACGCTCTGGCCATTCGCCACCTTGTGTTTGCGCGGATCGAACGTCTTGTTGCCATTATCGCTTCCGTAAACCGCGATCACCGGGATCAGAATCACGCTCACATGCGTGGTTGCGGTTTTGGCCGGATCGCCGCCCACCATGGTGAAGGTCACCTGTTTGCCCGTGCGATCGGTGAAGCTGCCGTTCCATTGCGGCAGTTGCGGTGTGCCCGGCACGTTGCGCTGCGCCCCCGGGTGGGCCAGCGCAAGATGCCGCGGCTGCGCAGTGTTCGCGGCCACAGCCGCAGCGCTTGTGCAAAGCGCGGCAGTCGAAAGCAGCGCTGACAAAATGCAGGATCGCGTCATGGCAGACCTCCCTAAGTCGACCGAAAATATATCGTGTCTCATGGCTTGATGCCATACATCACGAAGATGCTGATGACGTCCGGGTCCATCGCCCGCGCGGTGGAAATGTCCGCATCGCCGTGCGCCAGGTCGCCGGTTCTGATTTTCGCCACGCCCAGCAGATAGAGCGATGACGCGAGCATCGGGTTGATGTTGAGCGCCGCCTTGCAGTCGGCAATTGCCGCCCGGTAAATCGCCTTGCGCACCCACACGAGACAGCGCGCATCGAAGGCGCCGGCGTCGCCGGCTTGCAGGCTCAAAGCCATGTTGCAATCCCGGACCGCGTCGTCGAGGTCGCGGTTGGCGGCAGCGCGCGCCGAGCAGCGGCCGCGATAGCCGCTCGCCCAAGTGGGCCGCAACGCAATCGCCTTGTCGAAATCGCTCAGCGCACGGCCGTAATCCGCCATGGCAAGAAACGCGAGACCGCGGTTCTCGACGGCGTCGGCATCGTCCGGCTTGAAGCGCAGCACGTCGGTGAGATCGGCAATGGCGCTGCCATACATCTTCGCGTTGAAATAGGCGCGGCCGCGATTGAAATAGGCCCAGGCGACGTCCGGCCCTTTGGTTTCGGTGATGATCTCGCTGCACGCCGCAACGGCGCCTTCGCCGCTGCCGACCGCGCATTGATCCTCATCGCTGGCATGCGCAATGGCGGAAGCACCGATTAGCAGTGCGCCGGCAAGAAACGGAATTCTGGAAAACATTCGCAAGTTCACCATCGCTGAGGCCAAAACTCAAATGTCAAATCCGAAACGCAAAGGCGAGCCTGCCGCGCCAGAACGCTGAGAACGGCTCTTCGCTCACCCGTTTGTTCTGGCGGGCGTGGACCAGGCTGAGCGCGCCATCCCGCGTGCCCACCACCGCGCAATGCTTGGCGGGACCGCGGCTGGCCATGCGGAACAGCGCAAGATCGCCCGGCGCAAGCTCCGAAAGGCCGATCTCCCGCGCGTGGCGCTTCAGTGCCATATATAATGTCTCGGCGCCGGTGGCTTCGGCCCAGTCAACCGAATAGGGCGGGGTTTCCTCGGGCTCCTCGCCGTAAAGCTCGCGCCAGAGCCCGCGCAGCAGGCCCAGGCAATCGCAGCCCACCCCTTTGAGGCTCGCCTGATGCACGTAGGGCGTGCCGATCCAGCTTCGGGCGAGATTCACAACATCAGTTTCCATAGCGGCTGCCTCCGTCGAGGATTTGGGTTTGTGTGGGGTATGACGTCACGGCATCGTTGCCGGGCATGTAGGGAAAGCCACGGAAGTTCACGGCGTTGGCAAATTTCGCCTTGCACGTGCCGAACTGCTTGTCGCAGCCGACGGTGACGAGGAAGGCATCGCCGGCTGCGATGGCCTCGCTCATCTGCTGCCACAGCTCGACGCTGACGCGCGCGCCCACCACGCCGTGGCGCTTCACCTCCATCGGGCGATTGGCATTGTTGCCGCTCGTCCAGGTGAGCTTGCCGCCGGCGAACCATTGATCCGCGAAGGTGTCGAGACCGCTGGCGGTGAAGCGCCGTTGATCGGTGATCGTGGCGGCCATGCCGACGCCACGGTACAGCGGATTGCTGAGATCGATGGTGCAGCGCGCGTCGCCGAGATCGGCGTCGCAGGAATATCCGTAGGCGCGCCCCACCGGCTGGTTGAGTAGATGTGCCAGCCCGCGAACCTCCGCCTGAAACGCGGTACGCCCACGCTTCACCTCGCCGAGGTTGCCTTTGCGCATGAGCACGCGTTGCTCCGGAGCAGCCCAGTTCACCCGCCAGATTTCAATGCTGGCGTTGTCGTAGAGCCCGGCGGCGAGATGGCTTTCCGTGATGGCGCCGGACGACAGCGCGCCGAGCACGGTGAGATTGTCCACCGCGAGCCCCAGCGTCGACTGCACTTCGCTGGCGGTGAAGCCGCTGACCGCTTCATAAATCACGCCATCGAATGCGACCGGCACATCGTGATCGGTGAAGCCGAGCGTCGCTCCATCGTTGCGCACAATCTTCCAGCACCAGCAGAGCGTGGTGGTGCCGGAATTGAGATGTGTTTGAGAGCGGGAGAGATGGTTTTCATGACCGTCCTTTCAGCCCAAAGCTGTCATCCCTGGCCGAGCGCTGCACAGCAGCGCGAGGGGAAGGGGACCCAGGTGGTTGTGACAGAAGTGCCGTCGAAGGTGAGGCACAGCTCAGTGCCACACCACCAACAGCTCGGAGTTGTCGCTACCTGGGTCCCCTTCCCTCGCATTCGCCTGTGAACATGCGAACGCTCGCCGGGGATGACAGTTGAGGTTCAAATTCGAATCTCCACCAGCGGGATGCTCGGGATTTCGCCGGCAGCGAAATTGGAGAGATTGATCGACAGCGAATCCGTGTCGAAGCGTACCGGCGTGTCGAATTCGAAGCCGGCGGCAATGGCGGCGCCGGAAGCGGGCGGAGAGTCAAACGCGATCAGGCCTGTGTTGTCATCGATGGTGATGCCAGAGGTTTGCTCCACGCCCGCAACTGCGACGCGCGCCGTGCCGCTCACGGGTTTGTCGATCGTTCGCACCCAGCTGGAAGGGCCGGAGGTGTAGGTCTTGATCAGCTGGAACTGCGTTGTCGCACCGTCGCCGGTGCCGATGGGCTGATCCAGCGGTGATACCGCCGTGGTAAACGCGCAGGATTTGAAGTCGGCAAAGTCCTTGAAGCGGAAGCCGTAAAGCCGGCCCAGCCGCGCTTCGAAGAAGGCGATCACCGCGTGCAGGTCGTCCAGAGTCTTGACGCCATAGCCGACATCGTAATGGCGGCGGGAGTTGGCCCACACGGCGTTGCGCTCCTCGAAGCCGGAGCCGAGCGTGACGATTTCTGTCTTGCGCTCCGGCCCGCCGCTGGAGTGAAAGGCAATGGCGGTGGGAAACTGAATTTCGTGGAACATGATGTTCTCCAAAATTGTCATCCCCGGCGGAACGAGTGTCGCGAGAGCGGACACGAGTGAGGGGAAGGGGACCCAGGTGGTTACACAGCCGTTCTGCTGGTTGCCGAGGCACCGCGCCGTGCCAAAGCCGTCAACGGTTTGGCTGTATCTCTACCTGGGTCCCCTTCCCTCACATTCGTGCGCGTTGCGCGCGAATGCTCGCCGGGGATGACAAGGTTGTTGCTTCACAGATTCCTTTGTCCCCGTGCCAGCGCGCGAGAGAGCATGGCGGCGATCTGGGTTTCGGATTTGAGAAAGCTCTGCGCGTCGCGCGCATTGACGTTGAGCACGATCTGCGGTCGCGACGGCGCCGCCGCGCCGTTCGGCATGATCGATCCCGCGCCTCGCGGCACGAACAGCTCCGGCCCCTGCTCGCCCACGAGATAGGCAAGCCCCGCATCCACCGGACCGCCGCTCGCGCGCGCGCCGCCGATCGGCAGCAATGAAGAGACGAGCGACGACAGCACGCCCTCGATGGGCTTGGCGATGAAATCCTTTACCGCGATGCGATCGAAATCCGCGAGGATCGCATTGACCAGCGAATCCATCGACGCTTTGCCGGAAAGCACCGCGCGCGCGATGGTATCGGCGACGGCATTGAAGCTGCCGCTCACCGCACGCTCGATGAGATTGGCGCTGTCGGTGACGGGGCCTTTGGCGAAGGCATCGAGCGACTTCGCCACACCCGCCAGCGCGCGATCCACGCCGGAGAAATCGGTGTTCACGGTGAGGGTGGCATTGGGCATTAGGGAGAACTCCAAACAAAATCCTTCCCTATCCCCCTTCGGGGGAGAGGGACTGAGGGTGAGGGGGGTGCGCGGAAATGAACTATGATTGCCGCCTCCACGGATGCATTATCGGGTAAATTGGTCAGACGGACGCAATGAGAGCTCGGCTTGTCGGCGCGATTTTCGGATTGGCGGCAATTATGATTACCGCTGCGATTTTTGGGATCAGCGCGCTCACTCACCAACCTATGCTCTCGACCAGACCCGCCGCCGCTAAGAACACCTCGAACAACGTGATCTATGTGACGACGTTTGAAGAAAAATACTGCGGTTGGTCGATGGGCTTCACCGCTAAAGGCGGGCAGATCGAAGCAAGAATACCTTGTCCGAAAATGCCTACCCCGAAGCGCTGGAAGTGACTTCATCTCCACACCTTGGCATCCCCCTCACCCCTGCCCCTCTCCCCCACATGCGTGGGGGCGAGGGGAAGATGATCCGGATACATCCGCATCAGTCGGTCGAGATCGGCGCGGGCGAGCGGCGTGGCGCACGACGAACGGCGGGCGAAGCCGTTCACCGCCGCGCGCCATTCGCCGAGCGACATCGCCCAGAACACATCAGGCGAAAGTCGCATCCGGCCTAGGGCGAAGGCGAGGAGCTCGTCCCAGCCAAAGGGCTTGGCGTTTCCTTCATCGGTACGGCGGTGCTTGCCTGGCCGAGGCCTACCGCGTCGAACGCATCGGTGATGGCGCCGATGAGCGTGCCGAGATCGGTTTCCAGCTTCAGCACCTCGGCGGGCGAGAGGTTGTGCCCCGCGGCGCGCAACAGCGCGGATGCCACCGCCGCCAGATCCATGGTGCCGAGCGATTTCAGCTTGCCGGCGATGTCACCAAGCGACGAGACGCCGAGACCGTTTTCGATTTCGGCGAGCGCGCCCAAGGTCAGCCGCATGACATAACGCTGCGTTCCGGCGAGAAATTCGCTCTCGCCGCGGATTTTGTTGGTCATTGTCTTTCTCCTTGTTGGTTGAGGTTTCACATGGGATCGAAGGTGAGCGCGCCGGCGGAGGCGAGCGACAGCGACAGCTTCACTTCGCCATCGTAGGGGCCTTCGTATTGCAGGGACGCGATCTGGAACGCACCGGTGATGGTGCCGAAGTTCGGGATCACCACCTGGAAGTTCGGCGTGGTCTGGCTGAAGAAGGCGCTGCGCAAGCTCTCATCGCTCGCCGCGTCCTTGAACATGCCGGAGCCGGAGAACGCCGCGCTCTTCACGCCGGCGCCCGCCAGGAGTTCGCGCCACTGGTTGGCGGAATCGGCGTTGGTGACATCCACCGTGGTGGAATTGAACGAGAGAGTCGTGGCGCGCAGGCCCGCGACGGTGGCGAAAGTTTCGGGCGACCCGCCATTGCCAATCTTGACGAGCAGGTCGCGCCCGCGTTGTGCGGACATGGTGGTTCTCCTTTAAGGTTCGGTGACGGCGCGGAAGGTGAGACGCGCCCGAAAGGTTTGGCCGTCGGGTTCGCGGCTGAAATCGGTTGTGACATGGCGGATGTCGATCAACGCGGCGCCGGTGACTATGAGCGCCGCATTGTTCAGAACCGAGCGGATGACATCGGCGATCTGCTTAGCCTCCCTGTGCCCAGGCTGGCGCGACCAGACATCGATCTGGATTGTGTGCTCCGTGCCGTCTTCGGTGGCGGTGCTCCAGTCGGCTTCGCTGCCGTCACCGAGCACCACGTAGGGAAAGGCGCTGTCGGGCGGCACGAAATCGAACAACCGCGGCGGATCGCTGAGGAGCGCCTGCAGATCGGTACTGCCAGACAGCGCGGCGAAAATCGCCTGCTGGAGCGCGAAGGAACTGCTGCTCATCCGATTCTCTCCGTGAGAAGCATGAAGAACTGCGATTGCGGGCCATCGTCCAGCACGGCCTTGATTGCGAACAACCGCCCGCCATCGTTCACCCGCAGGCCAGCGAACACATCGGCGCGGCGGCGGATGGTGATGCGATATTTCACGCGCGCTTCGCTGACATCGGGCCCGAACACATCGGCGCCACTAAGGGGCTCGATGGCGGCCCAGACGGTGGCAACCGTGTTCCAGCTGGCGCTGTATCCGCCGCCGCCGTCGGAGTTGAGCGTCGGGGCTTCCAGCGCCACGCGCCGGTTCAGTTGCGAAAGCATTTGTGTCCCTCAGAGGTGAAAGAGGCGGAACGGCGCCAGCAGTGGGAGAACATCCGCAGGCAATTCGGCCGGCGCTTCGCCGCGGTGTTCGTAGAGAAAGGCGATCAGCTCCAGGATGGCGGCGCGGAAACCGGCCGGAACATCATCGGCCGCATCGCCGTAACCGGCGGTGAACGCCACCGCGACGGAATTGAGCGCGCGCAGGTTGGCTGGCGGCAGCACGGTGGATTTCAAGGTGAGCCGCGCCGGCGCCGACGCTGCATCCACCTGGTAGGTTGCGGGATCGAGCACCGTGGCGCTGTCGCCCGGCGCGTACACGGTGACCGAAGTCACGCTCTGCAGCGGCGGCAACGGGATTTCGACGATCCCGCATGGCGGCCAATCATCCAGCCATAGGATCCAGCTTTGCGTGTTGAGCGCGCGACCGGTGTGCCATTCGGCGCGAGCGCGCGCGGCAGTGATGAGGCGCGTGATCAGCGCATCGTCGTCGGTCGTGTCGACTTTCAGATGCAGCTTGGCATCGTCGACCGTCACCGGCTCGACCGCCGGCGGCGTGATGAGTTGGAGGGACATTGTAGATCTTCCAAATGCACCAACTGTCATTCCCGGCCGAGCAACGGGTCAG
The DNA here is from genome assembly GCA_045810735.1 of Alphaproteobacteria bacterium. Classification (GTDB taxonomy): domain Bacteria; phylum Pseudomonadota; class Alphaproteobacteria; order Micropepsales; family Micropepsaceae; genus Rhizomicrobium. Next base: position 39,099 of record JBJMVL010000051.1, read on the forward strand.
CGTTGCGAGGGGAAGGGGACCCAGGTGTTCGAGCACCGTCGTTCTTAAAAGCTGAGGCGTGATGTTGTGCCGCTACTTTCAACCCTGAGGGTGTGGCCGCTACCTGGGTCCCCTTCCCTCGCATTCGCGCGTGAACGCGCGAATGCTCGCCGGGGATGACAATTGCGGTTGAACGAATGGTTAGCTGACCGCGAACTTCATCAGCTTGATGGCCTCGAAGTTCTGCACGCCGCCGCCCACGCGCTTGGTGGTGTAGAACAGCACGTAGGGCTTGGCGGAATACGGATCGCGCAGCACGCGGATGCCGACGCGGTCCACCACCAGATAGCCGCGGGCGAAATCGCCAAACGCGATGGAATACGAATTCGCCGCGATGTCCGGCATGTCTTCGGCCACCGCCACCGGGAAGCCGAATAACGTTGCCGGCTGACCCGCTGCAAGGCCCGGCTGCCAGATGTAATTGCCGGTCGTATCCTTAAACTTGCGGATGGCGGCTTCGACCTTGCGGTTCATCACCCAGGTGGCGTTGGCGCGGTAGGCCTGCTTCGGCGTGTAGGCGAGATCGAGCAGCGCATCGCTCGGGTTCGACGCGGCGAACGCGCCCGCCGCGCCGCTCGCCACATAGCCTATGCTGCCCCACGCCCACGAACCTTCCGCCACATTGGTGTAGCTTAAGAATCCCTTCGGCTGCGTGGTGCCGTTGCCGTTGATGAAGGCGGCGCCTTCCTGCTCGGCGAACACGATCTGCACTTCGTTCGCCAGCCAGGTTTCGATGTCCACCTGCGCATCGTCGAGCAACGTCTGCGTCGCGGCCGGCATGGCGTAGAGCTCCATGGCCGGGAAATCGAGCGCTGCCAGATTGGGCGTGGTGGTCTGTGGCCGCACATCGGTTTCCGCCACCCAGCCGGTGCCGGCATCGTTGGTGCTGATCGGCTTGCGATACACATTGCCGCCGATCTGCTGCACGGTGGCCAGGCTGCGGATGGGCGAGACTTTCGCCAGCACGCGGTCGATGGTCTGCTCGATCTCCAGCGGCACGACATAGCCGCCATCCGGATTGGAGCCGACGCTCATCGCCTTCAGCTCCAGCGCATGGAAGCCGGCGGCATCGCCCTTGCGGACGTAGGTGTCGAACGCCGCCTTGCGCTCACGCGTGGTCCGATGATCGGCAGACTTGGTTTCGCCGCCAAGCGCAGGGCGCGCCGCGGACAGCATCAGCTCATCGAGTGTGCGCTTCTGTGCGTCGAGCGCCTTGTTGATGCGCTCCACTTTCTCTTCGGCGAGTACATCGGTGCCGCGCTTCTCCAGCTGCGCCAGCCGTTCCTCGTTCCCTTCCTTGAAGTTCTCGAAGATGCGGAGGAATTCGCCGAATGCCTCCTTGATTTCGCGGCTCGCGCCCGCGTCGCGCGTTTCCAGCGCCTTGGTTTCCAGTTCCATGTGTGATTCTCCTTGGGGGTTAATTCATTTCGGCGCGCGCGAGCGCACACGCCACCTACCCTCCCCTTGAGGGAGGGTCGAAACATCCGCAGCACCGCAAAGGATGTTTCGGGGAGGGGTCATGCCTGGGAGAGAAACCCCTCCCCGAAATTCACTCGCGCCATGTGCTCGCAAATTTCGACCCTTCCTCAAGGGGAGGGTGTGCATCACCGCCGTTGCCTTTCTTATGGTTTGCGCAAGCTCGTCGCTCTTGGCACCGATGGCCGTGACCGCGCTTCCTTCGAGCAGCGGGAAGGTCACGACCGAAATTTCCCAAAGCTCGACTTCGATGAGCACGCGCGCGCCGGTTGTGGGATTGCGCCGCGCGCGTTGCGTTTTGAATCCGATGGAGAGACCGTTGAGCGCGCCGTCCCGCAGCAACGCCAGCACATCGCGGCCGCGTTCGATATCGGTGGTGAGGCGGCCGCGCACGTGGAGCCCGCGCGAGTCCTCGCGGATGTTCTCCCACACCCCGATCGGCTCGTGCGCGAAATGCTGGTACAACATGCGGATGCGCTCAATCCCGCCGCGGAGTGATTTGGCAAAGGCGCCGGGCGCCATCACATCGCCGGCGCCGTCGGGGACGCCGAACAGCGAGGCGTAACCTTCGAACGCGTCGCGATGGAGGGAGGCGAGCGCGGCCGGCGCGTCGATGCGCGCCAGCCTGCGCCGCAAAGTCGTAACTTGCGGGGGCATGTTGATTCTCTTTCGTGAACTTGGGCTGTCATCCCCGGCCGAACGAAGCGTCGGCTTCGCGAGGGGAAGGGGACCCAGGAGGTGGAGCAGACTCGCTGCCGGACGCTGAGGCGCAACGCAGTGCCTCAATTTCAACGAACAGCGGTCGTGGATACCTGGGTCCCCTTCCCTCGCATTCGCGCGTGTCGCGCGAATGCTCGCCGGGGATGACAATGGTTATTGCTTCGAAGCAGATATCACCTGCATGCGGTCGAGCTTGCCTTCGATGCGCGACAGCTGCTCGCGCATCTCGCGCACCTGCTCTTCCAGCACCGCGACTTGCGCGATTGCCGCCTGCTCCCCTTGCACCGTGCGCTCGAGCGTCGAGATGCGGTTGGCGGCAGAGCCCGCCCAGAACAGCGCGCCGGCCGTCTGCAACAAAAAAGCCGCCACAAGGGCGGCCGGGATCTTCTTCACATCCAGCCCGGGCCGGATGCGCGAGGTGATGCTGCTCATCTGTCTTCTCTTTTGATGTGCATAAGCGCGGCGTTTACCGCTTCACTTGCGAGTTCTTGTGCCCG
>JBJMVL010000052.1:0-5048 GCA_045810735.1 Alphaproteobacteria bacterium
CTAGGTGACTCCCTTCGGCGCGCCGAGTCTTCGGATCAGAATAGGGCTCACCAGCTTCACGCGCCTTACTCTTGCTTCGAATCTAGCAGCAGTTCGTCAGGAAGTGCCTCCTCAATCGCTCTCGGCGAGACCTCCTTCGACGCAGCATGTCTCGCATGGACAAGACGTTGTTCAAGTTCCGACGTTATCTCCGCCAGTAAAAATTGAATGTCCTTGGGAGCTCGTCCGTTTTCCTGCTCCTTTAGGCAGAGTTCATGCATGCTCTTTTCGGTCAGAATTAGATACTTTCGTGATATCCCCTCGACGAGAAGCAGGAACAGCATGTCGGAGCGCAGCTTCATCAGTTTACCGACTGCATGCTTTCCACCAGAGGTTCGGGCGCTGCTGGTCGAGATGGACGCGATGATTGATTTGTCCTCACTGACAGCATCGAAATCGAAGACGCCACCTGAAGAGAGCCGGAGGCGATTCCGATAGAATGGTTGCCCAAACCGTTGGCGCATCCAGTTCTCGCGTACGCTATCCTCGACTTCGAGCTGCACGCGTGTATCGGCCAAGAATTCCCCCGATCTCTACGCAGCCGCAAGAAAGGCGATGACCTGATCGCGCTTTATGGAAGGAAATCCTTTCAGGAAGTCGTCGATGGAATCGCCTGCTTCCAGATAACCGAGCAGCGTCTGCACGGGCACGCGCGTATCGCAGAACACGGGCGCCCGGCCCATGACCTGCTCATCCCGGCTGATGATGCTTCGATTCATGGCGAAAGAATAACCTTCGTCAGCGCGCGCCGCCAGTCATCTCCTCACCCTGCCTCTCCCCGGAGGGCGAGAGGGTGATCCATAGTCAAACAATGATGCCCGCCGGTGATATGGAGATCATGGATCGCTTGCTGAAACGCGTTCGCAGTCGTGATATGACCATTGTCGTACCATCGCAGGTCCTGAAGCAGTTTGCCGTGTTCGGCATCCCGGCACACGACCCGTTCCGCGCATTGCCGGTGTAAAGATTGCGGTTTTCGAACACACTCAAGTCTGTTGGCGTCGGCATCGCGGTGCTCGCCGCTTTTGTCGGCGTCTCGCTGTTCGCGCACGCGCACCAAGGCGCGTTGAAGGATGTCGTGCACGTCGGCGGCTTCTGGGGCATCGCTGCGTTCATCGTGCTCACCGCCATCTTCGTGATTTTTCTTCTGCCGCTGGATGTTTCGGTGCTGATTCCGCTGGCGGCCGTGGTTTGGGGACCTGTCGGCACGGCAATCATGAGCGTCGCCGGCTGGACCTTGGGCTCGAGCGCCGCCTTTTTCCTGGCGCGGCGCTTCGGCGCGCCGGTGGTCGCGCGCCTGGCGGGGAAAGCGCGCTTGCGGGAGGCCGAGCGCACCGCCAAACGCACCATTCCGAAGCGCCATCTCTTCGGGTGGGCGCTGATCACGCAGGCGCTGCTGCCCATCGACCTGATCAGCTATGTGTTTGGGCTGTTCACCGATATCGAATTGGGCTCCTACGCGCTGGCGACCGCGCTCGGCGACCTGGTGCCGGGATTCTTCTTCGCGTACGCGGGCACACTTCCTGCCTGGTACCAGATCGGGGCGCTGGTCATCGGCTTGGCCATCGCCGGCCTGCTCTTCTGGCGGGCAGAGGGCGCGGGGAAATAGGTAAGCTGTCAGCTCTTCACGTAGGGCGCACCAGGGTGATCAAACGTGCTGGCCGCCGTTGATGTGGAGCTCGGCGCCGGTGACGTAGGACGACTGCTCCGTGCACAGATAGTAGATCGCCTTGGCGACTTCCTCCGGCGCACCGAGGCGTCTCAGCGGAATGCTCTCCACCAGCTTCTCGGTGCCGGGTGACAGAATGGTGGTGTCGATCTCGCCCGGCGCGATGGCGTTGACGCGGATGCCAAGCGGCCCGAGGTCGGACGCCATCTCGCGGGTGAGTGCCGCGAGTGCCGCCTTGCTGGTGGCGTAAGCGCTGCCGGCGAAGGGATGCACGCGTCCACCGGCAATGCTCGTCACGTTGACGATGGCGCCGTGCGCGGCGGCGAGCTCCGCCACCAGCCCCTGCGCCAGCCAGATGGTGGAGAACAGGTTCACCTCGAACACCTGGCGCCAGACGTCCGGCGCGGTGGTGAGGGTGTGGAGGCGCGTGTCGCCCTTGGGCGAAATGCCGGCGTTGTTGACGAGGGCGTGGAGCTTGCCGTCGGTCAAGCGCTCGCGCATTTCGGCGATGGCGCGCGCCACGTCGTCCGGATCGGCGAGATCGACCTGGATGTGATCCTCCGGCCCCGCCGCCCATGGGCAGTTCTCCGGAAAGGCATGGCGGGAACAGGTGATGACGCGCCAGCCGGCGCTGGCGAAGCGCTTCACGGTCGCGTGACCGATGCCGCGCGAGGCGCCGGTGAGGATCAGGGTGCGCGGCTCTTCATCCAGGTGCTGGGCGTGATGCTCGGGCATTCACCGAGCATAGGGAATTCCCTCTCCCCCACAACGTACGGGTTCCAATCTCTGTCTTTTGATATCGAGGAAGAAGTCCCGCGATGAGTTTCGTCGTTCTTCGAACATCGCGGGGAATAAACCGCCCCTCCTCTTTCGTCGTTAGATCGGAGACAGGCGGCGCGTATGCCGCTTCCTCCCCAGAGGGAGTCTTCGTTTGTACCACTACGTTTTGCGCCTTGCGGCCAGTTTGATTGCACTTGTTATCGCCGTCGCAACTTTTTCGCCCCCCGTTGAAGCTGCGCCGGCACGTCCCGCCCAACACAAGGCAATCGACTGGCCGCATTTCCGCTTCGACGAAAAGCACACCGGCTACCAGCCGTTCGAAACCACGCTGAGCAAGAGCACCGTGCCCTCTCTCAGCCTGCTGTGGCAGGCGGATCTCCCGGGCGAGCTGGTGTACGCGTCTTCGCCGGCGGTGGTGAACGGGATCGTCTATATCGGCGAGGATACCGGCACTCTGTACGCCTACCCGGCGGATGGCTGCGGCGACCAGCTCTGCACCAAGCCGTTGTGGCAATCGAGCTATCTCGCACAGATCGTCGATTCCCCGGCGGTGGCGAACGGCATCGTCTATGTCGGCTCGCAGACAGACTTTAATTCAAACGACGGCAAGCTGAACGCGTTCGACGCCAAGGGGTGCAGCCAGGCGGTTTGCGCGCCGCTCTGGCAAGGCAAGGCCGGAAAGGAGTCTGTCCTGGAATCCTCGCCGACGGTGTGGAAAGGCCTCGTCTTTGTCGGCAGTTTCGACGGCTATCTCTATGCCTTTAATGCCGAAGGCTGCGGCCAGAAGCTGTGCGATCCGCTGTGGGCCGGCAAAACGGGCGGCACCATCGAGTCCACGCCGGTTGTGTACAGGGGGAAGGTTTTCGTCGGCTCCGACGACGGCAAGCTGAACGTGTTCAAGGCGATAGGCTGCGGCAATGCTGTCTGCCGGCCGAAATGGACCGCCGATACGCACGGGCCGGTATTCTCCTCGTCGCCGGCCATTGCGAATGGCGTCATCTATATCGGCTCGAACCACGCGCTTTCCGCCTTCAACACCGACGGATGCGGTGCGAAAGTTTGCACCCCGTTGTGGCAGGCGATCGACGACAACCTGTTCTTCGATGGCTCTCCCGCTGTTGCGAATGGCCGCGTCTACATTCCGCTGGAGTCGCAGGTGAATGTGTATGACGCCGCCGGCTGCGGGAAGAAGGTCTGTAATGCTGTCGCTATCCTGTTCGGCGCCGGCATGCAGGATGCCATCGAATCCTCGCCAACGGTTGCAAACGGCGTCGTCTATGCCGGCCGTAACAGCGGTGAAATCCTCGCCTGGGATGCAGACTGCAAGGGCCAATGCGACCAGATCTGGAGCCGTTTGCTGGACGATCCCATCGTCAATTCCTCGCCGACAGTGGTGAACGGCAAGGTCTACATCGGCGGATCGCAGCACGGCTTCGCCGGCCGCCTCTACGTCTTCGGCCTGCCGTAAGCGTCAGCTTCGCGCGAGCCCCCCGGGGCGTTCCAGGCCCGCCGGGTCCTGGTGGATGATCACCTCCGAATTGGGGAACGCCTCGCACACCGACCGCTCGACCGTGTCGCTGATCTCGTGCGCGCGCGTGATGCTGATCGCGGGATCGAGCTCGATGTGAAACTGGATAAAGGTGTGCACGCCCGCCGCGCGGGTGCGCAGGTCGTGCAGGTTGCGCACTTCCGGATGGTGCATGACGATCGCCTTGATTTTGTCGCGGTCGCTGTCGGGCAATTCTCGGTCCATCAGTTGGTTGTAGCTCTGCACGAACACGCTCCACGCACTGGCGATAAGGATGCCGGCGATGAGCAGCGCAATCACCGGATCGGCGAGCTTCCACCCGAACCATTTGGTGAGCACGATGGCCGCCACCACACCGACATTGGTCAGCAGGTCGCTCGCATAATGCATGCGGTCGGCACTCACCGCGATTGATCCTGTTTTCGCCACCACATGCCGCTGATAGGTGACGAGCGCTAATGTCGCGATGATGGACACCATCATCACCAGCAGGCCGGTGACGGGATGATCGAGCGGTTCCGGCACGATGAAGCGGTTGACCGACTGAATAATCAGGAATGTTGCAGAGCCGGCGATGAACGCGCCCTGCGCCAGTCCGGCGAGCGGCTCCGCCTTGCCGTGACCGAAGCGGTGCTCCTCGTCCGCCGGCGTCAACGACGAGCGGATGGCGAAGAGGTTCAGTGTGGAGCTGAAGAGGTCGAGCGCCGAATCCGCGAGCGACGCGAGCATCGAGACCGAATTGGTAAGCAGATAGGCAACCGCCTTCAGGATCACGAGCGCAATCGAAACGCCCAGCGACGCGAACGCTGCGCGGCGCATCAATGGCCCGTGCATGCGTTCCGCAACGGCGGCTTCGGCAGCGGACGACCCACTCACGGAAACAGCCGCTCCGTGCGCCATGGCGATGTTGGCGCTTCGCGGCGATAAACCAGCCGGTCGTGCAGCCGGAACGGGCGGTTGCGCCAGAATTCGATTTCCAGCGGCGTGAGCCGGAAGCCGCCCCAATAAGGCGGCCGCGGCACTTTGCTCAGC
>JBJMVL010000053.1:0-10168 GCA_045810735.1 Alphaproteobacteria bacterium
AGGTTCACAAAACCGGGCGCCAGCCATCGTGCAGCGCGCCTTCGCAGCGTTTTCGAAAATCCGTGACGCTCAGGTGTTTGCGCTGGTGCCACCCTCAGTACCGGGCCTCGGCCAATCTGGCGGCTTCGATTTCGAACTAGAGGACCATGGCAATTTGGGCCATCAAGGACTCGTCGCCGCACAAAACCAGCTGTTGGCGATGGCGGCGCAGAATCCCAAATTGATGGGCGTCCGTCCCAACGGTCTTTCCGATACGCCACAGCTGCATGTCGATATCGATCAGAACAAGGCGACGGCGCTGGGCCTGAGCCTCGGTGATGTGAACGACACGCTCAGTTCGGCGTGGGCCGGCGGGTTCGTGAACGATTTCATCGACCGTAACCGGGTCAAGCGCGTGTATATCGAGGGCGACGCGCCGTATCGCATGGTGCCATCGGATCTTTACAACTGGTCGGTGCGCAACACCTCGAACAACATGGTGCCGTTCTCGTCATTCGCGACGACATCGTGGCAGACGGGACCGTCCACGTTGCAGCGCTACAACGGCTTTCCGGCGCTGGAAATTCAGGGTAGCGCGGCATCGGGCCAAAGCTCCGGCACGGCGATCGCGGAAATAGAAAAGTTAGTCGCTAAGTTACCACCTGGCGTTGGCTACGAATGGACAGGTCTTTCCTACCAGCAGCTGCTTTCCGGGGCGCAGGCGCCGCTGCTCTATGGCCTATCGCTCCTGGTAATCTTCCTGTGTTTGGCGGCCCTTTACGAAAGCTGGTCGGTGCCATTTGCGGTGATGCTGGTTATCCCTCTCGGCGTGGTGGGCGTGCTCGCGGCCGCCCTGCTCCGCGGCCTGACCAACGATGTGTTCTTCCAGGTAGGATTGCTGGCAACCATGGGACTCGCCGCGAAGAACGCGATCCTGATCGTCGAATTCGCGGAATTCGCCGTACGCCGCGGCGAAAGCGCTTTCGACGCCGCGATGGAAGCCGCGCGCTTGCGTCTGCGCCCGATCCTGATGACTTCGATCGCCTTCATCGCCGGCGCGGCCAGCCAGAACGACATTGGCACCGGCGTGATGGGCGGAATGTTCACCGCGACTGTGCTCGCCATCTTCTTTGTGCCACTGTTCTTCGTGCTGGTGGCGCGCGGAAAACAGCGCCTCACGTCCCGTAGACGCGGCCCGGAAGTCAGCTAGCTACGTCGCGATTTCGAACCGCGCGAAGACCGGCAGGTGGTCGGAGGCCTCGCGGAAGCGGTTGTCGCGCAGGATACCCTCCTCGACACATGGGCCGATGCCGGTCGCAAAAATGCGATCGAGTTGCAGGGCCGGGCGCCGGGCAGGAAACGTGCGAGACGAGGAACGGTAATCGAACAGCTGTCCGAGATCCTTGACCGCGACCCCGTTGCGCAAGGTGTTGAAGTCGCCGCACAGGATGCGGGGCTGGCCGGGCTCAGCGCGCACGTATTCGGCAATACGGTTCATCTGCTTGAGGCGCTCGAGGGGGTCCAAACCCAGATGCGTGTTCATCACCGTGATGCGCTTCTTCGGCAGCATCATGTCGGCGATCTGCAGGCATCGGGGCACGCCCCAGCGACGACCCAGCTTGACCGTATGTGCCGCCTCAAGCGGGTAGCGGGAGATGATAAAATTGCCGAAATGGGCGCCACGCGTTCGCGTTAGGCTTTGGTAGGCGTGCCCTTTGATTTCGTCCGCCAGGTGCCGGAACTGATCGAAATCGCGGGTGCCGCGGTGCAGCTGCCAGCCGACCTCCTGAAGACAATAGACATCGAAATCAACGGAGGCGAGCGCATGGCGCACGCGGTCGGGTTCGCACTTGCCGTCGCGCCCGACGCAACTGTGGATGTTCCAGCAGAACAGCGAAAAGCTCTTACGCATCACTCACGAATCTGCCGACGGCAGGAGAATCGACCGGCGCGCGCCAAACTTCAAGCAGTGGCGTCGAGCAGTGCGGCGATCGCCTTTGCGACGTCCGCAATGGGTACCATGCCGTCGACGGTCTTGAGCTTGCCTTGGTGGTGGTAATACGCAATCAGCGGCGCGGTATTCTTGTAATAGACCTCCAGCCGGGCGCGCAGGGTTTCCGGCGTATCGTCGGAGCGCGGGGTTTGTCCCGCAGCCTGCATTTCCTTCACCCGGTTTTCCGACCGCTGGATCAAAACCTCGTCATTCACCTTCAGCTCGATGGCGAGATCGATTTTCTGACCGCGGCCCTCGAGCAGCCGGTCCAGCGCCTCAGCTTGCGGGATCGTGCGCGGGAAGCCGTCGAAAATCGTCCCTTGAACACAGTCCGGCTTATTCAGCCGATCGGCAATGATGCCAATGACGATCTCATCGGAAACCAGATCGCCCCGATCCATGATTACTTTGGCATGGCGCCCGAGCTCACTTCCAGCGGCTATGGCCGCGCGGAGCATGTCGCCAGTGGAAAGCTGCGGCAGGCAACGGTGTTCAGTCAGCAGCTTTGCCTGCGTACCCTTGCCGGCGCCTGGAGGGCCGAACAGGACGAGATTCAACGCCGCGCCCCGCGCAACCGCGCTCGTTTGATCAGGCCTTCATATTGTTGCGCAATCAAATGGCTTTGGATTTGGGCCACCGTGTCCATCATCACGCTCACCACGATGAGGATCGACGTGCCGCCGAGAGCGAAGGGCAGGCTGTAGCGGTAGATGACATATTCCGGGATCAGGCAGACGACAGCGAGATAGATGCCACCCACTGCGGTAATGCGAGTCAGAACGTAGTCGATATACTCGGCCGTCTTCTTGCCCGGACGAATCCCGGGAATGAACCCACCATACTTCTTGAGGTTCTCGGCCGTCTCTTCGGGATTGAAGAAGATAGACGTGTAGAAAAATGCAAAGAAAATGATCATCCCTGCATAGAGGGCGAGATAGAGCACTGAGCCGTGGCTGATCGTTGCCACAATGGCCGCCAGCCAGTCCGGAATGTTCTGCGAGTTGAAGTTCGCGACCGTCGTCGGCATCAGCAGGATGGAGGACGCGAAGATCGGCGGGATCACGCCCGACACATTGATCTTCAGCGGCAGGTGCGAGGACTCGCCGCCGAACATACGCTGCCCGACCTGGCGCTTGGGATATTGCACGAGCAATCGCCGCTGCGCGCGCTCCATAAACACGATGAAAGTGATCAGTCCCACGATGCCGACAATGGCGAGGATCAGAACCAGCGGGGGAATGGAGCCGGTACGGCCCGCCTCGAACGCCTGGGCAATGTAGCTCGGGAATCGCGCCACAATGCCGACGAAAATGATGAGCGAAATGCCGTTGCCCACTCCCCGTGCGGTGATCTGCTCGCCCAACCACATCAGGAGGATGGTGCCACCGGTCAGCGTAATGACAGTGGAAATACGGAAGAACCAGCCGGGATCGATGACGACATTGCCCCAGTGCTCCAGCCCAATCGCAATGCCGTAGGCTTGCAGTGCTGCGAGGCCGACGGTCGCGTATCGGGTGTACTGGTTGAGCGTCTTGCGGCCCGCCTCGCCTTCCTTCTTCAGGGCCTCCAGTTCAGGAAACACTGTCGTCATCAGCTGCATGATGATCGAGGCGGAGATGTAAGGCATGATGCCCAGCGCGAAGATCGCCATGCGCTGCACGGCACCACCGGCGAGCACATTGAATATGTCCAGCAATCCGCCCTTCTGCTGACTCAGTTCACGCGCCAGTTGGGAAGGGTCGATTCCCGGCATCGGGATGTAGGTGCCAAGACGTGCTATAATCAGCACCACGACCGTGAACAAAATTCGGTCGCGCAGCTCCTTGGCCTTGCCGAAATTGCGGAAATTGAAATTGGCGGCTAGTTGCTCGGCTGCCGACGCCATCTCTCACTCCTGCTCCCGGCCTCCCCCGACATGGGGAGCCGCATGGCTATAAGTAAGCCGCTACGCTGTCGCGCCGGACTCGGCGTTGCGGGCGGCGCGTTTCTCCGCGGATTTCCGGCGGCGCTCTTGGCGCTTGCCAGCTTCGCCCTTCTTGTTCATGTAGACCGCCTTCTTGAATGTGGCAATCAAGGATCCGCCAGCCTTCTCGATGGCCGCGCGGGCGCTGGCACTGGCGCCCGCCACTTCGACGTCGATCTTGGCCGTGAACTTGCCATCTCCCAGCACGCGGACGCCATCGCGGCTGCGCCTCACAAGGCCGGCCTTCCTGAGCGTTCCCTCTGTGATCTTCTGCCCAGCATCGATCTTCTTGTTGTCGATCGCCTTCTGGATGCGGCCGAGATTCACTTCTGCGAAGTCGTTGGCGAAGATGTTCTTAAATCCGCGCTTGGGCAGCCGCATGTAGAGCGGCATCTGCCCGCCTTCAAACCCATAGACCTTCGTGCCAGTGCGCGCCTTGGCACCCTTCACGCCGCGTCCCGAAGTCTTGCCCAGCCCGGAGGATGAACCTCGGCCCACTTTCAGCTTGCGCTTGTGCGCGCCGGGATTGTTGCGGATTTCGTTGAGTTTCATGTCACTTGCTTTCTTCGACCACTTCGACGAGGTGCTTCACCGCACGGATCATCCCCCGTACGGCCGCCGTATCTTCGAGCGTGCGTGTGCGACGGATCTTGCTAAGACCGAGCCCGCGCAAAGTCGCCGCCTGCACTTCGGGCTTGCGATTGGCGCTGCGAATCTGGCGCACTGTTACCGTCTTTTTCGCTGAGTCACTTTTCGCCGATTTCTTGTCAGCCATTGCTCAATTCCTTCAGGACGCGCTCGCCTGCTCGCCCTTGTTGCCTTCGCGGCGCGCGATGATATCGCTGACGCTACGGCCCCGACGTTGCGCCACCATGCGCGGGCTCTGCTGCAATTTTAGGGCATCGAATGTGGCGCGAACCATGTTGTATGGATTGGACGTGCCGAGCGACTTCGCCACGACATCACCGACCCCGAGCGCTTCGAACACCGCGCGCATCGGGCCGCCTGCGATAATGCCGGTTCCCGCCGGCGCGGGACGCACCAGCACTTTGCCGGCGCCATGATGGCCGCGGCCTTCGTGATGGAGCGTGCGGGCATCCTTTAGCGGGACCCGGATCAAGGATTTCTTCGCCTCTTCCGTCGCCTTGCGGATGGCTTCCGGCACTTCGCGCGCCTTGCCATGACCGAAGCCAACGCGACCGCGCTGATCGCCCACGACGACCAGCGCCGCGAACCCGAAGCGGCGTCCGCCCTTCACCACTTTGGCCACGCGGTTAATGTGCACGAGCTTGTCGATGAACTCGTTGTCGCGCTCCTCGCGCCCGCCGCGATCCCGCCGTCTGCCTTCGTCACGCGCCATTCAATTCGTCCCTGTCAAAATTCGAGGCCGCTCTCGCGAGCAGCGTCTGCGAGCGCTTTCACGCGCCCATGATAGATGTAACCGCCCCGATCGAACACGACCTGTTTCACGCCTTTGGCAAGTGCGCGCTCCGCGATCTTCTGGCCGACGGATTTCGCGGCGTCCAGGTTCCAGGTCTTTGGCGCCTTGCCTTCCTTCTCATTGCTGGAAGCGGCAGCCAAGGTTGAACCAGCGCGGTCGTCGATCACCTGGGCATAGATGTGCTTGCCGGATCGAAAGACGGACAGCCGCGGACGCTCCGCGGTCTGCGCGATACGATAGCGCGCGCGGCTCTGGCGGCGATCGAACAGTTTGCTGCTCATGGCCTATTTCTTCTTGCCTTCCTTGCGGCGGATATGCTCGCCGGCATATTTCACGCCCTTGCCTTTATAGGGCTCCGGCGGACGATAGCTGCGGATTTCCGCCGCCACCTGGCCTACGAGCTGCTTGTCCATCCCCGAGATCGTCAGCGCCGTCGGCTTTTCGGCGACGATATTGATGCCGGCCGGAATGGGATAGCTGATGTCGTGGCTGAAACCCAACTGCAGGTTCAGGTTCTTTCCCTGCACTGCGGCGCGATACCCGACGCCATTGATCTCCATGCGCTGGTTAAACCCTTGCGTCACACCGACAACCAGATTGTTCACCAGGGTGCGCGAGAGACCCCACATCTGGCGGCCACGCTCCACGCCTTCGCGCGGCGCAATGGTGATGCCATCCTCGCCGACGGACGCGTTCACTTCGTCTACCAGCTTGAGCGACAACTCGCCCTTGGGCCCCTTCACCCGCACCATCTTGCCGTCGACATTGGCAGTGACGCCCTGCGGCAGAGGAACCGGCTTTTTGCCGATACGCGACATTGTTCTTCTCTCCTCGCCTAAAAGATCCGGCAGAGAACTTCGCCGCCGACGTTCTTTTCACGGGCCGCGACATCCGTCATCACGCCTTGCGGCGTAGATACGATCGAAAGACCGAGACCTTGGCGGTGCGGCCGCAACTCTTTTGCGCCGGCATACACCCGGCGGCCCGGCGTAGACACGCGCTTCAGTTCGCGAATGACGGGGCGGCCCTCGTGGTATTTCAGCTCGATCTCGAGTTCCTTCTGACCATTCTTGAACTCGACCTCGGCATAGCCGCGGATGAAGCCTTCCTCCTGGAGCACATCGAGCACGCGGGAACGCAGGTTGGAGGCCGGGCTCTTCACTTTCGCCGTGCCACGCAACTGGCCGTTGCGGATGCGCGCCAGAAGATCGCCGATTGGATCCGTGATCGCCATATCCTCTCCTCTACCAGCTGGCCTTGGTCATGCCGGGGATCTGTCCCCAGTTGCCCAGCTCGCGCAGGGTAATGCGCGACAGCTTCGTCTTGCGATAATAGCCTCTCGCGCGGCCCGTCATCTCGCAGCGATGATGGATGCGCGTCTTTGAGGAGTTGCGTGGCAGCTTCGCGAGCTTGAGATGCGCCGCAAAGCGCTCCTCCGGCGGAAGCGACATGTTTTCGGTGACCGCCTTCAGCGCTTTCCGCTTGGGCGCGTACTGCGCCACCATCTTCTCGCGCTTGGCATTCCGGTTGATCTGACTTTTCTTCGCCATTCGAATTCGCCCGTTAATTCATGAAGGGGAACTGGAAGCCCGTGAGAAGCGCCTTGGCTTCGTCGTCGGTCTTCGCAGAGGTGTTGATGATGATGTCCATGCCCCATACGGTTTCCGTCTTGTCGTAGTCGATCTCGACGAAAACGATGTGTTCCTTGAGGCCCAGCGCATAATTGCCTCGGCCATCGAAGCTCTTGCCGTTCAGCCCACGGAAATCGCGGATGCGCGGCATTGCCGTGGTGATGAGGCGATCCAGGAACTCGTACATCCGGTCCTTGCGCAGCGTCACCTTTGTGCCGATCGGAAGATCCTTGCGAATCTTGAATGTCGCAATCGCCTTTTTCGCGCGCGTGACCACGGCCTTCTGGCCCGCAATGGCGGTGAGATCGTTCTGCGCCTGCTGAATCTTCTTGCTGTCGGAAGCCGCCTCGCCTGCGCCGATATTGAGGACCACCTTGTTGATCCGCGGCACCTGCATGACATTCTTGTAGCCGAACTGCTTCATCAGCTCGGGCCGGATGACGTCATTGTAGCGCTGCTTGAAGCGCGGCACGTAGTTGGGATCGTGGGCCGTTTCGCCTACCGCGACCTGTGTCCCCGCGGACTTATTCTCGCGCTTCGCCGCCTTCTTCTCGGCCTTGGCGGCTTCGCGCGGATCACCCCGTTGCCCGGTGGGTTGGCCCTTCGCCTGCCCCTTGCCCTTGTGCCCCTTATCAGACATCGATCACCTCACCGGACTTCTTGGCGAACCGCACCTTCCGGCCGTCGCCCAGCACACGGAACCCGATGCGTGTCGGCTCGCCGGTCTTCGGATCGACATGCGCAATGTTGGACAGATGGACCGGCGCTTCCCGGTTGACGATGCCACCTTGGGCGCGCGCGGTCTGCTTCTGATGGCGCTTGACCATGTTGACCCCAGACACCAGCGCGCGGTCCTCCTTCGTCATCATTTTCAAAACTTCGCCTTTGCGGCCCTTGTCGCGACCGCTGACGACCACCACGCGGTCGCCCTTTTTGATGCGGGCACCGGTGCCGCGAATTTTTTCCGCCATCACAGCACCTCCGGCGCGAGCGAAATGATCTTCATGTGATTCTTGGAGCGCAGTTCGCGGGTGACCGGCCCGAAAATGCGGGTGCCGATAGGTTCGTTCTGGTTATTCACCAGCACGGCGGCGTTGTTGTCGAACCGGATGAGGCTGCCGTCCGGGCGGCGCACGCCGTGTGCAGTGCGCACGACCACGGCTTTCAGCACCTCGCCCTTCTTTACCCGTCCGCGGGGGATCGCTTCCTTGACGCTCACCACAATCGTGTCACCCACAGCGGCGTAACGGCGGCGTGATCCGCCGATCACCTTGATGCACATCACGCGGCGGGCACCGGAGTTGTCGGCGACATCCAATTCCGTCGACATTTGAATCATTGTTTCAGCTCCCGATGCCTTCCAGTCTTATTTGCCTACGCGCTCGACCACTTCCCAGGTCTTCAACTTGGAAACAGGGCGGCATTCGCGGATGCGAACCACATCACCCGCCTTCACTTCGCCCTTCTCGTCATGAGCGTGATATTTCTTCGACCGGCGTACGGTTTTGCCGAGCATCGGGTGGATGAAGCGGCGCTCCACATTCACCACCACCGTCTTGGCATTCTTGTCGCTCACCACGACGCCTTGCAGCACGCGCTTGGGCATCTCTTCGTCCTCTTCAGCCGGCCTTCCGGCGCTGTTCGTTCATCACGGTCATAATCCGTGCGATCTGCTTGCGGACTTCACGCACCCGGCTTGTCTTCTCAAGCTGGCCGTTGGCGCGCTGAAAACGGAGGTTGAACTTCTCCTTCTTCAGCTTCGACAACTGGTCGCCACGCTGGTCGGCGGAGCTGCTGCGGATGTCTTCGATGGTATTCTTCGCCTTCGCCATGGCCGCTCCTATCCGTGCGCCCGCGCCACGAACTTCGTGGCAACGGAAAGCTTCGCCGCACCAAGCCGCATGGACTCTTTCGCAGTTTCGAGATCGACGCCGTCGATCTCGAAAAGAATTCGTCCGGGCTTCACCTTCGCAACCCAAAACTCCGGCGCGCCCTTACCCGAGCCCATGCGCACTTCTGCTGGTTTTTTCGACACTGGCACGTCCGGGAATACGCGAATCCATACGCGGCCGGCGCGCTTCATGTGGCGCGTAATGGCACGACGGGCAGCTTCGATCTCGCGCGCCGTGATGCGCTCCGGCTCCAACGTCTTGAGGCCGTATTCACCGAAATTCAGCGTAGTACCGCCCTTGGCAGGGCCGTGAATGCGGCCCTTGTGTTGTTTTCTGAATTTTGTTCGTGACGGTTGAAGCATGGTCGTTGCCCGTTACTGCGCCGCTGCCGGTTGCGGACGCTGCTGCTGGTGGCCCGCCGCGAGTTCTGCCTGGCGCTTTTCGACGGCCATGGGGTCATGCTCCATGATCTCGCCCTTGAAGACCCAGACTTTCACCCCGCAGGTGCCGTAAGTCGTTTTCGCCGTGGCCGTGCCGTAATCGACATCAGCACGCAGCGTGTGCAGCGGCACGCGGCCCTCGCGATACCACTCGGTGCGCGCGATTTCCGCGCCCCCGAGCCGCCCGCCGCAATTGATGCGAATGCCCTGCGCACCAAGCCGCATGGCGGACTGCACGGCACGCTTCATCACCCGGCGGAACGCCACGCGGCGCTCCAGCTGCTGCGCGATATTCTCGGCTACCAGCTTCGCATCGATTTCGGGCTTACGGATTTCCACGATGTTCAGATGGACTTCGTCTTTCGTGAACTTCTGAACTTCGTTCTTCAGCTTCTCGATATCCGCACCCTTCTTGCCGATCACGACACCGGGACGTGCCGAATGAATGGTGATGCGGCACTTCTTGTGCGGCCGTTCGATCACCACGCGGCTGACACCCGCCTGCTTCAGGCGTTCCGTCAGGTGACTGCGGATCTTGATGTCTTCCTGCAGCAGCCGCCCGTAATCCTTCTTCCCGGCATACCAGCGGGAATCCCAGGTACGGTTAACGCCCAGACGCAGGCCGACCGGATTGACCTTCTGACCCATCAGGCATTCTCCTTCGCGGGCTTGGCCCCGGATTTCTTCTTTGCCGGCGCTTTCTTCGCTGCCGATTTCTTGTTTTCGGCCTTTGGCGCAGAAGCGCTCTTGCCTTTGCCGCCCGCCTTGCCTTTCGGCGCGGCCTTCTTCGCCGGCGCCGTTTCACGCTTTTCTTCGACGATGATGGTCA
>JBJMVL010000054.1:0-24157 GCA_045810735.1 Alphaproteobacteria bacterium
GCCAATCCCACGCGCTGACCGGTGAACGTCCCCGGTCCGGTGGTCACGGCGAGCCGCTCCAGATCGGCAAACGACAATCCCGCGTCCTGCATCGCACGCTGGACCATCGGGGCCAGTGCCTCAGCGTGTCCGCGATCCATTATCTCGTATCGATGGGAAAGAACCTGCTTGTCACTCAGCACGGCCACGGAACAGGCGCCGAGTGCCGTGTCGACAGCAAGGATTTTCATGAAGCGGTACTACACCGCTTCCACGGCGCTCACTTCGGGAACGTAGTGGCGCAGCATGTTCTCGATCCCGTTCTTCAGTGTGATGGCGGAAGACGGACAGCCGGCGCAGGACCCTCGCATATAAAGCGACACAATCCCCGTTTTTCCATCGAACCCACGGAAGATGATGTCGCCACCGTCATTTGCCACCGCCGGCCGAACGCGCGTGTCGAGAAGTTCCTTGATCTGCTCCACCACCTCGGCATCTTCTTCCGAATATGTTTCTTCCGCCTCCGGCTCCTCGCTTGCCGCGCCTTCGAGCAAAGGCAACTCCCGCGTGAAATGCTCCATAATAGCGCCGAGGATCGGCGGCTTTAGATGCCGCCAGTCGCCGTCCACTTTCGTGACGGAAATGAAATCGGAGCCGAAAAAAATGCGCGCTACGCCATCGATCTCGAAAAGCGCGGCCGCCAATGGCGAGCGCGCCGCGGCCTCGCGATCGGGAAAATCGGCGACGGCGCCTTCGCCCATCACATCGCGTCCGGGCAGGAATTTCAGGGTCGCCGGGTTCGGCGTGGCTTCGGTCTGAATGAACATGGCTGTTTCGGCGGGGCTGGGCCACGCCTCTCCTTGTTTCTACATGGCCTTCCCGAAGGGCCAGATCAAGCCAGATCAGAAATCCGAAGCAATGCCCTTTCGCTCCCAGTCCCCATAACGGGTCGGCTCCAGGCCGGCTGGGCCGCCAACCTCCACGGCAGCGGCTGATTCCTTCAGGGCCTTTCTGCGTGCCTCGGCTTCCGCTTTGGCGCGCTTTCCGGCTTCGCGAATACGGGCCGCGACCCCGGCCTTCGGGCTGTTCTTGACCGCCATAGGTGCGACCATACATCAAGAGCGCATTGGTGACGTAAGCCTTGGATCTGAAAAACAATGAATCTGTTTCGCACCGGACTGCTGATGGCCCTGCTGACCGGCGTGTTTATCGCCGCCGGTTATCTGATCGGCGGTGGGCCGGGCATGGTGATTGCCTTCGTGTTCGCTGCCGGCAGCAACCTGTTCGCCTACTGGAACTCGGACAAGATGGTGCTCTCCATGTACGGCGCGCGACAGGTGGACGAAGCTTCAACCCCCGATCTCATGCGCATAGTGCGGCAGCTTTCGGAAAAAGACGGTTTGCCGATGCCGAAGGTCTACATCGCCGAAAACGACCAGCCCAACGCTTTCGCCACCGGCCGCAATCCAGAGCACGCGGCCTTGTGCGTGATGACTGGCCTGCTTAATCGCGTCTCGAAGGAAGAGCTGGCCGGCGTTCTCGCCCACGAGCTGAGTCATGTGAAAAATCGCGACACGCTGACAATGACCATTGTCGCAACCATAGGCGGCGCGATCGGCATGCTGGCGAATTTCGCATTCTTTTTCGGCGGCGGCCGCCGCAACAATCCGCTAGGAGCGGTCGGCGCTATTCTTGTTGCCATCCTTGCGCCGATCGCGGCCATGCTGGTGCAGATGGCGATCAGCCGTTCGCGCGAATTTGAGGCGGATCGCTCCGGGGCTCTGCTGTCCGGCCGTCCATTGTGGCTCGCGTCCGCGTTGCAGCGCATCGAATCGGCAACGGAAGTCGTGGAAAATCCGGAGGCCGAAGCCAATCCCGCGACAGCGCACATGTTCATCATCAATCCGCTACACGGCGGCGGCCTCTCCAGCCTCTTCTCTAGCCACCCGTCCACAGAAGAACGCGTCGCACGGCTGAAAGCGCTGGCGACCGAGATGGGGCAGGCACCCGCGCCCGGCTCCTGGAGCTGAGGTGGCGCAGCGCCGCTCTGCGGCCGGCATTCCGGCGCGCGCGGCCGCGCAAGCCATTCTCGGCCAAGTACTGCGCAAGCGCCGCCCGCTGGACGAGGCGTTCGATGCAGTTCTCCATCCGCAACTTCTTGAATCGCGCGACGCCGGCTTTGCGCGCGCCATCGCAACCGAAACGCTGCGCCGGTTCGGGCAACTCGAAGCGGGGCTGCGGACATTCATCAGCAAGATGCCACCGCAGCATCGCGCCGGATCAGCGCACGAGATTCTTCTTGCCGGCGTCTGCGAGTTGCTGTTCCTGAATGTGTCGGCGCACGCCGCCGTCGACGCCGCCAATGAACTCGCGGTGCGCGACGACAAGGCGGTTCATTTCAAACCACTGATCAACGCAGTGCTGCGACGCGTCGTGCGAGAAGGCGGAGCGGTTATCGCGGCACAGGACGCGCCGCGCCTCAACACGCCGGATTGGCTGTGGTCGCGCTGGTGCGCGGCTTACGGGGAGACAACAGTCCGCGCCATTGCCGCCACTCACATGCAATTGCCGGCGCTCGATCTGCACCCGAAATCGCCGGCGTCAGTGCTGCCGGAAGGCGAGCGCATCGGAGAGACCACGCGCCTCCGCGATTCCGGACGCATTGACGATCTCCCCGGCTATGCACAAGGCGGATGGTGGGTGCAGGATTTCGCAGCCAGCCTGCCCGTACGCTTGCTGGGCGAAATAACGGGGAGGGCCGTTATCGATCTCTGTGCGGCTCCGGGGGGCAAATGCGCGCAACTCGCTGCCGGCGGCGCCAACGTCATTGCGGTGGAGCGGGATGCCACCCGCATGCAGCGCCTGAAGCAGAATCTGGAACGGCTGCGACTGAAGGCCGACTTGGTCGAAGCCGATATGCGCGACTTCGAGCCGCGCGAACCCGCACCCTTCGTGCTTCTGGACGCGCCGTGCAGCGCCACCGGCACCATCCGCCGCCATCCGGATTTGCCGTGGATCAAGAGTGCCGCGGACGTGAATACTTGCGCCGATGCGGCGGCCGAGCTTCTCGATGCCGCCGCAGAGATGGTCGCGCCAAACGGGCTGCTGGTTTTCGCAGTCTGCTCGCTGGAACCGGAAGAAGGGCCGGAGCAGATCGAAGCGTTCCTCGGACGCAACAGCGGATTTCAGCGCGAGCCGGTCGATTCTTCCGAGATCTTCGGCATGGCGGACCTCATCGGCGAGGGCGACCTGCGCACGCTTCCTTGTCAGCTCGCAGAGCAGGGCGGCATGGACGGCTTCTACGCGGCGCGGCTCCGGCGCTCAGGCTGACAACCGCCCAAGCGCGTAGGCCACCGCGAGATAGATCTTCCCGGTGTCGGCGCTCAGCAGCGTGGACGCGAGCAATCCGCCGTTATCTCCTTCGCGAGCACGGTCCAGCAGTCCTTCGAATTCGCCGATATAAGTATTCGCGGCCTCGCGGAAGCGCGCATTCTCGCGGTTCAGCGTGGAAATCCGCTCAATGGCGCTGTCATCGATGGCCGACGCGATCCGGCGCGCGAACACCGTGCGGTCGCCGGCGAGATAATTGCGCCAGTCCTCATCGCTCGGTGCGCTGCCGATGTTGATACTGTCCAGATCGATCGCGATATCGGCCAATGCCGCTTCCAATGCGCCAAGCGCCGCCGCCGCGGCCGGTTTCAAGTCCTTCGCCTTGCCGTCGCCGGAGTCCACGGCCGAAAGCAATGCGCTCATCTGCCATGACTTGGGGGCGCCGCGCTTCATCGATTGTGGCGACGCCTTCGCAGGCCGGTGCGCGAGTTTGCGCGCCATGCCGAGCAGTCCTTCGGCTTCGGGTTCCGGCTGCGGCTCGGGCTGCGCATCTGCGGTACGCGGCGCAATGCGTCCCGAGGTGCGGGCATGAATGGTCGAAAGCGTCCGCGCGGAGATATTGAGGATTTCTTCCGTCTCGTTGCGCACCAGCTCGCGCACGCGCGACGCCTCCTGCTGCGCCGAGGCGGGAAGCGAGATCAGGTGCTTTTCAATTTCTGCCACCGTGTTCACCAAGAATGCCCTGATCGTGTTGGTCTGCTGTGCAAGCTCGTTGGAGGCGTTCACGAGCTTCTGGCATTCCGCCATGGCATCGCCCACCAATGTCTTGGCATGGGACTTGGCTTGAGACGTGGTCTCGCCGATCAGCGCCTGCGCACCGGCACCAGCGTCGTGCAGTGATGTCACCAGCTTGGCCAAGGTGCCGGCGGCGACATCGCAGGTTTCCTTCACTTTGTCCGCTTCGCGTCCAAAGCTCGTGGTGAGCTGGGTGGCGCGTGCCGCGCCAGTCGACATGATGGATTCCAGCTGGCGCTCAGTGTCGCTTGCCATCGTTTCGAACACCCGCGCCTGTCCGCTGAGCGCGCCGATCGACTGCTCAAGCGCATGACGCTGCTGCACGAGCGCGGTTTCGAGCGCATCGCCCTCTTCCCTGAGGCGCTGCACGAGATCCTGCATCGCCGCGCGATGCTTCTCCTGGCGTCCGAGCAGGAATTCGGTGCGTCCCATGACGGCGTCGGAAACCTGTTCGATTTGCTTGGCCTGCTTATCGAGCTCGACGGCTGCTGCATGCGGCGCTTCGGCTGCCGTTTGCGCTGCCGCGCGAAAGTTGGTCGCCTGGGTTTCGAGCAGATTCCCGGCGCTCCTGAGCGCGCCTTCTGCCGATTCCAGCGTTGATTTGAGTTGTGCCGCACGGCCGGCGACCAGTTCGCTGGCGCGCGATGCGGTATCGGCGAGCGAGCCGGACATCTGGTCCATGCGCTCGCGCTCCTGCCCAAGCCGCGTCGCGACCACTTCTCTGGCGCGTGAGGCGGCGTCAACCAGCGAGCCGGACATCTGGTCGATACGCTCCCGCTCCTGCCCAAGCCGGGCCGCGACCAGATCGCTGGCGCGCGAGGCAGCGTCAGCCAACGAGCCGGACATCTGGTCCATTCGCTCGCGTTCCTGCCCAAGCCGAGTCGCGACGAGTTCGCTGGCGCGTGAGGCGGCATCAGCGAGCGAGCCGGAAATCTGGTCGATGCGCTCGCGCTCCTGGCCCAGTCGCGCAGCCACGTTTTCGGTGCGGACGTCGGCGCGCGCCGAGGCTTCGTCGAGCGCTGCGATTTGGGTTTCGAGAACGGATTCCAGTGCGCGCAGCCGGGTGAAAGCGCCATCCAACCCGGCGTTCAAAGCATCGAGTTCGCGGCGGACGGTACGTCCGAGCCGCGCGGCCGTACGCGAAGCGGTTTCATCGGCGGAGAACAGCCGGTCTGTCGCGTCCACCATCGCTTCGGCGGCGTAGGCGAGTGCCTGGCCGCGGCTGAACGCCCACGCGGAAATGACGATCAGCGCCGGGGGCCCGAACATCGCAAAAAACGCCAGCGCCAGAACTTGCGCGGGCAGAGAAGCGAGCCCGCCGGGGCCGAAATAGCCCCAGATGTAGGCGGCAGCGGCGCCCAACCAAAACGCGCCAAGCGTGACGGCGAAAATCAGCGTAGCGACGGTGCTTGGCGGCGTCGGCGGCTGCCATTTGGGATGCTCTGCGGCAGGCTCGGCCGTTGGCAGCAGCACAGCCGTATTGCGTTCGGATACAGTCGCCATCGTTCGCCCCGCGTTCAGCTCAACCCATTCCACCTTAACCCTAATTTTACCTTTGGGCGAGCGGCAACAATGTGGCGATGGCCCTCCCCTCCACAGTGTTAACCTTTCATTTCCGATTGTGGCGAATACTTGCCCCGCGGAGGAGTGGGGCATGTCGGACGTTGCCGAGCGGCCTGTCGATCTGATCCATCTTGCCCGGTACACCGGGGGAGAGCGCGCGACCAACGCTGAAATCCTGGAGCTGTTCGTCAGCCAGTCGGCCGAGCTGATGCAACAGCTTAAGGCGGTGGTCGAGGCACGCGACGGTGAAAGCTGGCGCCATATCATGCATTCGCTGAAAGGCGCTGCACGCGGAGTCGGCGCCTTCGCCCTCGCGCAGGTGGCGGCAGAGGCCGAGCCGCTCAATCCCGCCATCCAGCACGCGCAGAGCATGGCCGCGCTTCAAAGTCTGCGGACGCGCGCCGAAGCGGTCCATGAATTCGTCAGTTCCTACCTCGCTGCCGCTTAACCGCGGCGCCTTCCGGCAGGTTGTTGCGTTGCCGCAATTGCCACTATAAGGGCGGCTTCTCCACGACCTTTCGAGCGTGAGCATGGCCGCAAGGCACGAAACCGATGTTGCCATATTGGGCGCGGGGCCGATCGGCCTGTTTGCCGTGTTCGAACTCGGCCTGCTCAACCTCAAGGCGCACCTGATCGACATCCTGGACCGGCCGGGCGGCCAATGCACCGAGCTTTATCCTGAGAAACCCATCTACGACATTCCCGGCCTGCCGGTGGTGAGCGGCCAGGAGCTGACCGACAAGCTGATGCAGCAGGTCAAGCCGTTCCATCCGCAATTCCATCTGGGGCAGATGGCCTGCGGTCTCGACAAGCTCGGCGATGGACGCTGGCGGTTGAAAACGGATTCCGCCACGGAGATCGTCGCGCCGGTGGTGGTGATCGCGGCTGGCGCCGGCAGCTTCGTGCCCAAACGGCCGCCGATCGCCGGCATCGCAGACTACGAAGGCAAGTCGGTGC
This sequence comes from Alphaproteobacteria bacterium, assembly GCA_045810735.1. GTDB lineage: Bacteria > Pseudomonadota > Alphaproteobacteria > Micropepsales > Micropepsaceae > Rhizomicrobium. Next base: position 6,625 of record JBJMVL010000054.1, read on the forward strand.
ATTACGCAGTGCGCAAGATGGAATCCTTCCGCGGCAAGAACATCCTCATCGCCGGCGGCGGCGACTCCGCGCTCGACTGGACAATCAACCTCGCGCCTGTCGCTGCCAAGCTCACCCTCGTGCATCACCGCGACGGGTTTCGCGCACAGCAGCACAGCGTCAACAAGATGCGGGAGCTGGCGGCGCACGGCAAAATCAATTTCGAGATCGCCAGCGTGAAGGCGCTGCACGGCGCGAACGGCGCGCTGGAGGAAGTAACGCTCGCCAGCCCTGACAAACGCGAATGGCGGCACGCCTGCGACACCTTCATGCCGTTCTTCGGCCTCACCATCAAACTCGGGCCGATCGCTGAGTTCGGGTTGAACCTGCACGAGGACCGCATTCCCGTGGACACCGAAAAATTCGAAAGCTCCACGCCGGGAATCTTCGCCATCGGCGACATCAACGCCTATCCCGGCAAGCTGAAGCTGATCCTCTGCGGCTTCCATGAAGCGGCGCTGATGGCGCAAGCCGCGTTCCACATCTGCCGGCCGAACGAGAAGCTGCGCTTCCAGTACACGACATCCTCCTCCAGCCTGCAGAAGAAATTGGGCGTCGCATGAAAATCATCGTAACCGACCGCAAAGGCGAAGTGCACACCCTGGAAGGCCGCGACGGCTGGAGCGTGATGGAGATCCTGCGCGATGCCGGACTGCCGGTGGCGGCAGAGTGCGGCGGCGCCTGCGCCTGCGCCACGTGTCAGGTGTATGTCGATCCCGACTGGTACGATCGCCTGCCGGCGAAATCCGACGCCGAAACCGACATGCTGGACATGGCGATTGCGGTGGAACCGAACTCGCGGCTCTCCTGCCAGATCATCTGTGCGCCCGAACTCGACGGCATCAAGCTGACCATCGCGCCGGAATAATCCCGCCACGCCTCGCGCCGGAAAAAAGAGTCGCGAAAAATCGACATTGGCGTCGCCGCGGACGCGCTACGCGCGGTGACCATTTGCGCGCGGGGACGAGGGAGATTGAAGGCGGAGTCCTCGCTTCGAACGGCAAGAAGTAGTTCTCAATTTTCATCCCGTTTGTCTGTTCCGCGCTCTGACGGGAATCGCATATTCGCAAGGGAGCCGGGGCATACGCCTTTGGCGCTCGCGTTTTTTCGCGATCGAGAGGGGCTTGTCTCTATCGCCGCCAAAGCCGGTTTCGGAGTTTGCTCCGACGAAGCAATGGCAGACGTGAGGACGCGCGGACACAAGGGCGGGCTTTAGGGCCCGGCCCGGATGAAAGCAGTCATGGTGTGATTCCTTTGTGGTTATGATCCCCGATCGTCATGGCCCGGCTTGTCCGGGCCGACCACTCTTCTCATTCAGAAGAAATTGGTCGCCCGCGCGAAGCGGGCGATGGCGGGGGGTGGCGCCTGGGCGCAGCGGGCGCAAATCAGCGGCTTAGCCGCTTTTCAGCGCGCACCTTCGGTCTGGACGCAATTCAGGAGATGGGAATAATATGCAATACGAGCGTGACGGGTACTGTCCGCATGACGGACAGTACCGCGCGACGCTGTCAAGTGGGCAAGGCGGCTATCGTGGCAGAGGCGAAGTCATGAAGGGCGAAACTGACAAAGATTGGAGTGCTGCAATTGCCGGACTAATTGCGTGCGATCTAATAGACGCGGGGGTCATCACATTGGCTCAAAATGATCGAGCTAGGGCGATCATCGCGGAAAAGCTTTTGATCCGTTTGGTAATCGGCGACAGACCGGGAGAACCCTGACCTCCCGTGCCCAAACTCAATTAGGACACTACCCAAGAGCGTGTGGTCCTCTAACGTGGAGGCATTCTAAAAATTGACAGGGGTGGGGAGTCCGTTGCCCGCCTAGTGCGGGACAAACGGACCAAGTACGCAGTGGCCGCCGCTCCTCGCCAAGCGGATGCTATAGCCGCTGCAAAGCGATCCGTTTTTCGACTTGTACGCAAAGGTGCTTTTCGTCAGCCCGGGACATGCTTGTCGCAGTGTATTCCGGTAAACCGTGCCTCCCCTCATCTGAAAGTCTATGAACGTCCCGTCGGGGCCCCGCGTCGTGTGCCGAATTTGGTTCGTGTGCACACATCTCGTTTCCGCCGTCGTCTGCGCGTGTGTCGCGCCGATTGGAATGACGAGAAGCGCCATCACATATGCTGTCGCTATTCGGTGAGTGCTCATGTGACCTCCAAATCCGGACCACAAACCTGCACGGTGCCACCGCTACGGCAATTGGACCTTGGTCCTAAATTACGCCGCCACGGAGGCGGCAGGTCTACGCCCCCGCAGGGGTGTGACGCTTATCGGCTAGTCGCCCCCACCAATTCGTCCAGCGACCATAGCCGGCCACTCACACCCGCCGCCATTGCAGGCGCGACTCGCGTAATGCCGTGCAGCAGCCCGAAAATTGCTGCGGCAGTTCTTCGCCGTGCTACATATCGGGCCGATAGATTCGCCCGTAGCAGCGGTGAAGGCGGCTATCGGGCCAGAGGCAAGGGCGAAGTGAACTTTATCACCGGCACTGGATGGCTGTTGATTGCGGTTGGGCTCTGGGCCGGATGGCGTGTTGCTCGGGGCAATTCAGGCGACATGATCTGGCTCGTTCTTCTTGCCATAGGAGGCGGCATCCTCCTCATTTTCGGGCGGACTTGGTTCTTGGTGTAAAGTAGGACTCTGGTCCGGACACTACCCGAGAGGCCGTAGTCTTTCTATTTTGCGTCACCTCGAAGATGACAGCGGGCGGAAGTGCTAAGTACTCTCGCGCCGCATCCACGAATCGATCGCCAGATGAGCAGCCGCCACCGCCGCCTCTCGGGTCGGAAAGCCCTCCGTCGGCGCGAGCAGAGGCCGGGGCCGACTGGCCGCACGGTTGCGGCTGGGATGAATCTTGTAGTGCCATACGCCATCATCATTGTGCGGGATGGAGAATGGCACTCCGCGATAGATGTCCGTTTCTGTCACCGGCTCGCTTCCTCCGCATTTCCTCTGGCGACCATACGCGATCATAGTGGCGTGTGAAGCGGCGAGAGCGGCGATAGTGACAGAAGCGCGAGGGGGATAGCGATGGCGCGTATCACGGCAATTGGCGGCGTGTTCTTCCATAGCGCAGATCCGCAGGCGCTCGCGGCGTGGTATCGCGACACGCTCGGCCTGAAGGTCGAGGATTGGGGCGGCGCCATGATCCGCGCGGAAGGTCCGCCTTACGCGATATGGGCGCCGTTCAACAAGGACACCGGCCATTTCCAGCCATCGACCCGCGAGTTCATGGTCAATTTTGCGGTCGACGACCTGGACGGATTTCTCGCCGGCCTTGAGGCCAAGGGTGTTGAGGTCAAAGGCCGTCAGGAGATGGAGGGCATGGGGAAGTTTGCGTGGATCCTCGATCCGGACGGCACCAAGATCGAATTCTGGCAGCCCGAGCAGGACGCACCCTCAGATTAGAACGCTGCCCAAGTCCATTTCGCGATTCCCATTTTTTGGTTGGGTGAGCGGACGGCCTCGCGCCGAATCCAGCCATTCTCAGCAAAAGACGTCCTCGCATGTTAATGCGCTTTGCTGGGTAGACGGCTAAAACCAACGTCCATGAGTGCCACCGTGATCTCCCCGCAATGTGCCATAGCAATCTGGCGAGGCGCTGCCCTTGTCCGCGCGCGGTCTGCCAGCATGGCCAGCGCCTTGGCCCGCGGGACGATAAACTCCCAAATGATCGCCCACTGCGCCGAGAGAGTGGCCGCGCCTAATCCTTCGCGGCCGTCTGCAATGACAGCGCATGGAGCTCGCCGCCCATGCGGCCCTTCAGTGCCGCGTAAACCATCTGGTGCTGCTGAACGCGGTTCTTCCCCTTGAAGGCGGACGACACGACCATCGCCGCCCAGTGATCGTTGTCACCGGCAAGATCGGTCATGGTGACATCCGCGTCGGGGAACGCTTCCTTGATCAAGTTCTCGATTTCAGATGCCGGCATGCCCATCAGTTTGCTCCTATTCCGTCATGGCCGGTTCCGGCCATGACGATGAGAGAGGGGAGTAGCGCGTCAACAATTCAATTCGTCACCGGGACTTCTTCGGATGCCATGTAGTTCGGGAACCAGCCTTCGTAGCCATCGCGCAAATCTGAGAGCGCAATCTCGCCTTCGCCGGTGATGCGCAGGGTTTTCGCCGCGTGCGTCTTGCCGAGCGCGGTGACGAAGATGCCGTGATTGCGCGCCTCATCGAGGATGTCCTGCGTGTGTTCGGCGGGAAGGGCGAGCACATAGCGCGCCTGATCTTCGCCGAAGAAGAACGGGATGCTTTCGGTGGTCTCACCCGCGATGCCGACTTGCAGACCGACATTGCCGGCCAGCGCCATTTCGGCCAGTACCACTAGTAGCCCGCCATCGGAAACATCGTGCGCGGTATCCACCCGGCCGTGTTCGATCAGCTGGCGGACGAAATCGCCGTTTTTCTTTTCTGATGCGAGATCGACGCGCGGCGGAGCGCCTTCTTCACGGCCTTCGATCTCGCGCAGGTAAATCGATTGGCCGAGGTGGCCGGTGGTTTCGCCGATGACGATGATCGCATCGCCTTCGCGTTTGAACGCGATGGTCGCCATGCGATGGACATCGGCCATCAATCCGACGCCGCCGATGGCCGGCGTCGGCAGAATGCCTTCGCCGTTGGTCTCGTTGTAGAGCGAGCAATTGCCGCCGATCACCGGAAACTCCAGTACGCGGCACGCTTCTGCGATGCCGTCCACACCCGCCACGATCTCGCCCATGATGTCGGGCTTCTCCGGGTTGCCGTAATTGAGGTTGTCGGTGATGGCGAGCGGTTTGGCGCCGACCGCGGTGATGTTGCGCCACGCTTCCGCGACCGCCTGCTTGGCACCCTCATAGGGATCGGCCTTGCAGTACCGCGGGCTGACGTCGGTGGTGATGGCGAGTCCCTTGTTGCTGCCGTGCACGCGCACCACCGCCGCGTCGCCGCCGGGGCGCTGCACGGTATCAGCCATCACCGTGTGATCGTACTGCTCCCACACCCAGCGGCGCGACGCCATGTCGGGACTGCTGAGGATCTTTTGCAGCGATTCAATGACAGATTTGCTCGAATCGTATTCTGCGCGCCCATTCATTGGCGCACGCTTTTGATACGGCCGCTCGTAACGGGGCGCTTCGTCGGACAGCGCCGTGATCGGCATGTCGGCCACCACCGCGCCCTTGTGCTTCACCACCAGCCGCTTGGTATCCGTGGTGATGCCGATCACCGCGAAATCAAGCTCCCACTTCTTGAAAATACGTTCCGCTTCCGCTTCGCGGCCCGGCTTCAGCACCGCCAGCATGCGCTCCTGCGATTCCGACAGCATCATGTCGTAAGCGCTCATGTTCTCTTCGCGCTGCGGGACTTTGTCCAAATCGAGCTCGATGCCGCTGCCGCCCTTGTCGCCCATCTCGGCGCTCGAGGAGGTCAGCCCCGCGGCGCCCATATCCTGAATGGCAACGATGGCGTCGGTCTCCATCAGCTCGAGGCACGCTTCCAGCAGCAATTTTTCAGTGAACGGATCGCCCACCTGCACAGTCGGCCGCTTCTCTTGCGAATCCTCACTGAATTCGGCGCTTGCCATGGTGGCGCCGTGGATGCCGTCGCGCCCGGTTTTGGAGCCGATGTAGACGACCGGATTCCCGGCGCCTTTCGCCGCGCTCTTGAAGATGCGGTCCGCGCGCGCCAGACCCACGCACATGGCGTTGACCAGAATGTTGCCATTGTAGGAGCGGTGGAAGTTCACCTCACCGCCCACCGTGGGCACGCCCATGCAGTTGCCGTAGCCGCCGATGCCGGCCACCACGCCGGAAACGAGATGGCGGGTTTTGGGATGGTCCGGCTCGCCGAAGCGGAGCGCGTTCATCATGGCGATGGGGCGGGCGCCCATGGTGAAGACGTCGCGCATGATGCCGCCCACGCCCGTTGCCGCGCCCTGATAGGGCTCGATGAAGGAGGGATGGTTGTGGCTTTCCATCTTGAAGATGCAGGCGTCGCCGTCGCCGATGTCGATGACGCCGGCGTTCTCGCCGGGCCCTTGCAACACCCAAGGTGCTTTGGTGGGGAGCTTCGCCAGGTGAACCCGGGTGGACTTGTAGGAGCAGTGTTCGCTCCACATCACGCTGAAGATGCCGAGTTCGACCAGGGTGGGTTCCCGCCCCAGCAGCTTCTGAACCCGGCCATACTCCTCCGGAAAAAGGCCATGCTCTTTGACGATCTCCGGCGTGATGGCGGACGAGTTCTGGTGGGCCATGTCAGCTCTTCCACCACCCCTTGAGACTTGAGGTCACGTCGCAACGCGATCCGCCTACATGTTGTGGTTCGCCAAGTGCCGTTGCATTTGAATTGCAGAAATGGGGGGGTAGGGTGTCCCCCCATCTGCCAACCGAAGTTCCCATTCGAACCTTCGGAAATTGAGGAGGGTGCCCCCTCGCCTGCCGTGCATCTTGTCGCTCAAGGGCTGCCGACGCCTTCGAATTTCCAAAATGAGAGGGTAGGGCCCACAGGCGTGTCATCCCCGGCCGAGCGGCGCGGAGCCTCGCGAGGGAAAGGGGACCCAGGAGCTGGAGCATGCGTGGTTTTGAAGACGGGGGTCGGAAACGGCGGCCACTTTCGGGAACCCAAGCGGCCGCACCACCTAGGTCCCCTTCCCTCGAACCGCACGAGATCGTGCGGTTCTCGCCGGGGATGACAATTAGAGTTTGTACCCGCACCGAACCCGCATCCTTATAGATGTTGTATTTATGATACACAGAACTTCTGTGGAACGCAAGCCCCCGCAGCCTAGCTGGTCGGCGCACAGATGTTCGTAACCTCCAAACCTGTGTCATTGCAGATCCCATTTGAAATCACATTGGAGGGGAGGATGTGCTTACGGAAAATACCGTCGACCATTGCAGGCCGGCTTAGGGGTTTCTGCACCTTTGCCATTACGTCCGGCGTCACCGATACGCAGCTCATGGGCCACGGCGGTGCCCAGCTTCGCTCTGTGTCGTGAGCCCTCCTCGAATCCCAAAGGCCATAATCCTCAAAATAAAGTGAGAGTCATCCGCCGACATGAACAGCTTTGCCGTCGTATTGATCCGGATGCGCGTTAAGTTCGCTCGGTGTCAATGTCGGTACTTTGGCGCAACCAGTTACGCCGAGTGCAACGAATATCAGAACGAGGGACGCGGTGGACCAAATTGTCCGCTGCCTCACACCAATCCCTCCAGCAGGCTTTCGAACAACCCGCGGCCGTTGGTGCTGCAGAGCAGCGAGCCGCACACGCGCTCGGGATGCATCAGCAGAACGTTGGCGATGTTGCGCGCGCTGCCCATCATACGGCCTTCGTGACCATGCCCATGAGCGCCAGCGGGTTGCCGTCCGGATCATAGAATTCGCGCAGCTTCAGCTCGTGGGTTTGTGTCTGCTGCACTGTTACGGCAGACCCGGTAAATGTCACGCCTCTGGCTTCCAACGCCGCGCCAAGCGCATCCATGTCCGGTGCATCGAAATACACGATGGAGCCGCCGACCGGCCGCTCCGGATTGTGAGCGAGCCCGACCATCAGCCGCATCCCCTCCAGCTGGAAGAACAGCATGTTGCCTGCTTCCAACAATAGTGGGAGGCCGAGCGTGTCGCGGTAAAAACTGCGCGCGCGATCCAGATCGCGGCAGCTGAGCCCCACCTGAACGAGTTTGCGTCCGGCAAGCGTGCTCTCGGCCGCCATATTGCCTCCTGTCCCGCCGAAAGGTTTCTAGTCGATATCCGCCGGCGCTTCCGCCGAAATATCGTCAAGATCGAGTTCGTCGTCCGGCTCGAGATTACGCTCCTGCCGTCGGGCGCGGGCTTCCAGCTTCTGACCTTTGCGTGAAACCACCGCCTCGAAACGGCGCTTCAGTTTCGGATGCTTGCGGGTGAGCTGCAGGAAATCGGCGCCGGACAAGGTGAGTAGCCGCATCGTCGAGCGCGCTACCACGGTGCAGTCGTATGGCGTGTTGGTCAGGAGCGCCGTTTCGCCGAAAAAGTCACCCGCCCCAAGCTGAATGGCGCCGCGCTCGTATTCCGCCTTCGCCGATCCTGAGATGATGAAGAACATCTCCGTGCCTTCCATGCCGGCCATCGTGAGCTGCGCGTGCTCGCGCACCATGCGCGAGCGCAACACGTTCATCACGTCGCTGACCGCGGCGGCGCTGAAGCCTTCAAACAACGGCAAATGGGAAATCATGCTCCACGTCACCACGAAGTCGCGCCGATGGATTTCCGTCACGAAGTTGGTGGCCACTATGCCCACCGGCAGCGCGAACAGCGCCAGGCCGAACATCATCGTCACGCCCGCCACAATGCGGCCGAGCGCGGTGACGGGGGTGATGTCGCCATAACCGGTGGTGGTGAGCGTGGTCACGGCCCAATAAAGGGAGGAAGGCAGAGAGCCGAACTTCTTCGGCTGAATTGGACCTTCAATCACATACATCATGTAGGCCGAGAGCACCATGATGGAGAGGATCAGCAGCAGCGTTCCGAGCAACGCACGCCGCTCGGCCTTGATGACTTCGATGAGCGTGCTGAGCGCCGGCGAGTAGCGCGCAATCTTCATCAGCCGCAGCAGGCGGAACAGCCGCAATATGCGCAGATCCAGCGCGCTCGGGATGAAGACATTGATGATGCTTGGCGCGAAGGAGAAGAAATCGATCACCATCACCGGGCTGAGCGCATAGCGGATTCGGCCGCGGATCGGCCCATATGTGCCGTAGCGCGGGTCTTCCACCGCCACCCAAAGCCGCAAGCTGTATTCGACCGCGAAAATCAGAACGGAAACGGTTTCGAACCAGTAGAAAAACGTGAAGTACCGGTCGCCGATGCCTTTCACGCTGTCGAGCATGACGGCCAGGACGTTCGCGACGATCAGCGTGATCAGCGCCGCCTCGAACAGCAGCACCCGCCAGTTCAGCAGGTGGCCCGCTTCCAGAACCTGATAGAATTGCCGCCGCAGAGTCGTATGCGCAGGCGGCGGCAACGCGATGCGCTGTTTCTTTTTCCGCGAGCGATCCTGCCGCGCCATCGCCTAGGCTGCGGTTTCCAGGCTGGCGAGGCGCTGCTCGATTGCTGTCAATGCCTCGGCAGCGCGCGACGCATCCGGCCCGCCGGCCTGGGCCATGTCTGGCCGGCCGCCACCACCTTTTCCGCCAAGCGCTTCTGCCCCAAGCCGCACCAGATCGACGGCGCTGATCCGCGACGTCAGGTCGTCCGTCACGCCGACCACGAGGGAAGCTTTGTCATTGGCGGTGCCGACCAGCACCACCACGCCGGAGCCGAGCCGCGCCTTCTCTTCATCGGCGAGGCCTTTCAGATCTTTGGCCGCGATGTCTTCCACCAGCCGCATCGCGGTCTTGATGCCGGCAATCTTCTTTATGGCCGCGCCATCGCTGGCGCGCGCAGGGCCGGCCAGCGCCAGCGCCTTCTTTGCCTCCGCGAGCTCGCGCTCCAGCCTGCGCCGCTCATCGGCGAGTTGCTGAACACGCAGCGGCAGATCGGACAGAGAGGTCTTCAGCGTCGCTGCGGCCTCGCGCGCCAGCTCTGCCTGATCCGACAGATACCGCCGGGCGCCTTCGGAGGTCAGCGCCTCGATGCGGCGCACGCCCGCCGCCACAGCGCTGTCGGACAGGATGGTGAAGAGGCCGATATCACCCAGCCGCCGCACATGCGTGCCGCCGCAAAGTTCGACAGAGAAAGGTTTGTGGTGCGCGTGGTCCTCTCCCATGGTGAGCACGCGCACCTCATTGCCGTATTTTTCGCCGAACAGGGCTTCGGCACCGGCCTCGATCGCCTTGTCGGTCGCCATCAGCCGCGTCCTGACATCGCCGTTCTGGCGGATAACCGCGTTCACGTCGTTTTCGATGCGCTCGAGTTCGTCCGCCGTGAGCGCCTTCGGATGCGAAAAATCGAAGCGCAGGCGGTCGGGCGCCACCAGCGATCCCTTCTGGCTCACATGCGGCCCCAGCACGCGCTTCAGCGCCGCATGCAGCAGGTGCGTGGCGGAATGGTTGGCACGGGTGGCGCGTCGCCGCTCGCCATCGACTTTCAGATCCACCGTGTCGCCAACCTTGAATTCGCCCTGCGTGATCCGCACGACGTGAACATGCAGGCTGCCGAGCTTCTTCTCGGTGTCGATCACCGCACCGATGGCGCCGGCGCGCGAGAACATCGCGCCCTGATCGCCGATCTGTCCGCCCGATTCGGCATAGAACGGTGTCTGGTTGGTGAGGATGCGCACGGTCTCGCCATGGTCCGCGCGCTCCACACGCCCGCGATCTTTCAGCATGGCGACGATGACGCCTTCGGCTTCCTCGGCGTCATAGCCGAGGAATTCGGCGGTGCCGATTTCTTCGTTTACGCCGAACCATTGCGCTTCATCCGCCGTTTCACCGGAACCGGTCCAGGCCTTTCGCGCCTCCGCGCGTTGGCGTCCCATCGCGGTGTTGAATCCATCGAGATCGACGGCAATACCGCGCGCCTTCAGCGCATCCTGCGTGAGATCGAGCGGGAAACCGTACGTGTCGTAGAGCTTGAATGCGGTTTCGCCGGCAAGCTGGCCGCCTTTGCCCAAATTTGCAGTGGCTTCATCTAGCAGCTTGATACCGCGGACCAGGGTTTCGCGGAAGCGCAATTCCTCCAGCCGCAAGGTTTCGCCAATGAGCGGCTCGGCGCGTTTCAGTTCCGGATAGGCCGTGCCCATCTCTGCCACCAATGTCGGCACCAGCCGGTACATCAGTGGCTCTTTCGCGCCGATCAGATGCGCATGCCGCATGGCACGGCGCATGATGCGGCGAAGCACATAGCCGCGGCCTTCGTTGGAGGGCAGCACGCCATCGGCAATCAGGAATGAGCTGGCGCGCAGATGATCGGCGATCACGCGGTGGCTGAAGCGCGCCTCGCCGGTGTTGGCCGCGCCTGACAACTCCGTCGAAGCGGCGATCAGATGGCGGAAAAGGTCGGTGTCGTAATTGTCGGTGACGCCCTGCAGGATGGCGGCGATGCGCTCCAGCCCCATGCCGGTATCAATCGACGGCTTGGGCAGATCGAGACGCGTGTTCTCGTCCACCTGCTCGAACTGCATGAAGACCAGATTCCAGAATTCGATGAAGCGGTCACCGTCTTCGTCAGGGCTACCAGGCGGGCCGCCTGCAACATTCTCACCCTGGTCGTAAAACATCTCCGAGCAGTAGCCGCACGGGCCCACCGGCCCCATCGCCCAGAGATTCGATTCATGGCCGATGATCCGCTCGTCCGGAAGGCCGGCAATCTTTTTCCAAAGCTGCCGCGCCTGCTCATCGGTCGGATAGACCGTCACCCACAACCGGTCCTTCGCCAGCCCCGCGGTGTTGCGCACGTAATCCCAGGCATAGGCGATCGCCTCTTCCTTGAAGTAGTCGCCGAACGAGAAATTCCCCAGCATCTCGAAGAAGGTGTGGTGGCGGGCGGTGTACCCGACGTTGTCGAGATCGTTGTGCTTGCCGCCGGCGCGCACGCATTTCTGCACGCTGGATGCCCGGGTGCAGGGCCGCTTCTCGGCGCCGGTGAACACGTTCTTGAACTGCACCATGCCGGCATTGGTGAAGAGCAGGGTAGGATCGTTGCGCGGCACCAGCGGCGATGAGGGCACGATCTCGTGCCCGCGGGCGCGGAAGAATTCCACGAAACTCGATCGGACATCGGCCAGGCTGGTCATGGAATCGTTGTAGCGAGGAGGCCAAAACCTGTCATCCCCGACCGAGCAGCGCATCAGCGTTGCGAGGGGAAGGGGGGCCAGATGCCCGAATGGGCTAGCTAGCCAAGCGTTAAGATATATAGCAGTGCCGCTGTGTTGACGTGAGCTGACGTCGCTGTCTGGGTCCCCTTCGCTCACGCGCGTGCGATCCGCACGCGCATTCGCCGGGGATGACAGTCGGAAACTGTGAAGGGGCGGTTCTTGCAAACCGCCCCTTCGGGAGTCGTTCCCCATGCCAACAGGGAACAACAAGCTCGTCTGCCCATCAGTCGCTACCGCTACTGCTGCTCTCCGGGTCGCCATGGGCGAGCGCTGCGCTGATCAGTCCGGCGTTCTGGCGTATGAGCGCTTCGATCCTTGCGGCAATATCCTTGTTCTGCTCGAGGAAATTGCGCGCGGCTTCACGCCCCTGCCCGATGCGGGTGCCGTCATGCGAATACCAGGAGCCGGACTTCTCCACCGCGCCGGCTTTGACGCCGAGGTCGAGCAGTTCGCCGGTTTTCGACACGCCCTTGCCGTACATGATGTCGAATTCGACCTGCTTGAACGGCGGCGCCACCTTGTTCTTCACCACCTTCACGCGGGTCTGGTTTCCCACCACCTCGTCGCGGTCCTTGATGGAGCCGATGCGGCGGATATCGAGCCGCACCGAGGCGTAGAATTTCAGCGCGTTGCCGCCGCTGGTGGTTTCCGGATTGCCGAACATGATGCCGATCTTCATGCGAATCTGATTGATGAAGATGACGATGGTGTTGGATTTGGAGATAGAGCCGGTGAGCTTGCGCAGCGCCTGGCTCATCAGCCGCGCCTGTAGGCCTGGCAGCTGATCGCCCATCTCGCCTTCGAGCTCGGCCCTGGGCGTCAGCGCCGCCACCGAATCCACCACAACGATGTCCACCCCGCCGGAGCGCACCAGAGTGTCGGTGATTTCCAGCGCCTGTTCGCCGGTATCCGGCTGCGAGATCAGCAGCTCGTCCACATCCACGCCCAGCTTGCGGGCATAGATCGGGTCGAGCGCGTGCTCGGCATCGATATAGGCGGCAATGCCGCCCTTCTTCTGCGCTTCCGCCACCGCATGCAGTGCCAAGGTCGTCTTGCCGGAGGATTCCGGCCCGTAAATCTCGATCACCCGGCCGCGCGGCAAGCCGCCGATGCCGAGCGCAATGTCGAGCCCAATCGAACCGGTGGACACCGTGTCGGCCTCGGTCACAGGATCGCGCTGGCCCAGCTTCATCACCGAGCCCTTGCCGAAGGCGCGGTCGATCTGGCTGAGCGCCGCATCCAGCGCGCGCTTGCGCTCCGATCCTTCTTCCTTGCCGACCACCCGCAAAAGCGCCTCTTTCATCACTGTTCCTCTCCTTATTTCACGAGCCGCTTCCCACCGGAAGCGAGAACCGATGGGTGCGACTGTGCATGCTTTGTTCCGAATTGCAAGAGGCTATTAACATGCTGCTGCCAAGGGATATTTCGAATGATGTTCCGGAGCCGTTCAGTCGAATTCAGGGTAATGCGTCAGTTTGAATTTCTAGCGGGAACAGCCGGGAAATATCGGGAGAACGTGTCAGCTCTTGTCCGCCCCGGCTTTCTGGAGTGCAATGCCCTTGGAGCCGCGTCTTGGGAGAGCCACGATGAAAATGCTCATATTAACCGCACTGGCCGCGCCGCTCCTGGTTGCATCCTCTCTCGCCGCCGCTCCAGGTGTTTCGGATGGTGGTGCTGCCGCTGCTGGCAAGGCTAGCATCAGTGCGACCGCTGTGTTTCCTGACGTCACTTACCCGCGCGCACGGCAAAAACGGACGGCCATTCTCGCCGTGCGAAAAGAAGGCTTGCAGTTACAAGCGGCAGATGGCGGTAAGCTGACCGAAGCCCATCGCGCCTATCTACAGACCAAATTCGACGCGGTGCTTGTCGGTAATTACTAAGTCTGCGCCGAAGCCTTCTTACCCGCGCTTCTAGGCGGGTCGCCGTGGCGATCATAGCCGAATCTCGGCTACCGCAGGCTTTTGCTGTTCCCGCGACCGTTCCTTTTCGACATAAAAATGGGAATGCTGCCGGTTCGGCAGCTCAGGGAAACAAGAGGGGGCATTCATGAATCTCAGAAATTTTGTACTTGCGTCCGGCACCGTCATGCTGGCGGTCGTTGCAGCAAGCGCGCCCGCTTCCGCGCAGAAGCTCGATGCCGGGCTCTTCACTACCTATTCGGGCGGCGGCACCTCCATCTCGTATGTCGTCTGCGGCAGCCTTCCGCAAAGCTCCGGCTGTTACGGCAGCGGCACCCTGTCGCCCTTCGAGCAGGCTTGCGCCGTTCTGGAAGGTAAAGCGAAACAGAAGAACAACGTCGTCACGCGCGTCATCTATGTACTAGACAGGCGCACGTCGCCATCTGCGGCGATCACCCTAAGCGTTTACACGCGCACGGACACGATCAGCGCTAGCTCCGACTCGATACAGGTTTCGCTGACGAAACAGGTCTCACTCGGGCTCAACGGTGGCGCCAGCTCGCACTGCTCCATGGCTGCCAACAACGATTTCGTTTACGCCGCAACGGACGCGGACACCGTGGCTGCCGGCATGAACAAATCCACCTTCGCGGTGAGCCAGCTCGGCGGCTTCAGCCCGCCCGCCAACATCGTATCCATCACGGCGGATGAGCGCGGGTACGTTTCGCTCCACTTCAACGGCGGCTTCTATGTGTACGGGCCGGACGGGAGCCTGCAGGAGGACGGCGGCGGGGCTGCCGATATGGTCGGTACGCGGAACGCCTGGATACCGAAATAGCGAAAGCGGGAGGTCGCGTTAATCGGCCCCTTGTTACACGAACCAATCTGCGTCACGGCATCTGGAAACGGAGGAATAATGAAGACCTCTATTTCGCGCCTGCAAACGGGTGCATTCGCATGCGCAGCGGCGCTCCTGCTTTGCGGTGGTCAGGCAACGCGCGCAAGCGCATTTCAGACGCTTCATAAATTCCGAAGCTATGCCATGGGCGCGAATCCCGGAGGGAAGCTTGTTTTAACAAAGGGCGTTCTCTACGGGACCACCTTTTCCGGTGGCAATGGGAATGCCGGTACTGTCTTCTTGCTGAACAGGGATAGTCACCAGAAGACACTTTACCAGTTCCAGCGCGGCGCCGACGGTTCTCAGCCAGATGGGCTCGTCGCCGACACCAGCGGCAACCTGTATGGAGTGACAGGCGAGCGTGGCACCATCTTCAAGGTGACACGGGATGGGAGCTTCACGACCCTTTACACATTCCAGGGCGGCAGCGATGGCGACGCGCCCTTGGGTGCGTTGCTCATCGACAAGAGTGGCGCTCTCTACGGCACAACCAACCAAGGCGGCGGCAACGGCTGCGACGGCAACGGGTGCGGAACTGTCTATAAGCTTGCGCCAGACGGAATGATATTTGTGCTGCATGTCTTCGGCGGAAGCGACGGCGCATTCCCAGTCGGCGGACTCGTGGCCGACAAGGTTGGCAATCTTTATGGCGTAACACAATTGGGCGGAAGGGGTTGCCAGGGATACGGCTGCGGCACCGTCTACAGGCTTTCCTCAGATGGGCAAGAGAGCGTCCTGTATGCATTTGAGGGCGGCACCGATGGACAAAACCCGTCGGGCGAGTTGGTAATCGACCAGGGAGGCAATCTGTTCGGGGTCGCCAGTGGTGGCCAGTCGATTTGCGGCTCTCACGGCGGCCTCTATTGTGGCATAGTGTTCAAGATAGCGACCGACGGGACGAAGACCATTGTTCACGCATTCAATGGGACAGACGGTTGGTCTCCGGACGCCGGATTAGCCGAAGACAACAGCGGAAATCTTTACGGGACGACTGAAGCCGGCGGCGGTGTTGTCCGCTGCGGCACCGCCGGGTGCGGAACCGTATTCAAGATCGCTGCCGATGGAACATACACTGTGCTGCATGCCTTCGCCGGCCGCAGAGATGGAGTTGCACCCGATTCGCCGCTCGTCGTGGATCGCGACGGCCATCTGTTCGGGACTGCTTTGCAGGGCGGTCGCCGCGAAAGCTGCGATGGCTACGGTTGCGGCACCATATTTGAAATTATTCCGTGAGCGAAACCGGCGTCGGGACTTCCGTGCCCTCCCGCTGAGGCTGCGCCATGCTGTACAAGGGCGTTTGAACGCGAAGGAACCCGGATGATCCCGCGCTATGCCCGGCCAGACATGACCGCCATCTGGTCGCCGGAAGAGAAATTCCGCATCTGGTTCGAGATCGAGGCGCATGCCGCCGATGCGATGGCGGAACTTGGCATCATTCCTAAGGATGCGGCGGCGAAAGTTTGGGAGAAAGGGCGCGGCGCGGCATTTGACATCGCGCGGATCGATGCCATCGAGCGCGAGGTGAAGCACGACGTGATCGCCTTCCTGACGCATCTGTCCGAAATCGTAGGGCCGGAAGCGCGGTTCGTGCACCAGGGCATGACGTCGTCCGATGTGCTCGACACCTGTCTGTCAGTGCAGCTGAAGCGCGCCTCCGACATTCTGCTCGCCGACCTCGACCTGCTGCTTGCCGCATTGAAGCGTCGCGCTCTGGAGCACAAGAACACCGTCACCATCGGCCGTAGCCACGGCATTCATGCCGAGCCCACAACCTTCGGCGTGAAGCTGGCGAGCTTCTATGCCGAGTTTGAACGGGCAAGGGATCGGCTGATCGCGGCGCGCGAGGAGATTTCCGTCTGCGCCATTTCTGGCGCGGTCGGTACCTACGCCAACATCGATCCCCGCGTGGAAGCGCATGTCGCGACGAAGCTGGGGCTGAAAACGGAAGCCATCTCCACGCAGGTAATCCCGCGCGACCGCCATGCCGCCTATTTTGCGATGCTTGGCGTCATTGCGAGTTCGCTGGAGCGTCTCGCCACCGAAATCCGCCATCTGCAGCGCACCGAGGTGTTGGAGGCGGAGGAGTATTTCTCGGAAGGGCAGAAGGGCTCGTCCGCCATGCCGCACAAGCGCAACCCGGTGCTGACGGAAAACATCACCGGGCTCGCGCGCATGGTGCGCGCCTATGTGACGCCGGCGCTGGAGGACGTGGCGCTGTGGCACGAGCGCGACATCTCGCATTCCTCGGTGGAGCGCTACATCGGGCCGGATGCCACCATCACGCTGGATTTCGCGCTGGCGCGTGCGGCGGGCGTGGTCGACAAGCTGCTCGTTTATCCGGAGCGCATGAAAGAGAACCTGGAGCGCACACATGGGCTGGTGCACAGCCAGCGCGTGCTGCTGGCGTTGACGCAAGCCGGTGTGAGCCGCGAGGAGGCGTACCGGCTGGTGCAGCGCAATGCCATGCGCGCCTGGAACGGCGAGGGCGATCTGCCGTCGCTGCTGAAGACGGACAAGGACGTGACGCGCGCGCTGCCGCCGGCAGAACTCGAGACGCTGTTCGACCTGGGATACCACCTGAAGCATGTGGACGCGATCTTCGCCCGCGTGTTCGGCGAAGGCGATGTGACGCTGTGATTTCTGTCGTCTATCGCGGGGCAAAGGCTGCTGGTGCGATAGCCCTTTTGTTTCTCCTGTCCGGCTGTTTCGATCTGGCGCAGAAGCTGTCGATCGATCGCGGCGGCGCCGGTCACTATGAGATCGCCATCACCGCCAACGGACTGTTGGGCGAAGCGCTGCGCGACAACAAGTCCGGGCTTCACCTCGCGCGCAATCCGATGAAGACGCGCATCTCCGTGCACGGGGACAAGGCCACACAAACCGCAGTGATCGATTTCAAATCGCTGGCCGATCTGCGCCTGTCCGAC
>JBJMVL010000055.1:0-12418 GCA_045810735.1 Alphaproteobacteria bacterium
ATACAGCCTCAACCTGCGTGGCTTCGTCTCGGATATCGACGAACAGAACCGCTTCGCACCGGACGGTTCACTGCAGATCATGGTCATCCGTGGGCATACGCCGGGCGGCGATGCGGCAGAAATCTATGTAGCGAAGGACGGAGCTTACAGCTGGACGAGTCCGGTGGATCGCGGCAATGGCAAGCTGCGCGCCGGCCTGGACTACGTGGCCTTCGGTGGCAGCTTCGATTCGTACAGCTTCATCATCGATGATCTGTTGAAGGCGCCAAATCACTCGCTCGACCTGTTGCCCTCCGGCCGGGCGCAGCTTGAGCCGCTGACGACTCTCAGCGTGTCGAACGGCAGCGAAACGAAAACGCTTACCGCTTACGCGCTGACGGGTTTCGGGCTCTCACCGTTCCCCATCTGGTTGGAGGGTAACAAACTGTTCGGCGTTGCTGGCTTTCTCGATTTTCTGCCGGAGGGCTGGGCCAAAGTCGGGCCGGAACTTTCGAAAGCCCAGGACGCCGCGCTGGCCAAGCGCGCGCCCGAACTTGTCGCGAAAATCGCCGAGACTCCGTCTGGACCGATCGCCTTCCGCAATGTGAAGCTCTACGACGCCGACGCGCGCAGATTCCGGAACGGCATGACGGTCGTGGTTGCGAAGGGGCGCGTAGCGTCCGTTGCGTCTGCAGCGCGAGCTAAAATTCCAGCCAATGCGGAAGTCATCGACGGCACCGGCAAGACGCTGATCCCGGGTCTATGGGATAATCACCAGCACTATGGGGACGACTCTACCGGCCCGCTGCTGCTTGCCTCCGGTATCACATCCGTCCGCGATCCCGGCAATCAGCAGGACGAGCTGCTCGCACGCAAGAAACGCATCGAGCAAGGCCAGCTGCTTGGCCAGCGTATCGTGCCATCGCTCCTGATCGATGGCCCGGGGCCGTACACCGCGCAAGTGGCCGAGGTCGTGCACAACCAGCAGGAAGCGCTCGCAGCGGTGCGCAAGGCGAAGCGCCTGGGCTATTTCGCTATCAAGATCTACGGCTCGATGGACCCATCATGGGTCAAGCCGATGGCGGCGCTCGCGCACGAGCTGGGCCTGCATGTCCACGGCCACATCCCCCACGGCATGCGCCCGCTTCAGGCGGTGCGGGATGGCTATGACGAGATCACGCACATGAATTTCGTCATGATGCAGGCAATGCCCGAGGAGGTTGTGCAGAAGTCCAACACCATCGCCCGCGTGGCTGGCACCGGCAAATATGCCGCCGATGTCGATCTGCATTCGCCGGCGATGATGGCCTACTTCGATGAGCTGGGCAAACGCCACATCGCCGTCGACCCGACGCTCGTGGTGCTCGAAGCGTCGCTGGTGCCGGATTCCGGTACCATCCCGCCGGCGGACGCGGCGTATGCCGACACGCTGCCGCCACAGCTTGTACGCGGACTGCTTCAGAGCGCGCTGGCGCCGGCGCCCGACATGCCGCGCGCGCGGATGCGCGCAAGCTTCGCAAAGGTACAGGCGCTGGTGCCCGAACTTGAAAAGCGCCACGTGACAATCCTGGCCGGCACCGACGGCTTCGGTTTCGAGCTGATTCACGAGCTGGAGCTCTATGTGCAGGCGGGGCTGACGCCCGAACAGGCGCTCGCGACGGCCACCATCAACCCGGCAACAGTTTATGGTCTCTCGAATGAGACGGGCTCGCTTGCCAAGGGCAAGCTTGCGGAACTGGCGCTGATCGATGGCGATCCGCAGAAGAACATTGGTGACTTGCGCCAGGTGGAATTGGTGATGCGTGACGGCAAGATCATGAAACCAGCCGATCTGCGCACTGCCATCGGCATTTCTGGTCCGCCAAAGCGGTAGCGGAACAAGTATTCTCTCAATTGAGCATCGCTGCGCCGGCGTTCTTCCGTTTGCGCGGCGATTCTCTTTTACGGAACTGCCGCAAGCAGCGCTGCGTTTCCGCCGCAGGTGGCTGGGGTTCTTTTTCCAACAGGAGAAAAGACAAATGCCCCAGGATCAGAGATATGGGCGCCGTTACTCCCGCAGTGAGTGGGATGACGAGCGCGATCGCGGTTACGGACGCGGACGCGACGAGTGGCGGGGCGAATCCCGCAGCTATCGCAGCAGCCGGTACGAAGACGAGGGCGGCGGCTCCTATGATCACGACAACCGGCAGGACCGAGATTATCAGGGCACGCTAAGGGCAGGCGACTACGGCCGCTATGAAGAGGGAGAAAGCCGCAATTATCCCGAGCGCTTTGGTGGTGGTGGCCGGTATGGCAACCAGGACTTCGGCGGAAACGAGCGTGGCGGTCGCTACTCCAGCGGCGGCTATGGCGCTGGCGGCGGCAGCGAATATGGCGGTCGTTCGTATGAATCTGGTGGGAACCGTTCGCGGCAGTATGGCAGCTCAGGGCGCGATTATGGCTCCGGCAGTTCCGGCCGTGAGCATGGCAACTACGGCCAGGGCGGATATCAGGGTGGCGGCTTCGGCACCTATGTAAGTGACTACGAGCGCCGCTACGGCGGCGGCGGAGGGTCGAGCAGCGGCCGTTCGTCCGGCCGTGATTATGGCCGAGGTGGACTTGACTACGGCAGTCGCGAGCGCGACTGGTGGGATCGAGCCACCGACGAAGTCTCCTCCTGGTTCGGCGACAGGGATGCCGAGCGGCGGCGACAGATGGACGAACATCGCGGACGGGGACCGAAAAACTATAGCCGGTCGGACGAGCGCATCCGCGAGGATGTCTCAGACCGCCTGACCGACGATCCGCTGGTCGATGCATCGGAAATCGATGTGACAGTTTCCAACCAGGAGGTCACGCTATCCGGCACCGTGCGCACGCGTCAGCAGCGCCGCCTTGCCGAGGATTGCGCAGAATCGGTTTCAGGCGTGAAGCACGTCCAGAACAACATCCGGGTGAAAGACCAATCCCTGGCATCCGGCCAGTCGAGCAGCAGTGGCGGTCAGACCACGTTCGGCAGTGGCAGCACGACGACGATGTAAGTTGCACATAAGTCCGTATGGGAAAGGCGCCGCGTGTGGCGCCTTTCCGTTTCATGTTGCGCAAAGCCGCGAATCGCCTGCTAGGCTTTGGCCGTCGATTCACCGGCGCGCGGATATGTCGGCACAGATTGTCAGCCTGAATGGGGCAGACCTTCCCATCCAGCAGCCGTCAGTGAACGAGAGCTTGGTTCAGGAACTTGAACGGCTCCTTCAAGCCGCGCGCGCGGGGCAGATTGTCGGCATGGCGGGCACGTATCAGCATCAGGACCGCGTCATCACCTATTCCTACGCTGGCGCGGTCGGGGGATATGGCGTGCTGGGTGGCATCGATTGTCTGAAGGAGCGGCTATTGCGGCTCGCTCTCTCGCGGGGCTGACAGTAGCGCAACCAGTACGTATGATCTGAGGTTCCTAACCAGCTTGGGAGGTACTGATGGCCAGGTATTCGCGTAGCGCCGGCAAGGACGTGAAGCGCGCGATGCACAAGCGCAAGAAGGGCACGCTCAAGAGCGGCAAAGGTGGCAAAGGCGGCAAGGTGAAGAGCCGCAAGCAGGCGATTGCCATCGGCCTTTCGGAAGCCCGCAAGAAGGGCAAGAAGGTTCCGCCGAAAAAAGGTGGCAGCAAACGGAAGTCCAGCTCCCGCAAGCGCAAATCCGGTTCAAAGCGGAAAAGCTCGCGCAAGACGAAGAAGTAAAGCGACCTTCCGGCAAACCAAACTTTGATCAGTCGCCGGTGCCAGGCGCATCAACGGCTGGAGGGCAGTCATCACCAGCACGATTGATGTTCAGCCTCACGATTCAGAGTCGTCACTGAATTCGAGACTCGCATAGGCGGCGCCCAAAAAAGCGGCGTTTGGATCGACAATCAGCTTGGTTGGAATTGGCTTCACGAAATTGGAGAGGCGGCCTTTGTCTTCGAAGGCGGCACGGAAATTGGACCCTTGCAGGTACGGTTCTATTTTGGCCGCGATACCGCCCGCGATGTACACGCCGCCGCGGGCGCCATGCGCCAGCGCGAAATCACCGGCGGCCGCGCCGTAGATCTCACAGAACATATCTTGCGCCGCACGACACTTCGGTTCGCCGTCCTCTGCCGCGTCTGAAATTTGTTCTGCAGACAATGATTGCGCTTGTCGCCCCGCAATTTCTTCCAGCGCGCTATAGATGTGCTCCAGTCCCGGCCCGGAAACCACACGCTCGAGCGAAACGTGCCCGAACCGCTTTGCGAGCACTTGGAGGACCGCAATCTGCGCCTCGCTGCGTGGCGCAAAGCTCATATGGCCGCCTTCTGTCGCGATAGGAACGGCGCGGACGCGATACCGCGCCAGACAAGAAACGCCGAAGCCTGTGCCTGCGCCGACGATGCTGATTGGCTCATCCGCCATGCCGTCGAGTGCCGGGCCAATGGTGTGAAAAGCTTCAGGTGGCAGTGCAGCCACCGAAAAGGCCAGCGCAGCGAAATCATTGATCAGCAGCGCGCGTGCAAACCCGACTTGCCGCAGTTCCTGTTCGGAGATTTCCCAGCCGCTATTTGTGAAATGGACCCGGCCATTTGTCACCGGTCCGGCCACCGCGATGGCCGCCGCCGACGGTTGCTCAATTCCCACACGATTTAGATAGGTTTTCAGCGCGACCTGGAAGCTGCCCGCTTCCTTGGTGTCGATCTCATCGTGCTGCTGAATGCGAAACGGCTTTTCCGCCGTGTCGACGACGGCGAACCGTGCATGGGTCCCTCCCACGTCGCCGACCAGGATCTTGGTGTTAGCCATGTCCAACCTGTTCAATGGGGCCCGAGGGTCCGGGCTCCACGTCACTGCTTTGGATTTCCATTCCGTGCCTAAGTCAATTCCTGCTAGGACGAGGGCCCTCGGTGGGCCTGTAGCTCAGCTGGTTAGAGCTGGCCGCTCATAACGGTCTGGTCGCAGGTTCGAGTCCTGCCGGGCCCACCAATGTTTTCAATGGGTTGGCATTTCGAATCTGCTGAACTTTCATTGTCGCGGCACGCAAACGGCACGTAAACGCCCGATTCTGAGTTGCGATAGAGCGGAATTGCAGCACGAAGTTCACTCCGAATCACACTTACAGTGCCGCTCGAAACACCGCTCCGTTTCACCACCTCAGCATGTGGCAAAACGGACAAAATGAGGAAGCGGACTTCCTCACGTTTTGCCTCGCCAATACCTGCCTTGGCTTTGCCGGGGACCGCGGCCGCGAGTTGTGCAGCATTACGCGTCGGTTGATCGATGTTCACCCGCCGCAGATGCTCCCGAATCTGCATCATCACCGCTTCGATTGCTGCAATTGCTTCCGAACAGTAGTCGGGTTTGTACGGGGCGTAGATGCAAGTTGTCGCGTCTGAATCTTTTGGCAAATGGCCAAGGACCAAGCTGATCTGCTCTTTCGGTACCTTGCGCTTCCTCAATTCGCGAGCCATGCCATGCCGGACAGAATACGGCGTCACACGCCTGTCAAGCCCGCTTGCTCGCGAAGAAGGGTCCATCCAGTATCTATCGACTTGATGGGCTGTCCGGCAAACGTCACGTAACGCTGCGTGGGATTGGTCACTCCTTTGAGCCACGGCAGAAGAGTGGGCGTGACCGCCAGGATAGGTCGGTGTTTCTTGTTCTGACGCCGGCCGGGTGGATTGAGGTCTATCCGGTTGTGCGGCTCATCAAACTGCGCCGCTCGCAACTCGAGAATTGCGGAAGGTCTTGCAAGCGTATTCGCTCCGATAACCAGATAAGTAAGCATATGACGCGACTTCGCGGCATCCATGAGCAACGCGATTTCGGCGGGCACGACGGGTCGTCCTAGCGGCTCGCGCGACCGACGATCCTCTGCTGTCTGGATTTGAAATATGTGTGGCGCCTTGCTCAGCTGCACCCATTTTACGGCCCGGTTTAGTGCAGCGCGACCATCCGCGAGTACGCGATCGATTCCGCCAGCTTCGATGCCCTTGCAAGATAGCCAATTTTGAAAACGCCGTTGTTCGTGTGGCGTAATCTCAGCAACCGTCTTGCTATGCCAAAATTCCTGCCAGTAAGCGAGGCCGTTCCAGGCGGTCTTCGCACTTGCGAGGTGTTGCGCATGTTGGTGCCAATAGGTGAGCAAAATTTCTTCAACTAGCACGCTTTCCGGAGCAATGTCGGTGTGCCCCTGACCGCTGGTGATGATCCAGTTCGCAAGGGCGAGGCTGGCCTCATGAAAGTCCGCTGTGCCAAGGCTGACACGGCATGTTTGTCTTGCGCGGGCGTCGTACCAGGTCCGGCACCATGCACCGGAGGCGCCGTCGCGGCCGGACTTCTTGCTGATCCAGTATTCGCCGATTTGACCAGGCTTTGGGGCGGAGTTGCGGCTTTGCTGACGCATGCATTCACCGATTGGTTGTCGATATAATCTCGGAGGTGTTTGACGGTGTAGAAGTACCGTTTCCCACTTTTGTGAAGCCGATGAGTCCCCGAAGGCGCTCATTTCTCACCGTGCACGGCCTCACTCGAAGAACTTGTGCGACCTGCTCTTCATTGAGCAAGGTAGGAATTACTCGCAGGTTCGAAGAATCGCAGATGTTTAGCCCTGCCAGCAAAGATTGGTGGCTGAAGAGCGTAGGATAGGTGGCGCGTGGTTGTTTCGGCATCGGTGGTGCGGGATTCTTGATGGGTATCGTTACTGTTCCCGCACCCCTCTGGGAAGGCGTCGGCAACCGGACAAAAACCGGACAGCCGGCTGTCTGTTGTCGATTTGTAACATTAGCGATTTGACGCCCGCGGGAGGCAAGCAGGGAAAGACTCTTCGCGGCGTGCGAAGGCAATCGCATCCCCGGGCGGAGCTTGTTCCGTGATGGTAGATTCCGGCCTCACGCCATGGAAACCCGCTAAGACGAATGGAGGTTCGAATCCCTCCCTGTCCGCCACGAACACTATAATATATCAGGTTTATCAACAACTTAGCGGATGCGGACCGCCGTTACCCATAAACGCACCCATGAATGATGTAGCGCTGAGCTTTCGTGATCAGGCCCCAACGTACCCGAAGTCCAAGTTGCGGGCACTTGCAGCCGTGTCGCGCAAAACACATTTTTTCGGCGTATCCAAGTCATGTGTTCGATGACGCGACCACCAGACTTTGAAGACGCAACGTGGGAAGATTCAGTTCGCGCGGAAGTCGCCGCTCGGTATCGGCGCTTGCAAGAGAACGAGGCGGTTGCCGGTATCCTTACACAACTAAAGGAGGGCGGCTTCTCGGAACGCGCGGCAGAAATCCTGCTGCGGAATCTTGCGGGCATTCCCGACGAATGGGAACAGGACAAGGAACCTTGGCCGCAGACCGTCAAGCGGCGAGCGCGCCTGTCGAAAAAGCTTCGCGCGTTGGCAGACGACATCGCAAATGATCCTGACCTAGGCCAACTGAGTTTTGACATCCGCGCGACCTACCTCAATGGCGAGCCCGAGCCGGGAATGGTGACGTTCGCTCAAATGCTGCGTAGCGAGGCAGAAGGGTTGGAACCGAATGACCGTCGCCGTCTCGTCAATGCGGATGGTGTTTCGATGACGGCCAGCGAATACGAAAAGAGTACTCGCCCCCAACGTCAGGTCGCGGAACGCGCCTACACGCTCCTCGCTGTGTTCGACCTCTTGCAGTCATTCACCAAGCACAAGCCGAATAGGCCGCCGCGAGCCCCAAACCGAGAGGCCGAGATTCTCGCAGGGATTGTGCTGGGAGAAATCATTCCAGCCGGAACACTGACACAGCTGCGCAAGGGTGACAGGCGGCGCTATTATCGCGACGGGTAGTTCGCCCCAAGGCTGATTTTGCAACAGTGAAGGATTTCGTCGCGTACCTGAAAACCTTTCGTTTTTGGACTGGGGTTCGAAGAGCACCGAGAGTCTCCCTCTGAAGTTACACGGAGACACTTGAATGCCGATGTTTGCAGAGCCTCAGGCTTATGACATTCCGTCCTTTTGCCGCGCGTACAGTATTTCGCGCAGCTTCGCGTATCTCGAAATAAAAAGTGGACGTCTTAAGCCATTTAAGGCGGGTCGCCGAACCCTGATCTCACGCGAAGCCGCCGATAGCTGGCGACACGCGCTTGAGGCGGCGACCGAATCTCGCGCGTGCGGGATGCTCTCGCCCAAGCCAGGCTTTTGAGGGTGCCATGCGTTTATCCAAACGAGTCGCCCAGGCGGGCACACATCAGGTAAAGAACCAGGGCACACACCAGACCACACACCTGCCAAAATGCAGGACACACACCGGCAAGAGTCCTCCAAAAGCACTGCGTCAACGCCGCATTCCCGATCTTTGGTCCAACAATCGGCTCGATGAGCGCGCCTATCATCTCCTCCAAGATCGTGATCCGCGATTGCGGCTGACAGTCTACCGCCTGAATGGCGATCATCGACTGAAGCCAGCTGTTCTAACCTGCCGGCCGTTTCCGATGCACGAATTGTGCGACTATCTGCGCGACCAGCTCGGCGGCGGCGAATTCTGCATCATGATCCGTCGCGGCAAGATCATGGCGCTGTCGGCAGCTGTCTTAATCGCACCACCACCACCGGGTGCGCCCTGAGTTCGATCATGAGGTGGTGATTGTAGCGGCCACCAAAAAGTTAGCCCGGCGCGCAACTTCATGGCCGCACTGCGCCCGCAGATCGGAGCAGTCCGCTCATTCTAATGATGGTGTCCAGATACCCTCGGTATGTTGGCGCAAAGGGAAAATGAAATCGGGGAGCCGCTGCTTAGATTAGCGGCATGAGCAACAGTCCCTTGGGTAATAAGTACGTACTGGCGGCGCTTCGCGAGAAACGCGCTACCCTCGCCGGCGAATTGGAACAGCTAAAGAAGCAGATCACTTGGAAGCAGACACAACTTGCCAGTGTCGATGACACGCTGACGCTGTTTGATGCCTCCTATAGTCCCGGCTCCATACGGCCAAAGAAGCCATACCAGCGCATACACCTGTTCAAGCAGGGCGAAATGACGGGCGCGATTCTCAAGGCCCTACGCGAAGCCGGAAAGCCCTGTAGCACGGCTCAAATGGTGACGGCGGTATTGGCCGAAACCGGAGACATATCAGCGGGGTGGTGCCGAAGTGGAAGCAACGACGGCTGGCAGAAGGTAAAGTTTGCCAAGAGCGAAACCTTCGTGATCGGCGGATGGCGCGAAACGGCCAGCTACGGAATGATGG
The DNA here is from genome assembly GCA_045810735.1 of Alphaproteobacteria bacterium. Lineage (GTDB taxonomy): Bacteria > Pseudomonadota > Alphaproteobacteria > Micropepsales > Micropepsaceae > Rhizomicrobium. The sequence goes on from JBJMVL010000055.1 coordinate 9,182, forward strand.
CCAGTAATTTGGTACGAATTTGTACGCAGATTCCGCGCCAGCTTTGGGCTATGTCCATCCTATGTAACAGCGGCGGCTGGCAAAAGCCTGTACAAGGACGGAATGCATTATGCCCTCAAGTTCCTCGACTCCTCGGAAGAGATGATCCGCGCTCTTATCAATCGAATCGACGCACCATGACTCAGCGATAAGGTGTAGCCGCGCGCTGTCCATCTATCTCGACATGCCGATCGAACTCTGGCGCGAGAACGACCTGATCGTGCGCATCACGCCGAGAGCACCGGCCCGGAGGGACTACCCATCGGTGCAGCGCAACTTAGAAGCCGGCGATCAGAAGGCGATCATGAAATCGGTGTTGAAGATCCAGCCGGTGCCACCGACGATGTAGGGATAGGAGATGCCGCCGACCGGAGAATGGAACATGTAGGTCGCCTGCGAGTTGATGCGCACTTCACGCCGGTCGAACGGATACCAGTTGAGACCGACCGTTGCGTCCCACGGCTTGCCGTATTGTCCGAACACCTGCGAGCCGGCTGCGTACACCTGCAACTGCCGTGGGATCGCCATGGCCGATGCCTGAAGCTGGTAGCCCTGATCGAAGAGATTGCTCACGGGCACGAATCCCGTGGTTCTGAAATCGCTGATCCAGCGCGCGTAATACTCGCCCTCGAGTGAGAAGCCCTCGTATTTCACGCCCGCATTCAGGTCCAGCATCTGATAGGTGGCCCTGTTCACCTGGCCGTCCGTGTTGAACGCATTCGGGGCAAACAGTTGTGTGCCGTCGGACAGGCGGATCGAGGTGTTCTCGAACGAACCGGTGTTCAGCTGGGACTGCTTGTCCTCGCGGCTGCGCGTGTAGGCGACGCCAAACAAGGTCGCCACGTCTTCGTGGCCTTCGAAGTCCCCGAAGCCGAGGGCCGGGCCATATTCGCCGGTGGTCGGCATCCACCAAAGCGCGCCGGAGACGGTGGAGAAATCGTTGTCCAGCTGGTTTGCCGATACGCCCAATGTCGAGAGGTTGTTGGCAATCATCACGCGATATTCCAGATCGTCGAGAATGTCGCCGTTGGCCCAGAATCCCATGGTGTAGGATGGGCGGAAGAACTCGTCCGCAGCCGTGCGGTTGTCCACCTTCAGCCAGAATGGATAGGTCCAGTTTGTGGTGCGCGTTCCGGGAAGCGGAGCGATGCCGCCGAAGACATTGAAATAGTCGTTGAAGTGGTAGCCCAAATGGCCGCCGACAACGACTTGCGCGCCTTCGCCTTGAGCCGGCTGCTGCGTCCAGATCCACACGCGGTACTCGAATTTCGGATCCAGCAGCCAGCCTTTGAAGCTCAGATTGACCTTGTTGAACATCACGTCCTGGCGCAGCTGCAAGGTCGTCTTGCGGCCAAAGGCATCGGTGTAGGTGGAATCGAGTCCGAGCTGATTGAGGTACCGCACATAGGCAAGCAGACTCGTGGACACTTCACCCCACGGGCCGCGCGCCAGCACGAAGCCTTTGCCGGGTTCGAAGCTTCCCCATCCTTCCGGCTCCGGTTGGTAGCCCGGCGCCGAGCCTTGTGCCGCGACGATAGCTGGATTGGCGGCAACTACAGTTGGCTGGGGCGGAGAAGGTGGCGGGGCTGCGGCTTTGGCGGCGATCTTCGCCGTTTCGGATTTCTGCCGCTTCATCTCCGCTTCGAGCGAATGGATGCGCGTGTCGAAGTTCTGCATCTTGCGAAGCAGGTCCTTCTTCATCGATTTGAGTTCTTTCAGGCGCTGCTGCACCTGCGGGTTATCGTCGACACTCGAAGCTGTTTGCGAATAGGCGGCGCTCGGCAGCAGCGCGAACGCCAGTGCCCAGGCGAGGAGCGCGGGTCCTATCCTGGCCATGACGGCGCTGCCCGGTCCCTCTATTTTTGACTCAGAGCTGTATCTGCCGGTGAACTGAAAGCGCGGGTCGTCGCCCGACGCGCAGTTCTTATCCGTCCGCTTGCCCCAAAGCAGTTCGTCGCCAAGGCGCACACGAACCATCGTACATTCCCCTTCGCTCGGGCCGCACCGAAACGCATGAACACGCGTACGACGCGACCATGGGAATGTCACAGTGCGATGCAAAGAGCGGCAATTGGACCTTGGTCCATTGAGACCTAGGTTCTCGATGTTTTGCTCTTACGAATATGGCAATTCTTAGCGTTGCTTGAGCCGCTCGAACGTCCGTTGCGGGTGGTGCGCAATTACTTTAAATTCTGCTTTTCCCACGCCCGCACGCGCACGCGCGCTGCATCGAAAAGGCGCTCGTAGTTCGTTTTCAGGATGGCGGTCTTCGCTTGCGGAGTCAGTTGCCCGAAGACCGGCTCCCACATGTGATAGACGCGAAGCACGGTGTCCAGATCCTTCGGCGCCACGACATCCGATCCAAACAGGAAACGGTCAGGGTAGCGATTGAAGAGCGCAGCGGTTCTTTTCTCGACGTCGGGTGAGGAGACCACGTATTTGGCAACTTCGTCCCACGAGATATCGAAATGGAGATTTCTCAGATTGGGATCGGCCAACAGGTCTGAAAGAAGCTCCAGGTGATTTTTGTTGGACATCGGCCGGAAGCTCGCCTGCGATCCGACCGGCCGCACCACGCGCCCAAGGCCGGTGTGCGCCCAGATAACAGTAGTCTTCGGATGCCGTTTGACGAGCTCGCGCATCTGCACGAGGTAAACCGGTTCCTTGTCCGGCTGGTCGAAGGGCGTGTCGATATCGCAGTGGATGAGAACAACCAGCCCCGCCTCGGCCGCGAAATCGAAGATGCGGTCCAGCGCCGGATTGAGAAGACTCGCTCCGTTTCCGGCGACCTTTGACGACACGAATTCCTTATGGATGGTGAATTCGCCGATGCCCTCGAACACGCCGGGGAACGTGAGCAACACGCGCCGGATATGATCGACACCGTACATGTCGGCCGGATTGAAACCGGTAATCATAGGGTCGAAGCGTCCTCGCTCTTTGGAAGAGAGCGAGAGGTATTCCGTGGCGATGATGGCATCGGTAAATGAGTAGTAATACAGCGGCGCGTCCGACTGGAGATAATAGGTCGGTGCGTAGTTGCCCGAGTTCTCGTACGCCCAGGTTTGCTGCAACGGTATACCAAACAACGTGGAGCGGCCGATTTTGTCGCCCATGGTGGCAAGGTATTCGCGGGCAGTCGGCCCCTTCTGAATATAATTCGTCAGATGAAAGTGCGAGTCGTTGAAGAGCGATGTG